>JBCQTT010000049.1:0-2515 GCA_047174765.1 Rikenellaceae bacterium | reverse complement strand
TCCACTCTATCCCCCACAAGGTATGGAGTCGAAGCGCATACACTTCATCGTAGTGATTAGTGACGATGGTCTGCTACTCGATATTGAGGAGCGTGAGGGAAATATAAATGTCGTGAAGAGTCGCTCCAGAGGTGGTAAAGATGCACCCTCAATAGCTAACTATATGTGGGACTCGTTGGGGTATGTTACGGGGCACTCTCTACCAAACGACAACGAGAAGCAACAAAAAAGAGTAGAGATACAACACTGCTCTTTCCGTGAAGAGGTGCTTATAGCTTATACAGCACATCCCGATAACCGAACATTCAAGGCTGTCCGCAACTTCTATTACAAAGGTATCGAACAACTTCACGCCCACCCATTATGGTCAAAAATATCATCAAAGATAGGGCATAACATAACCTTTCGTCTCATTGGCGAAGAGCGCACCGCAGCGGAGCAACCAGAGCTGATAACACCCTCTATGGGAGGCACGCAAAGTTGCCTTGTGTCGGGTGAGAAAGCAAATATAGCTCGCCTACACCCCAAGGTTTACATTGCAGGGGCGGCAGGTGTCGGGGCAAAACTAATATCATTCGCACCCGCCTTAGGTTATGACTCATATGGCAAGAGAGGTGGCGATAATGCCCCAATCTCGTTGGATATTGCCGAGGGATATGCCGCCGCCATAACCGCTATGCGACAGATTGGGTCGGGACACAATGTTGTTATTGGAGATGTGACATTTCTCTTCTTCTGCGATGGTGATAGCGACTTTAACGCAGCTTTCCACTCTCTATTTCAGAGCAACACAACCGACCTAACGCAATATCGAGAGTCAAACGAAATATTCAACATCATAGCCCTCGTGCCAAACGTAGCACGCATCTCACCCCGATTGCAGATCAAAACAACAATCGGCAATGTGGTGCGAAATATCGAGTATTTATATGAATATTTAGAGCCAAACACATCGCTAATATCACCACTACTAGCAGTTGCGCCATACTCCGATATCAAATACCTATCACCACAATTTATAGTCGATTATATGGATGCTATTTTGATGGCGAAACCACTGCCCAAACAGATACTACCAATGTTACTCCGCCCCAAAACATACCACCCAGTGATTGAAAGTATGCTGAGACACTACCTAACAGAAACAATAAAAACACCTACACCTATGGCATTAGATAGAGATTACACAAACACAGGCTACCTACTCGGACGTATGTTAGCAGTCGTGGAGAGAGCACAACGAGCCTCACAGCCAAACATATCATTCACCGTTAAGGATGCACTATACTCAACACTCTCAGTAACACCAGCGGCAATATTCAATCGACTGTTTTCACTCTCGAATGGCTACTTTCGACGCATCCCAACACAAGGTACAACAGTATATCTAAAGAGCATATTTGGCGAGGTGACAGATAAAATATCAACAGATGGTGTGCCAATGCGCCTATCGCTCGAAGATCAGAGCCGATTTGCCCTTGGCTACCAACATCAAAATAGATCATTCTACACTAAAAAGGAGGAGAGCAATGAGCAAGATAGTTAACAAACGCTACGAATTTATTATCCTCTTCGATGTCAAGGATGGCAATCCAAATGGAGACCCCGACAACGATAACGCCCCACGTGTAGATCCCCAAACTGGCGAGGGAATAATCACCGATGTGTGCCTCAAACGCAAGGTGCGCAACTACGTCGAGATGGTCAAGGGCGAGGAGGCTGGCAATCGTATCTACATAAAGCAGAGAGCCGTTCTAAATAAGCTAATTGACGAAGCCTACGAACAGAGCCAAGTCGAAGAGGTGGAGGGTTACGATAAAGTGCACCAAGCACGCGAGTGGATGTGCGCACAATATTGGGATATTCGCACCTTTGGGGCATTGATGACCAGTGGCAAGAATGCAGGGCAGGTCAGAGGTCCAATACAGATGACCTTTGCACGTAGCATAGAACCAATTATTATGATGGATAATTGCATCGTGCGAATAGCCGTCACGACCGAGAAAGAGTCCGAAAAGCAGAAAGGTGAGAATCGAACAATGGGTCGCAAATACACGATTCCCTACGCTCTATATCAAGGCTACGGCTACATCTCCGCCAACCTCGCAGCTCAAAGCGGCTTCACCGAAGATGACCTAGAGCTATTTTGGCAAGGGTTGATAAATATGTTCGAGGAGGATCGTTCATCGCTCAGGGGGCAGATGTCAGTTCGCAAACTAATCATCTTTGAACACAGCAGCAAGTTCGGCAACGCCCCATCATCACAGCTCTTCGACCGTGTGAGTGTCGAGAAGATCAACCCGATGGATGTCTCACGCAACTTCAAAGATTACAACATTAAAATAGATCGAGAGTCGTTACCCAAAGGGGTAAAGATCATCGAAAAAATATAGATATAGGCATCGTCGACCTACCAAAAACAGACGTGGATTGAAATACTTTAGGGTTCGAGTTTTTTATATGAAAACGATACTCAGTTGTAGTTTAAAGCCTCCTCGTTTATTGCGAGGGGGCT
>JBCQTT010000001.1:0-167090 GCA_047174765.1 Rikenellaceae bacterium | reverse complement strand
AAGCTAAATAATCGCCCTCGTAAAAGGCTCGGCTACCTCACACCAAATGAAAAATTTAAACAAATATTAACTATGAATTCAGTTGCATTTGCAGGTTGAATGCAGCTTTTGTTTGTTTTTTTGGATTATATATTTTAATTGATTGTTTTATCCATAGGGGGATATCACCAAACGCAGAAAATCACCGCACCTTTGGGGTGCAGCAATGCGTGGAGATATAAAAGATCTCTTCTTGCTCATTTTGAAATAGTTAGCGACCCACGACTATCGTCGTAGAGTCTTTGGTTTATGGTCTGGTTACAGCTTTTGCCCACACATATCGCTCTCTTGTGCTATATATAGGGACATTCGCCAATACAAATATAAGGATATTTTCCGAATTATCACTCAAAAACCAAAAAAAAACGTTCCCAAAAGCATATTTTTTTTAATAGGATATTAATAAATTAGACACATCTACCCTCTCCCTCTTTTGAAAAACAACACCATTTTTGAATGAAAAATCACCATTTTTGACCTGTTTTTATACCTTATATCAACTACCATCCCCCCAAATATATTCACCCAAAATATCTGAAACAAAAACAAAAATCCCACTTCGAATCTCGTTTAATAACAAGATCGAAATGGGATTCCAAATATGTTTGTTCTCGGATAAAATATCGCGGAAAATCCGACCCTATCCGAACTTTATTTCAACACCCTACTGAAGCTGTGTCGCACAAGCAGAATCGAGTGTTACCATTGGCCAAACTGGCTGATAAGCTGTCGTCGCAGAGAATGTCGCTGTCGTTCCTAAATAACTAGAAGTAGGTGACATATAGATACTCTGAACACGCATATAGAGGTTACCTCCATCGGCAAATGTTGCTGTTCTAAAGTTGTAGTTAGTTCCTCCAGAAACTACTCCCGATGTCTCATACTGCTGAGGTAGAATTGTATCGAACAATGGTCCCTCTACGTCGGGATCAGTATTGGTCAAATCAAGAGCGTTTCCATAACTAGAACTTCCCTCTGCGTAGATAGATGAACCATAAGTGATAGTCACACCATCTGTACCAATCGACATCGGCGCAGCAAGCGTCTTAGTTCCAAACGAGTTGCCGGGGTTAGTTCCGGGGATCAAACCTACAGTGTTAAGCTTAAGGTGCTGATTTGAATAGTAGTTACTCTTCAACGACTGAAGTTCATTAACCTTGCAGACAAAGTCATAAACCTCATATGCAGTTGGAAGATACCAAAGGTTAACCTCTGTTCCATCAAAAGCATCTGCAGAATACTGAACATCTTGGTAAGCTGTACTTCTACTATAAATAGCTGAGTAGCAAGGTGAGAACTCCTCGAAAAGACCCGCGAACGATTGATCTGAATGAGACTGTAGCTTAGCTGTTGTCTCGTCAGTAGCTGTCATAGCGTCGTTAAGGAAATCCTGCATCGCTACGATACCATTGTAGATACCTGTAGTTGTAAGGTTAGTGTTTTTGGAATTTGATGCTGTATTTACATAACCATCATAACCATCTGTGCCATAAGAACGTCCCTCAGAGTCGGCGCGAATAACATACTTACGATAGTATACCGTAGAGAATCCCTTACCTGCCTTGCGATCAACTCCTGTACCTGCTAGGTCGTAAACAATAGCATCTGGACAAGTTGTCTCAGAACCTGTAACAACTGTTGCATATGAATTATCGGTAGTCCAGTAGTAGTCACCCTTCTTAGCTGTTACCTTTGCAAGTGTTGTTGCGCCACTCAAATCAATAGAGTTAGCACTGTTGTAGCAACTTCCAGCAACCAAATCAGTACTGTTATGTGTGATAGTGATAACGTCCTCTGTTCCATCAGCATACACTACATATAGATCCCAAGCTCCTGCAATTGTCTGTGGGAAAAGTGGAAGACGAACTTGAAGCTCTCCATTTGATGGCGTAACTCCAAGATCTCCATTTGAGTCATACAACTCGAAGATGAAATAGTTAATATCGAATGTACCCAACGATGCATATGTGAATGACGAGTCTCCCTCAGCATTTCCAATATAATCAATAGTTGTATCGTAATCAACTGATCCATCAGCAGAGACAACAGCCTCTGCCATCATTGTACCTTCGGCCTGATCTGCAGCAATATAGACACGCTCTACAGCCTTTGAACTAACATTCTTGAAGTTGAGATCCATATATGCAACAATGTGCTTCAATGTTCCTGTCAACTCGTTCACATCTGCCGACAAACTCTCGTTTGACTGGAAGTGAATGTAGCAATATTTACCCATTGACGCTGGAGTCAACGCACCAGTTGAATCATACTCCAACTGGAAGTATGTAGGCTGTGCTACACGAAGTGACGACAACGCATTTGTTCCCGAGATCCAGTTACGATAACCGTTTGTTGGATAGAATCCAGAAACCTTACCCCCAAGCAATGACGAACTAACCTCGCCTGAGAATACTGCCGAACCCGCCGACACTGACTCTACACTCAACTCTGACGCTGTAGAGATAGTAGCTGCGTTAGTCGAACTAGAGTTGTAGAACAACATCTCATCACCAACAGCCCAATCTACATCAAAACCATCCATATCAACACGTGTGTCTACATCATCACTAACTGTGATGGTTACAAACATATCGCTCTTCTCTGCTCCACCAAGTGTTGGCTCAGATTTCTCGCACGATGTGGCTAGCATACCCAAAGCGACTGCCACTGCACTACCAAATATATATTTACGTTTCATATCTATTCTTTTTTTCTATTATTATGTTTTCAAAATGAGGACGACACTACTTTTCATTGTGTGAGTCGTCCCCACAACAATATACCTATATTATATATTAGAACGTGCTTCCACCATCTGTTAGGTCACCAACTACCATTCCCGAAGGAGCAACTGTAACACTACAAGGCGCCGACACAACATCATCACAAGAGAGTGTGATTTCAGCCTCTCCAGCATTTACCGCTGTCACTACACCATTCGAAACTGTTACAACACTAGTATCAGAAGATGTCCAAACTAGAGTAGATGTCGCCTCATCTATGTTATACAAAGTATAAGAGAGTGTTGACGATGTAGTCTCCACAAGATCAAGGAGCAAAGTTGTTGGGCTAATTGAGATAGATTTAGTCTCATCTGTAAGTGTGATAATCAACTTATCCTCAAATGTATAAGCACTCGCATCATCGCCATCAACAAATCCTGCATCATAGAACGCTGTCGAGTCGAAAAGTGTAACTATTACAGTCACAGTACCGGGGTAAGATCCATAGGTTACAAGTCCTGACTCAGAATCAACTGTTGTTCCTGTTCCTCCAAGGTCACTAACTGACCAAGTTACAGCTGGAGCTGTAGTATCCTCTGGCATAACAGTCGCTGTAAGATACAATGATGGAGAGACCAATTCAGCAAGATTTACTTCGTCGGTATACTTAACACCATCATAATTTACTTCATAAGTACCATCGATTGTAACCGACTCTGCTGGAACTACCACATCCACAACAACTACACTTACAAGGAGTGTGTGCTCACCATCACGCGACGAAACAACGATATTTGCTTCACCAGCCTCGACAGCTGTAATCAAACCTGTCTCGCTAACATAAACACACGTCTGACTTGACGATGCTGGAGCTACAGAGAATTTGATATTGCTCGCCCAATCATCGATAACTGGGCTTGTGTTCAACTCAATCTGGAATGTATCACCAACATACAAAGTCTGACCATTCGTAGGTAGCGTGATAGAGAAAGAGTCAAATGATACCAATTCGGAATCATTTTCGGTACAAGAGGTCACTAAAGCCGTAGCCAATAGAGCCGAAAGCACCATAAAAGAGGTAAATAATCTTTTCATAGTTTAATTTAAGGTTGTTATTATTTTGGTTTATATTGTTGTCTAACGTCACACAAAAAGGCATCTGCTAATTCATAAAATGAACTCACAGTTACACTACCTTAATATGGCAAAACACTTAGCCACCATTATAGTTTGGTTAATTATTGTGCAAGTTACGAATTTTCGAACGCGCAAAAATTTATCACAAAAAATTTCCCTCTTTCTCTCCAATATCGCGTTTTATAGCTATCTAATGGCGATTTGCGTCTCCATCATATATTACAAATCAATCACTTGACATTAGAAAAAAAGCATAAATTATGAACGATTTATTTTATATAGTGACGGATACATATCATTCACAAAAAAAGAAACACAGGTTATAAACAACTGTTCATAACTTTTGGTATCGTGTCAAAAGTGACGACAAAAAAAGGGCTGCCGACATCTCTCGATGGGCAGCCCTAATAGATGATATCTATCTGATTTTGAGACTACGAGCGAATCTGCGCTCCACACTTTGCCTCGAATTGACGCTGTAAGTTGTTCATAACTTTGTCGATAACCTTGTCAATAAGTGTCTGAGTCTTGTCCTCCAAAACAAAGCCCAACGCATACGACTTCTTACCCGATGGAAGTTTGTCGCCCTCATAGACATCGAACAGCGTCACACTCTTCAAGAGTTTCTTCTCCGTCTGGAACGCTACATCGCGAAGCATCGAGAAGGTAACACTCTTATCTATCAGAAGTGCCAAATCTCGCTTAACCTCAGGGTATTTAGAGAGTTCCGCCACCGTGATCTTATGCTTCTTTGTTGTCTTAACGAGCGCATCAAAGTCGACCTCTGCATAGAAAACATCGCGTTTCAAACCAAAGTCGCTACGCAACTTACCCGACACAACGCCCATCTGCAACAACTCCTTACCGCCAAGTTTATAGCTCTGTGCCTCAGAGTATAAACCACTCTGGATACTCTCCTCCTTACAACTGTAGATGTCGACTCCAAAGCGAAGCAACAACCTCTCAACCATATCTCGGAGCGTAAAGAACGAAGCATCGCTACTCTTATCTCGCCACGACACAGGTGACGCAGCGCCTGTAACAGCGATAGCCAAACGGTAGTTCTCACGATATGGAGCTAGTGGACGCTCCTCACTCTCTGCCTCTGCATTGTAGAAGTAACAATTTCCAAACTCATATATTCTCAAATCTCCATTTCTGCGATTTGCATTGAGCTCCACAGCCTCCAACGTATTGAACAACAGCGTCTGACGCAACACGTTTAGATCCAGACTCAACGGGTTGAGCATCTTTACACAGCGCTCAGCAGGGTAACCCTCCAACGAATCATAATAGCTCGACTTTGTGAGCGAGTTAGACATTATCTCGGTATATCCATTGGCACTCATATAGTCAGCAGCCATATTCATCAACTTATTTTTGTCGGGACGTGGCGCGTATGATATCGTTGAACGAACAGACGATGGGATCTCGATATTATTGTAGCCATAGATTCGAAGAATATCCTCAACAAGGTCTGCCTCTCGCTGAACATCCACCTTATATGGAGGAACTGCAACACTCAACACCGCCCCATTACGAGACTCGATCTTTACGTCGAGCGCCTCAATAATCTTAACGATCTCCTCATCCGATATCTCCTTACCGATCAAAGAGCGAGTGCGATCCATCGATATGTCAAATCGAAAATCCTCTGCCGGAGAGTCACATATGTCGACAACATCGCTTGCGATCTCTCCTCCTGCAAGCTCCTTATAGAGAAGAGCGGCACGCTTCAGAGCGTAAAGTTGAATATTGGGATCTATTCCTCGCTCATATCTAAACGAGGCATCTGTGTTGAGACCAAATCGCTTCGCTGTCTTGCGCACCCACACTGGGTTGAAGTATGCCGACTCGATGATAATATCTGTCGTCTCGTCACTAACACCCGAATCCAAACCACCAAATACACCAGCAATACACATTGGACGCTCCGCAGAACAGATCATCAAATCATCCGCCGTCAACACCCTCTCTGCTCCATCCAAGGTGACAAACTTCTCGCCATCACCGCAAGTGCGAACCACAATATGTTGACCCTCAACCTTCTGCGCATCAAATGCGTGTAGAGGTTGCCCTAGCTCGTGGAGAACGTAGTTTGTAATATCGACAAGGTTATTCTTGGGATTGATACCTGCGGCACGCAATCTATTCTGCATCCACTCAGGCGATGGGGCGATCTTACACCCCTTCACCGCAACCGCAGCGTAACGAGGCGCAGCATCCTTATTCAACACCTCAACCTCGATTGGGAGGGCATTACTCTCCACACTAAACGCCTCGACACTTGGATATTTCAACTCACACTCCACTCCACGGCTAGATAAGTAAGCCACGAGGTCTCTAGCCACACCAATATGAGATGCTGCATCGACACGATTTGGGGTCAAACCCACCTCAATCAAGTAATCGTCCTCTATTCCAAACAGCTCCTTGGCACTCATTCCAACCACAGCGTCAGCCTCGAGTTCCATAATTCCGGCGTGCGACGTTCCGATACCCAACTCATCCTCAGCACAGAGCATACCCAAAGACTCGACACCTCGAATCTTCGACCTCTTGATCTTGAACTCCTCGTCACCACCATTTGGGTAGAGCACCGACCCAACTGTTGCGCAGACAACCTTCAATCCAGCACGGCAATTCTCCGCACCACAGACAATCTGCAACGGCTTGTCACCTCCAACATTCACCGTTGTAACGTGCAAGTGATCCGAATCGGGATGATCCTCACAAGTGAGAACCTCTCCAACAACAACTCCCGCGAGTCCACCTTTTATAGTCTCGATTTTTTCGAACCCCTCAACCTCAAGACCTATCTCGGTGAGGATTGTCGCCACCTCCTCAGCAGAGAGTGAAGTATCGACGTAGCTTTTCAGCCAATTATATGATATATTCATACCTCTATGATATTATTATTTTCGATTCAACAATCTCGCAAAGTTACAAAAAAAAGTGGAGTGTTCTCAAAAGTTATCTAAAAACTTTTGAGAATCACCCCAATAATAGCCCTATTCCAAAGTGTACTAATCGTAATATTGGAATCTATATGTTCCTTGATATGAGGGGTTCGGTGTTGTAACCCCTGTAATAGAGTAATCGTAAGCCATATCAATAGATGTCAACACTCCATCCTCATACACATAATCATACGTAAAGAAGTCGCTCAACGCACTACCAACAACACTTCTCCCTGCGACCATATTTGTTGAAGACTTTCCATACAGCCCCTTCTCGAAGCAGTAAGTCGCAGAATCAACACCAACAAGAGCCATCGACAAATCAACACTCAAATCATTTTGGTACTCGTTATATACTATATAGGTATTGGCATATGTAGTTGTCAAATCTGTCATATTGCCACCCTCCCACACATACTCACACTTCGTTGTCGACACATCGACGCTACCATCTGCTACAGCCGTCGTTGTAGTGGTATACGAGATCTCGCTTAAATATCCATCGACATATGAGAAATCGCGCTTCTTGACATAATTACTCTCTACAGCATCATCTTGATCGTAGTTTACACCCACGGACGAATACCCACTAATATACCCACTACTATTCAGTGCATACTCAATAGTCTTAGAGCCGATCGACACTCCATCCTCCTTACCCGAATATGTGACAGATATTGAATCTATATTATACTCAATAGTCAACAAGTAGTAGAACTCCATCACACTTGTCGCACGCGTCGCCACCGACTCCGAATCTACTGATGGGCGCATAGCGAGTGGTGCAAAGAACCTCTCAATAATATCCATATCCTCATTCTCATCAACCTCACTCGACCTAGAGACTACAGATGATGACGAATAGAATGAATACTGACCCTCGTTGACGACCTGAACAACGCGCCCCAAATCATCATAGCGAAACGTATAGGTATATAAGTTTCCATCGACTTGACTACACGAGATACTCTTCACGCCGCCCGCGATAGATCCACCGACAACATCACTACCCTCTTCATCTTTTCCACAACCAACAGCGAGCATCAACACTGCGCTCACCACCAAATATACAAATTTATTCTTCATACCTAAATAACGTTAATTTTACAAGATTGTTGCAAATATAATAAAATTATCAAAATTCGCTCTACTTCGTGCCAATATAGATCAAAATCATACCTATTAATATAAATAACAGATCGAGAGCCTTCGCCTTCAAGTTACGCTCCCCAAAAAGCAGCGCCCCACAACCAAACGACACCATCACCGAACTACGACGCACCATCGAGATCAGAGATATCATCGCACCATCCTGCTCCAGCGCATAGAAGTACGCCATATCAGCCATCGACAACAAGATCGAGATACAAGGAATTGCCCAACTCCAGTGGAAAGGTGTACTCTCCTTACGTCGTGGCAACCACAGCAACGCAACAACGACACTCATCAACACAAGCTGATAGAGGTTATACCATCCCTGCACAAATATTGGATTGAGCGTCTGCATTATATGTTTATCATACAGACCGCTCACAGCCCCCATCACCGCAGCCCCTGCCAACATCAAGATCCAGAGATTCCCACCAAACGAGATCCCCTCCTTTCGACTCGACCGACTCAACAAAAACAACGAGAAGAACGACAGCAACACACCCGACAGCTGCCACCCATTGAGACGCTCGCCATAGATCACCATCGCCCCCATCAGAACCAACATCGGACGAGTAGCATTGATCGGTCCAACAATAGTCAAGGGAAGGTGTTTGATTGCAAAGTACCCCATAATCCACGATGACAAGACGATACACGCCTTCAACATAACAGCTAAGTGGGCACTCAAATCACCCCTTTCACCCTCCAAAATAGTTCCGCCGAACCATCCAAAGCCACCCTCCACCGATATCAACATCGGAGCAAAGAGCAGCGTCGAGAAGAGAGTATTGAGCAACAAAACAGGCAGCACAGCATTTGCTGTAACCGCCTGTTTTTTCGCTACATCATATAATCCCAACAGCGATGCTGAGAGGAAAGCCAGTAGTAGCCACATATTATCACCTAATTTTTAGATCTCGTCACTGTAGACTGCACCCGGCAGATCGTGAAGATTATAACGCGACGCCATCGACATACCGTAAGCACCTGCCGACTTCATCGTCAACAGATCGCCACGCTTCGTTGGGCGAAGCGAAAGATTCTCCTGAAACACATCTGTCGACTCGCAAGCTGTACCCACAACGGTATACTTCGAGCGAAGATCTGAATCTGACGATATATTCTCGATATTGTGATACGACCCATACATAGCAGGACGAACCAACTCCGTCATACTCGCATCAACGATCACCAAACGACGTCCCGTAGCGGTAGTTTTGTTAAACAACACCCTTGTAATCAACTCTCCACACTCACCAACAATAGAGCGTCCAAACTCAAAACGAACATCACACTCTCCAACTCGCAAGTGGTTGTTGACGATCGAGAACAACGACGCGAAGTTTGGAATAGGCTCATTTTCAGGCACATCATAGTTGATACCCAATCCACCTCCAACATCTACGAAGCTAAACTTAAATCCAAGACGTACCAAGTTCTCAACAATCACATTCGCCTTGTTACACATATTCTCGAACACGTGAAGTTCGCGGATCTGCGACCCGATGTGGATATGTATACCTATAATATTAAGGTTCTTCAATGATTTGATATGCTCCGCATTCTCCATCACCTCCTCATACGAGATTCCGAACTTACTATCTGCCTGACCTGTATCAATACAATGGTTGGTCTTAGGGTCGATATCGGGGTTAATACGCAACGCAACATCTGTCACAACACCCTTAGATGCCGAGATAGAGTCGATCACATCCAACTCCTCCATCGACTCACAGTTGATAGCCAATATCTTCTGGTCTATAGCATAAGCAAGCTCCTTGTCGCGTTTACCAACCCCCGCATAAACAATTCCGCGAGGATCAAACCCCGCCTCAATCGCCTTCTGAAGCTCATTACCACTCGCACAGTCGATTCCCAAACCATACTCCTTGATAACGGCAAGAACCCTATCATCATAGTTTGCCTTGATGGCGTAATGCACCTTGTAGCCATACTTCTTCGACTCATAAACCACGCTCTCAAGAGTTTGGCGCAAGAGTGCAATGTCATATAGGTAGAATGGAGTCTCCATTCCCTGCAACTTATCTGCTATTTTTCTGCTTAACATACTCTAATTAAATTTCTATACGAGCGACAAAGATAACAAATTTTGTCTGATTTCAACGCATAATAATCAAAAATTCAATCAATAATTAACGCTGAGTTGCTTATTTTCAAATATATCGCTACTTTTGTGGTCAACAAACAACATAATATTGAGAATCTGTTTAAGTTTTTCTCGCTATAATTGCTAAGAGAGATGTTGCTTTGATTTTCTCTCTTTGTATAAGGCGCATAGCGGTGCCTATATAACGAAGTGCAAAAAGAGGAAAGCGAAGTGACAGATCCTTAGCAAAATAGATGAGAGAAATTTAAACAGATTCTAAATGAACATCGAGTTAATCGTCGTCGGCAAAACCGATTCATCGGAGATGGAACGTCTCTTCGAAGGGTATGCCAAACGAATAAACCACTACTGCAAATTTGCCGTCACAACCCTCCCCGACATCAAGAGTGGCAAGGGGGTCTCGGCTAAGCAACAGCGCAAAGTCGAGGGAGACGCAATATTGCGCCAACTCACCGACAGCGACTTCGTTGTACTTCTCGACGAGCGCGGCACTCAATACCGTTCGGTGGAGTTTGCACAGTGGATTCAGAAACGACTCAACAGTGGTGTTAAACGACTAGTCATAATCGTCGGTGGCGCATTCGGCTTCTCCGAGGAGGTGTATGCGCGCGCCAACTCCAAAATAGCACTCTCGACTATGACATTCACCCATCAATTTGTGAGAGTCATCTTCGCCGAACAGATATACAGAGCTTTTACTATATTAAGAAACGAACCATACCACAATGAGTAGACATATACCTATAATAGCGATCCTTGCCCCCAACACATTAATGGGGATAGGTCTACGATCGATTCTTGAGAATATGTTACCATTTGCAGCGTTCCGCGTATGTGACAACTTCTCAGACATTGCACAGAGCGACCCCGAAGAGTTATTCCACATATTTGCATCAGCAAATATTGTCGTCGAGAAACGCGACTTCTTCGAGGCTCGTCGCCACAAAACAATTGTACTCACAAACGGAACTCCCCACGCAAATCTACTCGAAGGTTATCCTCAAATAAACATCGCTGCATCACAAAGCGAGATAGAGTCCGGTATTCGAAACCTCCACTCTGCAGCGCACGGAGGCGCAGCACACGGACACGGACACAGCAAAACAGAGCACCCTACTCAAATCAAAGAGGTGTTGTCGAGTCGCGAAATCGAGGTGTTAAAACTCGTCGTCGAGGGGCTCATCAACAAAGAGATCGCCGAAAGACTCAACATTGCCCTCGCAACAGTCATCTCTCATCGCAAGAACATCGTCGAGAAACTAGGAATACGCTCTGTTGCAGGACTCACGATATATGCCGTTATGAAGAGGTATATAGAGATTTAGAATCACTAGTGATGCGTTAACTTTTTATGATGACCACCTAACAATTTGAACTACAACCACATATGGCTGTATATTCTACTTTTGATTTGGATGACACTTATGTTCGATTGTTAATAGTAGGCGCAGCCTACGTAGCTATATGTTGAGAAATGAGAGATAAAGCATAGCTTTAATCGAATATTTATCAATATATAGTAGATTGAGAATCAATCTATTAACAATCGCAACACAACAAAGCTCCGCGGAGAGCCCTCCGCCGCCGCCCGCGCAGGGTAGTGGTAGAGATTATAACGCATCACTACTAATTTAGAATCTAAGGTTACCGACAAAATAACTGTTCGTTGATAAAATATGATCATCCATTGATTATATTTTGAATATCAAAAGATTGGATCTATATTTGAGCAATTTTAGTTAAGACGAAAGTTATTAAACCTATGAAATACATAGACAAAACACTCATTGTGACGACCCTACTACTAGCGTCGTGCAGCAGTGACATTGGCAACTACACACCCTCACTCAACAATCAAGTAGAGGTAGTGATAGCGGCACAGGATGCGTCAACTCGCACCGAGCTAGATGACGATCTCTCATCCGTAAAGTGGAGTATCGGCGACGAAGTTGCGCTGTGGGCAACAGGCGTAAGTGATGGCAGCACAGCTCTTCAAGGTGATAAGTTCACCCTCCGTTACTACGGCACAGATTACAGCAGAGCCGAATTTTCATCCATCATAGATGCTATGTCGGATGAACAGGAGTATAGCTACACCTCGTTCTACCCCTACCCCGATCAGATTAGTGGCTCTGTCGTCAACTACACAATCCCAACATATCAGAGTGGATCGTACGACGGATCTGTTGACTTTAGAATCGCTGACGCTGTAGTTGGAGAGGCTCTCAGCAGCTCTACAATGAATGGTTGTTCTCTCTCGTTCAGATCCCTCACCCACATACTAAAGATATCTATTCCTGAGGGTTACAACAAACTTGGTGTCCCAATATCAAAACTCCAAGTTACCCTACCCACATCTGCTGCGGGTACACTTTCGTGCGATATGAGTGACACCTCAACAACCCCAACATTCACATCGAACGGCAGCAAAACAATAACCCTCAACCTCAGCGAACCAATCGACGCAGGAGATGGAAATTGTGTTTGGTTGTTTATGAATCCGATGAGCGACGTAACTGGAGATATCTCGATTTGCGGTATCAGTAGCGACAACAAAATGTCTTGTAGCTATCTAATACCACTCGAAAATCACACCTTCTCCGCAGGACACATCACCCCCGTCTACACCGAGATCGGTGAGGAGTTGTCGGCAACAACCATCCAGATTACAATTGCACAAAATAACCTCGGAGAGGATCTAACCAACATCAACCTAACAGCCCCAGAGGGTGCTATATTCCTCGACAGCGGCAAAAACACAGCCACACTTCTCAACGACGGAACAAATACATTCAGTGTTCAATATGTAACCAGCGAGTATAAAGACGCCTTCGACGGAGCATCGCTACAAGTTGAGTATGAGTCAAATAGCGCGCTCATTCCATCCACGGAAGATCTCGTTCTAAGTTCGATCAACGACAACACAATAAACACATTCGAGAGAACAGTTCCACACATTCTATATGAGGACTTCAAGACAATCTCATCATTCAACAAAGATGACAACACTGGTGTTGGCGGCACATCCACGAATTCGGGCGATCAAGATGTAGTTGACCTCAGCTCATATGGATTGACCACCGCAGGATGGACTGCAACACGCGTTGGAGGTGGCGAGGGCAAGGCTATACGTATCTGTGCCAGATATGAGTCGGGAGCTAGTATTACAACGAACTCTCCGGGACGTATTGACTCTCCTGCCCTAAGTTATCTCAAAGATGGAGCAAAAATAAATGTCTCATACAACTACAAAGGAGGACGTTACTCAGCATACAAATCAGGTATATTCTCTAGCTGGTCATATGGAGGTAACGGTAACACGACTTACGACTACGGTAGCGACACAACCCAAACTGGAATGGTTGGATCGACATCAATAGAGAGTCCCTACGCAACAGATGTGGTAGTAGAAGATACTGACGGCTCGGATAGCAATAGTAGTCAAGACTACGACAACATAAATTATAGTGACTCATTTACCGTGGACAACGCCTCGTCGAGTACTCGTATTTCGTGGAGAGTAAAGACAACTTTCTCATACACATATTTCTTCGGTACTAATGGTAACTTCTGGCTATATCTCGATAACGTATGTGTCACAATTGCAAAATAGAGTAGACGAAAGATGAAAAAATTACTATATATAGCAGCAGTTCTCTTTGCCATAAGTTGCAACGACACTGAAACAGGTGCTGAAGAGCCCAATATCGGTTATGGTCGTCTCGCGATCGAGACATCTACAGATAACGTAATCACCGCAACGACAACTCGCTCCGACATATACTATCTATCGGAGGATCTTCTCCCTTCGGACGATGAGTTAACTCTTTATGTTGAAGGTATCTACATAGACTCCGACAGTGGCGAGACAATGACATTCTCTCAAGGCTACGAGAGTCTCGATGCCTACAACGAATCGGAGGAGGTAGATGGGGTTATGTGCCCCCCATATCTGCCTGCTGGAGATTATGTGTTCACAATTACAGACTCTAGCGATGACACCGTAGAGAGTGCTACAAACGCCTGCTTCACAGGTAGCTCGGATGTAACAATCTATGCACGCGACTACAATGCCACTGCAAACATCACCCTCAAACTTCGCAACTCAATCATCGCCATCGAGACGACAGAGTGGTTCGACAACTACTTCGCTGGCGGAGCGACCTTGAAGCTATCAACCGAGAGCGGTTCGGAGATAATCTACGACTCAACAAGTAGCGACGAGGAGAATAACGCAATACTATTTGTTCCAGCCTCGACCACTCTCTACTTAGAGGGCGAGGGTACAAAGCAGAGCCCAACCGAAGATCCAAGCGATGCCTCAACGGTAACCTTCACAAAGAGTTCGATTGGAACAACCACAGCCGGAATCCTATCCCGCGTAGCTGTAGATGCAGCCACAGCTGGAGGATCGAAGATCACAATAACCCTAGACGACACAATCACTGACATATCATACGAGACAATAGAGCTCAACCAATAACAGAGTAAGATTATGAAAACAAATCTGCGCAGAGCAATAACCTTAGCTGCTTCAGCGGCACTTCTACTCACCGTAGCATCGGGCTGCGATGGTTCAGACTCGGTGTTCAACACCCCCGACAACACGATCAACCCCGATGAAGTAATCGACCCATACAGCAGTGGGTATATTTCATTTAGTAGTTTAATTATTTCGGTTGAGGAGGAGGATGAGAACTTCTTCGACAACGAATCCGATAGCTATGAGCAGAGCCGCAGTAGTAGCAGCGATGGAGTCAACATTGACGACTACATCGTTACACTCACAAACGAAACAAGTGGCGAAGTAGTATATCAAAAAACATATGCAGAGGTGAAAGCCGAAGAGGGAATGTTGACACTCCCTGCCGATTACTACATATTGTATATCACCTCGGACCTCGAAATCCCCGCAGTAGCGTGGAATCAGAAGATCTATGCCTCTAGCGAGAAACGACTATTGGTAGGTGATGAGAATATCACGACTGTTGGAAGTGTTGCGTGCCGACTTGCGACGATCAAAAATCAAGTCTCTATAGCTGCCGATATGTTGGCACTTTTCAACACCGCAGACGATGCTGAGACCCCATTCACCGTAACACTTCAGTATGGAGATGCCTCTCTCGTTTTCGATGTCGACAAACTCTACTCGTCGAGTGCAACAGATGAGGAGAATGAGGCAAATGCAGGTTACTTTGCCCCACAAGATGGAGTGAGCGAGATCGTCACAACACTCAGCGGAATGTACAACACAGCTGCCGACAACGAAGAGGCAAACTATATACCTATCACTTGGTCACAATCTATCTCAGATGTTAGCAGTGGACAGCTCCGAATGATCTCGATCAAAATCGACAACTACAATGAAGGAAATATCCAGATCACATTTGAGGTTGAGGGATGGGTTTACGACACCACCTTGGGGGTAGATATCCTCAGTGGGAGCTTCATTACCGATCTTGAGGAGGGTTTAGTTGTAGATCCCGACTCTGAAAAGACAGATGTTGGAGCACCCGTGTTGGCTCTCGACAACAACCTCTCGCTTGATGAGGCATACATAATATCGAGCGACAACATCGACACCGACAGCGACACATACACCCCAATCTACAAGGCTACAATTACACCAAGCGACAACTCAACAGTCGACAACATCGCTGTTACGATCAGCTCCACAAACAGTTCGTTAATCGCGGCTTTGGCAGAGTCTGGATACACCGACAACAAAATCAACATCTGGGATGGAGATATGTTATCAACAGATATGAGTGATTACATAACCCTCTACGAGGATGCTTCGACAGGGGCAATATCTATAACTCTTAAGTACCGAGCAATCAATGCTCTCTACAACTACGCTGGCACACACACCATCAAGGTGGAGGCTACCGACAGCAAGAGTCGCAGGTCATATACAAACCTTCTATTTGAGGTTCAATCAGCACCCGAGATTGTATGGGATGGTGGTGAGTTTGGTCAATACTACGAGATCTCTACCGATGAGGTACTCAACGTTGTGTTGAAGATCTCGTCGATGAGTGGATTAGAGTCGTTGAGAATCAAATTTACGAGCCCTCTCCTTACACCAGAGTTCTTGGAGGCTATAAACCTTGCGGAGGAGATCGACCTCGCCAACACCACAACAAAGGATATGGCTGATATGCTAACCGAGTTGGAACTCCCCATAGATGACGACGTGAAGGGCAAAACATATCTCGAAGTTGACATCTCAGAGTTTATGCCAATACTCGCCGACCTACCATACACCGAGTCTGCGGCATACACCGACTTCGAAATCACAGCTGTTGACTCCTATGGCGAGAGCGTAGAGACTCTACAGGTTGTTAGATATTATAGCGACGAGGAGATCGCTGCAAACAAAAACTAAATAGCGAAAGAAGGTGAAAACAGCAATAAAACATAGTACCCTCTGGATCGTCGCAGCGATGATGACTCTCGGTGTGGGCTGTAATAAAACATCTATAGATGGCGATGTTGCAGCTTACGGAGATGGCGAGGGGTGCGTCGAGTTCTCAATTGCACTTGACGACACACGCTCTATCGATAGTGAAAGAGAGGCAGAGTTGTTGGAGAAGAGTATCCTCAAGATCTACGACGCCGACGACAGACTCATTCGACGCTACGAACCCGCCACAGAGATGCCAGAGTCGATCTACATCCTTGCGGGTGACTACACCGCAACACTCATCTTGGGAGACCAAACAGAGGCTTCGACCGATGAGTTGCAGATGACATTCTATGGAGAGGAGTCATTCAGCGTTGTGTCACAGACCACCTCGACAATCAACATAGATTGCACGATACTCAACACGATCGTCGATGTTTCGTTCGATGAGACAATCGCGAACTACTTTACCGATGGATATACTCTTCGATTTGCAGCGGCAGAGAGCTACTCGGATGAAGCATATAACTCAACAACCGTTGGATTGGAGATCAGCCAGAGTGCTACGGGATACTTCATCGTCCCCGAGGGGGATAACCTCACGTGGGAGTTTTCGGGTGTAGCAAACTCTGCTGTATACTCGAAAGATGTGACAGCACAGGGTGTTATAGAGTCTCCCAAATCGGGAGGAAGATACACCCTATCGTTCAAATATACAACAGACCTTGAGGTATCGAGTATTTTGATCGAGTTGGATGAGTCGACCGATGACGTCGACGACTCAATGAGTTTTGCGCCACAACCAACAATTACACCTATCGACTTCTCGATGAGTGACATTCACCTACCCTCGCAGGATTACCGCTTTACAGTCTCAGCAATACAGGCGATCAATAGTGTTGCAATCACCGTTGGTGACACGACAATCTACCCATTCGTTGATGGAGTGGAGAGCAGTGTAAGTGGAGCAAGCTACACAATGGTAGACAACACAAATGGAGAGTTGACACTCTCATCATCTCTCTTCACACCATTCACCGCCGCTGGAGAGAACGACGTAAACATCAAAGTTACCGACATAAAGGGAACATATAGCGACGACAACCTAAGCATCAACATAACAGGTGTTACACCACCTACCAATATCGACCTATGGCTCAACTCAGCAAATTTTACAGCATACGTCTACGAGGATAACGCCGAGAGCGTCGCTGTCGAGTATAAAGCCGCTGGTGAGGATAGTTGGCGTAGTGCCACCCTCGAGCAGGTTGATGACTACACCTACAACGTATCTATCGATGCTGAGTGGAGTAGCTCTAACAATAGCTATAGTCTACCGATCTTCACTCAGGTTTGGGGTATTAGCCCAGCAACGAGCTACGAGTATAGATTAAAGGTTGGAGAGAGCACCTACACCACCGAGAGCTTTACAACAGACGATGACAGACAAACAATTCCAGATAGTGATGTTCCTAGCGGTCTCAGCTGCTACGGCGAGAACATTAGTTCGAGCAGCACGACGTGGGCAAGTGGTAACAACTCTTATTCTAGCGAGTTATGTACCTATGGTTCATATGGTGGAGAGGGATGCGCATACCTTGAATCGACATCGGTTACAGTAATCTTCATCACTAAGTTTGCTGCGGGAAACCTCTACTACGGAACATTCAACTTCGCTAGCACAACAGGTACTGCGAGCTTCGGACAAGATTTCGAGTGGAAGGCACGCCCCAAATCGCTCAAAGTACGATATGCCGCAACACTAGGAACAGTATCAAGTTTCACCTACAGCGGATACCTATCGAGTGGTGACACCGATCGTGGTCGTATCTTCGTTGCGATAGTCGACTGGGATAGTCGTCACGATGTCAAAGCAAGTACAAGTGCAACCGGAATGTGGGATCCCGAGTCGCAGCTAACCACCGAGGAGGGAGATATTATCGGTTACGGCTCATACTTCGTCGACGAGTCAACCACCGGAACTGAGCTAGAGGATCTCGAAATAGATATCGTCTACTACGACACAACCACAAAACCCTCTGATAATATCACACTTGTTATATCGTGTGCGGCGAGTGCTTATGGTGACTACTTTGCGGGCTCTACAAGTAGTAAAATGTGGATTAAAGATTTCGAGTTTGGATATTAACTTATAGTGTGAGTTTGGGAGATTCACACCCTTCCAAACTCACGAAAAATAAATTTACATCAAAATATTACACTGAGCACAATGAAAAATAGAATACTCTTAACGATCCTCACTCTGTTGGGTGTGACCCTCTCCCTCCAAGCAGAGGAGAGGGACTCACTCCAAAATTGGAGAATAGAGGAGATCACCGCCCACCGCAACAATCGCGGATTGGTAAATCTCGAAAACGAGTTTGTCCCAAAGGGGCAGTGGATCGTAGGAATCACAGCCTCATATTCGACGCACATCAACGACAACTATTCGTTTACACTAGTCAAAGGGATCAACTCCGAGGGTTATACTGTCTGTGCTAGCCCAATCGTCGCCTACTCGTTCAGAGATAATCTATCGGCAGGTGTTCGATTCGAGTATGGACGTTCGCGACTCACCATCGACTCTGCGACGTTGAGCATCGAGGGTGACGTAGATCCATTCGAACTCGACATCGTAGACTACTACGCACTACAAAATAGCTACACCGCTATGGCGATCTTGCGTCGATACATACCACTTGGCGAAACAAACCGTTTCGCACTCTTTGCCGAGGCTCGATTGGAGGTTGGTGGATCGCGTGCTAAGTTTGCGTACGACCAACCGGTAGTCGGTACATTCTCCGAAGGATACAGTGTCGGATTTGGTGTCGTTCCGGGTATCGTTGCGTTTGCGACCAACAACGTAGCATTTGAGGTTACAGTTGGTATGCTCGGCGTTGGATATAGCTACACAGAGCAAATTCACAATCAGGTCTACACAGGAGAGGTGGAGAGTTCCAACATCAGTTTCAAACTCAACCTACTCTCAATCGGATTAGGTGTAGCGTTCTATTTTTAAGGAGAGGAGAGCATTATGATAAAGAGAGCAATACTATTACTACAGCTAATTTTGGTTGTCACCATCGTCAACGGAAAAGAGTCTAAGAAAGATCGAAATCAAGTCGACAGCCTCGACAAATATATCTACATCACACTGTTGGATGAAATATATGTCGGAAACTGGTTGAATCGCTTCAAAATGGGACACGTCGAGCGTGAAATCAACAAAAAGAAATTCATCTTCGCAGGAGAAAAAATAGCCGGTATCACCGCAACACACTACTCATTGAGTGGCGACAATGCCGACTACCTACTGTTGTTGGATGGCATCACCGCCAACGGCTCGATAACGAGCGTAAAACCATATGTGGGATATTTCTACCGCGACAATCGTGCCATCGGAGCAAGAATGACATACTCTAAGGTCAATGGTACAATCGACTCTGCAACCATAGATCTGGGCGAGAGTAATAACATCGACTTCGACATACCCTATCTCGCACTCGACAGCAAGAGCTACTCATTTGCGGTATTCCATCGCTCATATGCCGCATTGGATGACAGAGGGCGTTATGGCGTTTTTGCCGACGTAGAGCTCTCCGCAACAACGGGTAAGAGCATATTCGAATATGAGAGCGGCAACTCAACAGACTTCACCGAGAGTCGAACACGGTCTGTTGGTTTGAGCTTTAATCCCGGTATTTGCGCCTTTATAATGCACAATCTTAGCGCTTCGCTTTCGTTTCAATTTGGTGGAGTCGACTTCACGCGTATAGATCAATATGATGCTAGCGGAGAGTTTATGGGGTCGCGCACTTCGTCACAGATGCAATTTATGTTTAATGTTTTGGCTGTGAATTTAGGTATTACACTACACATTTGGTAGAAAACTATGAAAGAGAGAGTTAAAAAATATTTGATCGGGATGTTGTTGCTCTGTGCAACGGCGATCTCGTCGTGTGTCGAGAATGACATACCCTACCCCTACATTGAGCTATATATAACCAACGTTGAGGGTGATGGATTCACCGTCCGCAGAATCAACAACTCCGAGCGTACGGTATACCTAACGCTCGACGAGACAACCGACATAGAGAATGTCAACATCACAAATGTTGAGTATACTGATGGAGCTAAGATCTCACGTGATTTGGAGGGTGTGTTCGACCTTACGAACCCCGTAAAGTCAACCCTATATCTCTATCAGAGTTACGAGTGGCAGATCGTCGGAGAGCAGAATATTGAGTATAATTTCAACGTAACAGGTCAGATCGGAGCGGAGAGAATAGACAAAGACCTACTTAAAGTCGAAGTTGACGTAAACAAAAATACCGTAGATCTCTCACAGCTAGAGATCACCTCTCTCAAACTCGGTGCGGATGGTATAACAACTTACTCCCCTAGCCTCGAAGAGTTAGCTCAACGTGACTTCTCGAACATCGTGAGGGTTACTGTTACCTCACACGAGCGTAGCAATATATGGAGCATCTACGTAAACCCAATCACCGCAAGTGTGAACCTAACGGCAAATGCGTGGGGAACTGTAGCTTGGTTGAGTGCAACGGGCGACACGAGCGATCCATCGCTCTGCTACTTTGAGTATCGAGAGAGTGGGGATACAGATTGGATTCGCGTGGAGAGTGAGAGCATCTCGAATGGTCTCTTTGAGGCGTGCGTTACGGGTCTTGTCCCCGAAAGTGACTACGAGTTCATCGCCTACTCCAACTCCACCGCCTCATCCATCTCCGCTCAAACAACGGAGAGCACCCCACAACTCCCCAACTCAGATTTCGAAGAGTGGCAAACTATTAGCAAGACGATATATCCATACGCTGTAGGCACAGATGAGTATTGGGGAAGTGGTAACCCGGGCTCTATCACTGGAGGTCTTAACATCACACAACCCGACGAGTCGGAGATTTCACCCTACACGACAGGAAAAATAGCAGCATCCTTATCAGGAAATAGCATCTTTAAATTCCTCGCTGCGGGTAATATCTTCACCGGTAGCTTCTACGGTACGTCGGGAGGAACATATGGAACGATAAAGATGGGACGACCATTTACACAGCGCCCACTTCGACTCGAAGGCTACGCTAAATATAATTGCGGAAAGGTGACCAACGTCAACAACAAATGGGGTGACTACAAGCTTAATCTAGATGACGACGACGAGGGAATAATCTACGTTGCACTAGGAACGTGGAGCAAGGAGGAGTACGGATACAATGGATCGGGTGTGCTCTGTGGAACTGACGAGTCTCCAGTCATAGCAGACACAAGCGCCGAGTCAACTTTCTTCGACAATGATGCTTCTGAGATCATCGCCTATGGCGAGAAGATCTTTACATCGAGTGAAGATTGGTCTAAATTCTCTATCGAGTTGGAGTATCGCGATCTACTCGACGAAAATAATAATGTCGTAGAGTCTGCTCACAGCCGAGTTCCGACACACATCATTATTGTTGCTGTTAGCTCACGCTATGCCGACTACTACACCGGTAGCAAGAACAGTAATATGTGGGTCGACGACTTTGAACTCGTCTATACACCCCAGAGTGAATAGTAGGTTCCACGAAAGATAAAGAGAGGGGAGTTAAGCGAGATTTTCGTTGCTCCCCTCTTTATTTGTCGTAAAAATATAAATATCTCAAAGTTTTTTTGTAATTTTGGCTCACATCAAAAATTAAATCAACACCACGATGAGACCCAACGAAGAGATATTGCAAGAGATTGAGAACTACATTGCTCAAATCAACATCCCCACAGAGCCCGAAAAGCTATATGCTCCAATACGTTACACTCTAGCTGAGGGTGGCAAGCGGCTACGTCCAATGTTGACAATGCTCGCCCATCAGATCTATAGTGACAACTACAAGGATGCTCTTCCAGCAGCAGCAGCAGTTGAGGTTTTCCATAACTTCACTCTTCTCCACGACGACATTATGGACAACGCCGCGACACGACGTGGCAAACCATCGGTACACGTAAAGTGGTCGACAAATGTGGCGATTCTATCGGGGGACGTTATGACTATCCTTGCATATCGACTCCTCACGGAGGTTAAGTCGGCAGCGCTACCTCGCATTCTCGATGTATTCAACAATATGGCGACACAGGTATGTGAAGGTCAACAATACGATATGGATTTCGAGACACAGGAGAAGGTCTCGGTTGTTGAGTATATGAATATGATTGAACTCAAGACCTCCGTATTGTTGGGTGGTGCGACGCTCATTGGTGCACTCATCGGAGGTGCACCCGATCAAGATTGCGTAACACTCCAGCGATTCGCCACCGAGCTAGGACTTGCATTCCAGCTACAAGATGATCTCCTCGACTCATATGGCGACGAGAAGTTGGGTAAAGCAATCGGAGGAGACATCTTGGAGGGAAAACAGACATTCCTAAAGATTATGGCTCTCAGCCGCGCAGATAACGAAACACGTCAAATACTCTGCAACATACACCGAGATAACGATATTAGCGACGAGGAGAAGATCTTGACAGTTAAGGGTATCTACGACTCTCTCGACATTGTACGCGTCACCGAACAGCAGATACTCACCAAATTCGAGCGAGCCCTATCACTCCTCGACAATCTCACAGCAGACGAAGAGAGAGTTCAACAACTACGCGACTATGCTCGCAGCCTAATGAATCGCGAGAAGTAACGTAACACAGATGAAGAGAGAAGATATAGAGATAATGGCGCCTGTGGGCTCCTACGAATCACTACACGCAGCAATCAACGCAGGTGCAAACTCCATCTACTTTGGAGTCGAGCAGCTAAATATGAGGGCTAAGTCGGCAGCAAACTTCACGCTAGAGGATCTTGCTCAGATCGTTGCAATCTGCCGTGAGAGTGGCGTTAAAAGCTACCTAACAGTCAACATCGCGATATACGGTGATGAGTTGGAGACGATGCAAATGATTATCGACCGTGCTAAGTTGGAGGGGATAGATGCAATCATCGCAACAGACTTCGCGGCAATCCTCTACGCCCGCAAAGTTGGGGTCGAGGTACACATATCGACCCAAAGCAACATATCGAACATTGAGGCTGTGGAGTTCTTTTCGCAGTGGGCTGATGTTGTAGTCTTGGCACGAGAGTTGAGCTTGGAGCAGGTAGCAACGATTAGCCGTGAGATTACAAACCGAAACATTCGAGGACCACGAGGAGAGCTCGTTGAGATTGAGATGTTCGCACACGGAGCACTCTGTATGTCGATTTCTGGAAAGTGCTACTTGAGCCTCCACGAGACAAATTGCTCTGCAAATCGTGGTGCGTGCCGTCAGATCTGTCGCCGAAAATATACCATTCAAGATACACAAACGGGGGAGATGCTCGATATGGATGGACAATATATCCTCTCGCCAAAGGATCTCTGTACGATAGAGTTCCTCGATAAATTTATCGACGCAGGGGTTCGTGTTCTCAAAATAGAGGGGCGCGCACGCGGAGGAGAGTATGTAAAGCGTGTTGTCGAGAGTTACGACACGGCACTTCGAGCTTTGGAACGAGACGAATATACACTAGAGTTAGTCGAGGAGCTTTCGGAACGTCTCTCGACAGTCTTTAACAGAGGGTTTTGGGGTGGTTACTACGCTGGAAAACCGGTCGCAGAACAGACCCTAAATCACGGTTCATCCGCCACAAAACGCAAAGTCTATGTGGGGAAGGTGACCAACTTCTTCAAAAAGTTGTCGGTTGCGGAGGTGTTGATAGAGGCATCCCCACTCACAACGGGTGACGAAGCTCTATTTATGGGTCAAACGACGGGTGTTGTGGAGATGGCAATAGAGACGATTATGTTCGACAACAAACCATCCGACAAGGTACAACAAGGAGACATATGCTCAATCCGCACACCTAACGTAGTTCGTCGCGGTGACAAACTCTACAAAATGGTCGATGCCTCGGAGGTAGATCTACAATAGTTATGTTTGAGAAGGAGATATACATAGCGCGTCGAGCAATGCTAATGGCTCGAATGAAATCAACGGGTATTGTCGTAATACCGGGTAACGAACTAAGCCCCAACTCATACCTCAATAACCCCTACTACTTTCGTCAAGATGGATCATTTCGATACCTCTTTGGGTTAGACCGAGCATCGCTGTGGGGGGTTATCGACCTCGACTCCTACGAGGTGGCACTCTATGGCAACGACTCAACCCTCGACGACATAATTTGGACTGGAGAGCAACCATCCATAAGAGAGTTAGCCGCAGAGGTCGGCGTAGAGATCACCCACCCAATAAGCGAGCTCAAACCAAAGATAACAAAAGTAGTCAATAGCGGTCGAAAGATCCATATCCTCCCACCCTATCGTGGTGAGACAAAGATCGCCCTCGCCGATCTGCTAAATATAAAAGTCAGCGAACTACCCCACAACCTATCCCCCGAACTAATATTTGCTGTGGCAGAGCTCCGCGAATGTAAAGGCGACGAGGAGATTCAAGAGCTAGAACAGAGCTACAAAATAGGCTATGCAATGCACACAACAGCTATGCGAATGGTTCAAGATGGGATTGTTGAACGTGAAGTTGGTGGCGCACTGGAGGGTATAGCACGTAGTATGGGTGCCGGGGTGTCGTTCCCTCCGATATGCACCCAACACGGAGAGATACTCCACAACATTGCGCGAGAGGGTGTTCTTCGTGATGGACGACTCTTTCTATGCGACGCTGGTGGAGAGACCCTATCGGGTTACTGCTCCGACCACACACGAACATACCCCATAAATGGCAAATTTACCTCCGTTCAACGCGATATATACAACGTAACTCTCGCGGCACACAACCACGTATCCCAAATTGCACGCCCTGCAATGCTATACAGCGAGTTACAACGTGAGACATATCGAATTTTAGGTGAGGGGTTACGCGACCTTAGGTTTTTGAGGGGGTCGACCGACGAGATATTAGAGTCGGGTGTGGTATCGCTATTTATGCCACACGGTGTTGGGCACGGGCTTGGGCTCGACGTACACGACTGCGAGGCTCTCGGGGAGCGAACATTCGACGTTGAGAAGTTCGCAGAGCAAGCATCTCACTCCACGTCGTGCATAATCCGCGCCAAGTGGATACTCAACAAGGGCACAGTACTCACCAACGAACCCGGTCTCTACTTCATACCCGAGCTAATCGAGAGACGTCGTTCGGAGGCTCTCTATCGAGATGTTATAGATTGGGATATGGTGTCGAAACATCTCGACTTCGGAGGTATACGCATCGAAGATGACATTATAATAACTGAGTCAGGATGTCGCGAAGTTGGCGCCACGGCAGATAAAAAAATACCGATCACCGTAGAGGAGATCGAAGAGTTTATGAAACGATGATATTTCTATTCCCCACAGAGTTCGAAGCGACAAAATTCCGACAACGCCACCCAGAGGCTAAAGTGATAATATGTGGTGTCGGAATGGCAGCATCAGCGGCAACGATGGCGCAAATAGCTCTCAACAGAGCGAGCGAGATGGTTATTCTAGCAGGTATCGCAGGTTCATACAACCTCGACCTACACCCCATAGATCAAGTTGTAGAGGTCACAAGCGAGCAGATTGAGGAGCTCGCTAGACGCTGGCGCAAGGTCTACAATATTATCCCACGCTGGGGGCTTCCCCACGCCACATCAAACACTGTCAATCTTCCCAATTTTCCGAGCAAAGATTGTGGTATTGAAAATATGGAGGGCGCAGCTATTGCAGCGATATGCGAAGAGTGCAAGATCCCTTTTTCACAGATACGTTCTATCTCGAACCGCGTGGGAGATCCCTCTTCGGAGTGGAGTTTCGAGAGCGCAACCGAAGCTCTAACCAACGTATTATCAATAATATACCAACAAATATAAGATGAAACTATATATATCCCCCTGCCCCAACGACACGTTTATGTTCGATGCTCTAATCAACCGTCGCATCGACACCGAAGGTCTTGACCTTGAGGTTGAGTTCTATGACATTGAGGAGCTCAACTCTCGTGCGATCAGGGGTGAGGCAGAGTTCTCAAAAATCAGTTGTGCCATCATACCTGCCATCTCAAACCACTACTCCATAAGTCGTAGTGGTGCAGCTCTAGGCAGAGGTAACGGACCTCTATTCGTTCGACGCGCAGGGGAGACAACACCGATTCAAACCATCGCAATACCGGGAATCTACACCACAGCAAATCTACTAATCAAGAGGCTTATACCCCAGATCAAGGAGCGACAACCGATGTTATTCTCCACAATAGCCGATGCCATTGAACGAGGTGACGTAGATGGTGGAGTGTTGATCCACGAGGGGCGATTTCTATATGCAGAGCGAGGATTGGAGCTTGTCGCCGACCTTGGATTGTTGTGGGAGAATCAAACTTCACTACCCCTCCCACTCGGTGCAATAGCTATGCGAAACGACATTGACGCCACAACGCAGGAGCTATTTCAGCGACTTCTAACTCGAAGTATCGAGTACGCATTCGCCAACCCTACGGTGTCGCGTCAATTCGTGAAGAGTCACGCCCAAGAGCTCGACGACACAGTCATCGACTCTCACATAAAGCTCTTTGTAAATGAGTTCTCGCTAGATCTCGGCGAGGAGGGACTCCGCGCAATTGAGATGCTAACTCACGTTATTTAGAATATGTAACCTGCACTAATTGTGTAAGCTCTACACTTTATCTTATATTCGCTACCATCTAGATTGAAATCTGTAGCGAGTTTGTCAAACTGACCATTATATCTTGCCGAGAATGTAAGCTTGCCCATCAACGACAACTTTAGACCCACCACATAACCTGCCGATGAGCGAACCTCCCCAATGTCGAGACTACCACCACCGTCAAACGACGCCTTAGCACTGTCGTAAACTGTGAATTTGGGACCTGCCTCGATCTTCAACGGTCCTAACACCGACAAACCAACCATAATAGGAATCTCGACAGCATTGCTTCTTACAGATGCCGTATCGCCCAATATCGAAGCTTTTGTGATGTCGAACTTTGTGCTCGTATACAACACCTCTGGAGAGAGACTCAAGAAAGGTAACGACACCGAGAGGGTCGCTCCAAACTGATAGCCAAATCCATTTTCAATAGCGGATTTCTCCCCTTTAATCGAGAAGTCTGTATTGTTGATACCTCCCGTCACACCCAATCCTAAGATCTTTGCCTCCGCACTCACCACAGAGAACAAAGCTACAGCTACAAGTAGTAGCAGCGATCTAAACTTTTTCATAATTAGATAAATTTAATTTATTTTTGTTATAGGTTTAAGTAGGGTAAAATAATTATTGCTGTGTTTTTAATAGTGCCTATTGGAGATGATATTTCTTGCTATTGAATCGAAAATATAGTGGTTCTATATTGAAATTTAATAGTGAGAAATATCGCACTAAGAGCGCTGTTAAAAATATGGCAATAATTGTTTTACACTACTTATCACAACTCTTCAGAGCCAAATAACGTACCAAAACCACAAAAGCACCTGTCAAAATAAGATTCAAAACCAACGTCAAAGCGGATATTACAAGGGCGTTACCACCCAAATTATAACCTATAGCGATAAAGATAACACCTGCACCAACCTCACCACGTGTGAACATACCGACAGATACTGCCAACCTCTCCAACAACTTCCGATCTCGATAGAAGAAAACAGGCACCAACTTACCAAGATTCGAGAGTAACGTAACAATCAACACGTGCATCAGAATCGTCCCCCAATCCATCATCGGAACAGAGGCAATCACCGAATCCAAGGCATCATTTACATCACCACCCCCAACAACAAGTGGCATACTCACACCCACCAAAAACATAAACAGATACGAAACAGCTCTAGCTACACGCGACCGCTGCGTACACTCCCAGTCGTGGCTCTTCATAACCATACCCAAGACAAATGCAGGGAGAAGAACCTCGATATGTATTGCGTCGTGGTGTCCCATAAAACGCACTGATATCAAATATATAGAGTGGGTAATACCATACAAAATAACAGAGTAGAAGAGGATTGATCGTGAGCTTTGACGCATTTCGATGGTGTTTAGCCTCCGCCACCCGAATATCAGCAACACAACCACAACCAACAACATAACACACATCTGCCACCTCATACCGATCATCATAATCTGGAGAGGAATCATCAACAAAATTGTGTCGAGGTCATCAAATATTGCGAGAACCTGAATCTTTTTGTAGATCCAGCTACGCGACAGATTCATCGCCGCAAGCATCGTAAAGAGAATACCTGCCGACGTAGGCGCTGCAAATCGCGACAGAAGCAACGACTCCTTCCACGCATCCCCCGAACTCCAAAGATCCTCGGGCAACAACACAAATACATAATAAAACGCAATCAAAATCCACGGCAGTGCTGCCGATGCCATTGCAATGAAGTAGTCGGTACTGTATGCCCTCCATTGACTCTTGTCGACCTCAAACTCGCGACCCACATTTATCATAATAAATGCTAGCGAAATATAAAGCAATGGTGAGACAAAGTAGTCTCTAAAGTAGTGAAATGATCCTGTTAAGTGGATCGGAAGAATCTGTGAAACTACCAATCCCAACATCAATAACACAGAGAATGCAAGTACCTTTTTCATATATTATGTAGTTATATTTTGTATATTAAGGCTATGGCACTCGTCGAGACTCCCTCTTCACGCCCCTCAAACCCCAACCTCTCGGTTGTCGTCGCCTTGACAGAGACTCGATCCATCTCAACACCCATTGCTTCAGCCAACGCTCCTCGCATTGTATCAATATGGGGACGAAGTTTGGGTTGCTGCATTCTGATTGTACAATCTATATTCGCGATCTCGTAGCCTCTGCTACGCAAAAGTTCACACACTCGACGCAATAGAATCTTAGAATCAATAGCCTTAAACTCAGCCGACGTATCGGGAAAGTGCAACCCAATATCCCCCAATGCCGCAGCACCCAAAAGTGCATCACAAATAGCGTGGATCACAACATCGCCATCAGAGTGTGCCACACACCCTTTTGCGTGGTCTATCGTAACCCCGCCCAACGTCAACGTAAGCCCTTCACATAGCTTATGGACGTCGAATCCCTCTCCTATTCTCATATTAAATGCCATATCGTGGGTAAAGGTAGTAATTTTTTGATGTAATTTCCCAAAATAAACGTAATTTTGCACAATACCCACATTCGTGCTAACTATCCAATGAGAGTGAGACTATTTGCCATACTACTACTAATCCTCCCCGTAACACTAACGGCAAGTGAGGATGAGTCAGCATCCCTATCTGACCTCGACCCGACACTCTTCAACCTCTACACCCCCAAAAGCGACCCATACTCAGAGGCAACAAAATATTACCGCCCCCAAATATCTCAACGTCGACGCGGTATTGATTGGTGGATTGCGGATGGAATTATAGATCCAATCGCTCCGATTATAGAGGGATATGAGGTTGATGACCCGACGAGGAGAGTGCGACTATTTGGGTCGACGCGTGGATATTCAATCGGTTGTGCCGGGGAGTTCTCCTCTAGTTTCAAGAGTGGTTGGAGTATATCAGCAGATATGGATCTACGTACGGGGCGCGACGCCAACATCGAGGGGGTGTTTCGCCAAGACCTACGATTTAACATCCGATGTAGCCGCCAATTCAAAGAGGGTCACTACATTGACATTTCGCTCAACACTCCACTCCTTACACGAGGTCTACAGAGCAGCACGTCACAAGAGACAACGACACTCACCGGTAACAACCTCTACAATCCGTCGTGGGGTCTCTACGATGGGAAGGTCCGAAACTCTAGGGTCTCGAAATACTCTATTCCGGAGCTCTCGACACACTATCAACACCCTCTCAACAGATCGACAACACTCGTCACAACCCTCCTCTCGAAGATTGGTCGTCGCAGCATTAGTCGTCTCGGGTGGTACGACGCCTACAACCCAACACCCAACTACTATCGTAAACTCCCAAGTTACATATCAGACTCCGACACAAAGGCTGAAGTTGAACAAGTGTGGCGCGACAACGACACAAGCTACACCCAAATCGCGTGGGACAATCTCGTGAGTTACAACCAACGCTCCTCAGATGGGTCGGCACACTACATCCTCGAAGAGCAGGTGGAACTTACAAAGGAGGTTGAGTTTACCCCAACCCTAGTATCGAAGATAGACAACAAGCTAGAGATAAACTATGGTCTAAAATTAGCATACAACAGCAACCGACATTTCAAGGAGTTAGACGACCTACTTGGGGCAGAGTATCACCTCGATCACGACCTCTACATTGGGGATTATGTACACCTAGGAAATGATATGCAGAACGACCTACGCAACCCCGACCGAAAAGTTGTGGAGGGCGAGAGGTTTGGATACGACTACACGTCACAACAGAGTCTTTGGGCTCTATACTTAGGGTTCAACTATAGATCCAACAACCTATCAATCGCATTTCGAGGTGAGTTCGGAGAGAACTCGATGAGCCGCATCGGGCACTACGAGAAAGAGCGATTCCCGGGAACACTCTCCTATGGGCAATCTTCCGTCGTAAAGATCTCTCACAACATAGCGGATCTACGGGTCAGCTACTCACTCAACGGTCGACACCACCTCTCGCTTAGAGGGGCATTCAGCCAAATCCCAATCGACGACAGCGACCTATTCATCCAGATACAAAATGCCAACCGCACGATCGACAACCCCACACCTCGCGAAATCAGCAACCTCAACCTCTCATACCGATATGAAAGGGGCGATCTATCGCTCGACATCGAGGGGTACTTGCTCTACTCTCGCAAAGAGACTCAAGTGTGGTCATACTACGACGACATAACCTACACCTACTCAAATATTGTGACGCAAGGTATTGGGACACGCTCCATTGGGCTCGATATTGTAGGACGGTATAAAGTTAGTCGCGAACTTAGTTTGGATATTGCGATCGCCCTTGGAGACTACACCTACGACACCACACCGACTGTCACACTCTACGACGACAGCACAATGGAACAACTCTCTACCTCCGACGCAACAGCAATCGAGGGTTGTAAGTTGGGTAACGCCCCACAGCTACTCATAACCACATCGCTGAACTATCTTCTCAACTATAGTTGGATTCTATCACTCAACTGCTCCTATGGTGGAGGACGATATGTCACCCCTAGCTTTGCGCGACGCACCGACAAGGTTCTCCTCACGGCGAGTTATGCGCCGGAGCTGGCAGCCGCAATTGTTGAACAGGACTCGATGCCATCGGTCTTCGACGCCACGGTGAGTGTCGTGAAACTCTTTTACCTGCCCGCAGATCGACGCCTATCTCTAAACTTTCGAATTAATAACCTCCTAGGCGATCGCGACAGGATCGAGTATGGAGGTGAGTCACCGAGAGTCCTCACCACTTCCGCCGGATCATCCGTCGGATCGCAATATCTCCAACCCAACAGCTACACCTACGGCACTCCTCGCACACTCTATTTGTCGTGCAGTCTTCTGTTTTAGGGGGTGTTCTATTTTCGGAACAGATGTTTGAACCCATCGTCGTAGAGTCTCGACAACCCCTCACGATTATCTATTGCATCACCAACAACAATCATTGTCGTTAGGGTGAGGTTGTTACTCTTTACGATGTGGGCTAAGTTCTGCAACTCTCCGCGGAAGATCTTCTCATCGCGCCACGTCAACTTATAACAAGCGGCAATAGGTGTCGTGGGTGGATAGTGCTCCAAGAGATCTCGTTGGATCTGATCGACAATCGACGCACTCAAAAATATACACATCGTGCTCTGCGATCGAGCCAATAGGTGTAACTTCTCCTTTTCGGGCATAGCGGTTCGACCCTCACCACGAGTGAGAATAATCGTCTGCACCCTCTCTGGAATTGTAAATTGCGAACGCAACGCTGCTGCCGCCGCTTGAAACGATGAGATGCCGGGGGTAATATGGTATGACATATTATATCTGTCGAAGAACGCCATCTGCTCCTGAATAGCCCCGTAGATGCAGGGGTCACCCGTGTGAAGACGAACCACAAATAGACCTCGATCATAGAACTCCTTCATTATGGCAAACTGCTCCTCAAGATTCATAGATGCGGAGCTTCTCACCACAGCGCCCTCTTTGGCACAGTGTGTCAACTCAATAGGAACAAGGCTACCAGCGTAGAGTATTAGGTCGGCTCTCTGCAACATCTCGCGTCCTCGAACCGACACCAAGTCGGGGTCCCCTGGTCCTGCGCCGACAATCTCGATATGTCCACCCCTTACCACCTCGCGTTCGATGGCGAGGGCAAAGGTGAAATCATTTGCCACAGAGGTAGTGCCACCCTTCTGTTTCTCGACAACCAACAGCCCCTTCGACGCACTCATCATAGCCGCAGACTCCGCAACACCAGCAACACCCGTCACCTCCTCAACCCTCTGCGACGGATTGGCGACAGTGATTGTCGACAACTCCTCACTCGAAAATATGTTGAGCTCCTTAACCTTGAAATATTGCTGCAACCTCTCAATTAGAGGTTCATCGCGTTTGAGCTCTATTGTGGAGATCGCCTTAATAGATTGCACCGCTACACGAAACGCTCTAAGGTAACGCTCGATCTGCTCCGCCACACCCCCAACAGCACAATCCCTACGGCATCCAACCCCAAGATGCAACACCTTCGGATGGTAGTAGAGGATCGGAGTTTGAGACAATTCATACAGACGAGGAGTAACAGCGATAATTAGGTCACACTCAACAGACTTAACATCATCATAACTATAACATATCGTCACATTATCGGGTTTCGTACGCTCCAGATACTCTGTACCTCGATCTCGAATATCGAGCAACAGCACTACAGGTCGACTATTTACAAACACAGCAATCGGATCATTGAGCGACCCTCCAGAGTAGGAGCTCTCCCACCCCCACTCTTCGCCCAGCGTGTCGAGTGCCCACTGCCCCCGACAGTCACTACGCGTAGAGATCACTGGTTGCGCCCCGACGATATGGGCAACCCTCTCCGTCAAACTATTAGCCCCACCGACGTGACCCGACAACAACGAAACAACATAATTACCCTCTGAGTCGATATTAACAACTGCTGGATCGGTATGTTTCGACTCTACAACCGGAGCAATACACCGCACAGCAATACCTATTGCCCCAACAAAAACGAGTCCATCGAAGTTCGAGAAGTTATCGACCGTCCACTTCGAAAGAGAGTCTACATATATCGTGTTCGGAATCTCTGCTCGTGTTATAATCTGAGCATCGCTAAGTTCAACAGAGATTGTTCGAGCCATCTTAATCGAACTCTGCGAACTCATTATAATTGCATATTTTGACATAAAAAGTTACTTTACCGCTTTAATAATTGTAATTGGGTTATACTCATCGACCTTTATCGAGATCCTATTTACGATCTGTAGACCACATCTCGTTGCTGCATCAATAAAATCATCGTGACTTTGCTGCGAAACAGAGTTAAAAACCACTGCTCCTCCCGGTCTAAGTAACGGAGAAACGTTGTCGACAATCTGCCCCAAGTGACCTCCGTGACCCCCAATAAATATCGCATCGGGACGCGGTATATTTAACACCGAAAGGTCCAACTTCGTAAAATCTCCAATCCGATAATTTATGCCCGGAGTACCGAAACGTCGCATATTCTCTTCGATGATAGCGTCGCAACCCTCGCGGATCTCGAACGCCTCAACTCGCAAGTGTGGAAATTGAAGCTTCGCCTCTATTGAGACCGAACCTGTGCAGAATCCTATATCCCAAAACGTTTGGGCACTATGCAGAGAGAGTTGAGATAGAGTCGCAAGACGAATTGGCATCTTCGTTATCATACGCTCGCGCCCATCGAGCAACTCAAACAAATTATCAGCTATACCGAAGTGACGTTCGCGTCGACTCTTTCGCCTAAGGATTATGTTGTTGGGGTATGCGAACTCCCTCCCGACAACCTCCTCGGGAGAGATTGTTGAGATTCGCTCCTTATCGTTGCCCAACAACTCACCTACTGTCACAGAGTAGTTGGTGTAGCCATACTCTACCATACGTTGTGCAATGCGCTGTGGAGTGTGATCTCTCCTATCGGTCAACACACCGATCGTCTCATAACCACATATCAACGCCTCGTCGAAACGATCCCACGCACGACCCGTCAACGATACATTGTGCATATGTTGATATGGCATCGAAATTCGATGTGCTAGTTGCTGGAGGGAGTTAAAATGTGGGTATGTTGTGATCCGGGCATCGGGAAGGAGGCGCTGCACACTCTGCGCAAATCCAAAAAATAGAGGATCGCCCGACGCAAATACAACAATGTGAGTATGCCCCCGATAGCTCTCCATAAGAGACTCCATCGGAGGCACTATATTGATCCACTCGCTCCCCTCGGGAAGCATCGCTCGAACAATCTGGTGGTGGCGAGCACCCCCCGAAAAGATCCGTCCTCGCGCAATTATCCCTTTAACTTGGTCCGACAAAGAGGGGATAGAGCTATCATCAATGCCGATTATATCTAAATGAATAGCCATTGTTTAGAGATCTTTTCCGGGTCGCATCTGCTCCGCGTCATCGAACGACAATATTGAGTTGACTATCGTCGCAGCGAGGTTACTCCCCCCCTTACGACCCTCAACAATGATCTTTGGCGTAGCCTCGAAGCTCTTTACCATATACTTCGACTCCTTCACATTGACAAACCCAACGGGCGATGCAATAACACCTTGAGGCGTAGCCTTACCCTTGCGCATCAACGAGCAGAGCTCCATCAAAGCTGTCGGAGCGTTTCCAAACACATACAGCGCATCGGGATGCTCCAACACCGCAAGACGAATACCAGCCTGCGTACGTGTAATCTTATGGAGAGCTGCCAACTCCTCAACCCTAGGGTCACCAAGGTAACACTTCACCTCAACTCCTAGACGCGAAAGAGCCGCCTTACGGACTCCCGAGCAGACCATAGTTACGTCAGTAATGATAGTTGTGAGCTCTCCCCCAACAATCTTTCGATGTAGGGTCGATACCGCACTCTTGTCGCTATAGAGAATCTTCTCCATCTCGAAATCTGCGGTTGTATGTATTGCGTGGAGCAGAGCCCACTTATGGTCGAGGTCAACATTTGGATTTTTGAGCTCCTCGCTAATACGTCTAAAGCTCTGTATCATAATGCTCTGTCCGACGCTTGCGTTATCCTCCGTTTGATTACGATAGTATCCTCTGGGGGTTACGATCTTCGAGTCGGGTGTGATAAACGACTGAGAGTTACCAATCAATATCACAGTAAACATATCCACCTCCTCGGGGTCGAACTCGCCCAACGTCGTCACAACAACAGATTGCTCCGCTCGCCCAGCATTACGCACATACCCAACAGGGGTCTGCGCAGAGCGATAGTCGAGGAATATCTCCCTCAAACGATGTAGCTGCCAATATCGACCATTGCTCTTCGGGTTGTAGACAGATGTCACAAAGTCCCCCGACGCTGCCGCAACGATACGTCGTTCGATAACCTCCCAAGGGGTCATCAAATCAGAGAGTGACACAATACACAGATCGTGACCTATGGGTGCTCCCAACAGCGATGCCGCCTTCTGAAAGGCACTAATCCCGGGAAGAACACTCACCTCAACATCACTCTCCAACTTATACTTCATCTCAAGAACAAGGGGTGCCATACCATAGATCCCCGCATCCCCCGAACTAATAACAACAACACTCCTCCCCTGCTCCGCCAACTCAAACGCCAACTGAGCACGTTGAGTCTCCTGCTTCATCCCCGTATCGATAGACTCTGTTTTTGAGTCAAGGTAGGGCGCTATGAACTGAAAATAGTGTTTATATCCAATTATAGCATCTGCATTTTTTATTGCATCTATCACCTCTGGGGTTATCTCTCTCTCTTCGCCGGGTCCTATACCAACCACAACGATTTGGGCTCTATTCATCTCTATTCTCTTTCGTTGATTGAGATGCAAAGATAACAATAAAATCGTAACGTTATTAAGAATTTATCACATTAATGATAGTTTACCTCCGTAAAGGGGTGTCCTATTTCCCCTCTAAAATTACCTCTGAGCATCCCGAACAAACTCCGATGGAGTGGTGTTAAACTCACGTTTGAAACACTTAGTGAAGTAGCTCGGATCGCTCATACCTACGGCAAACGTAACCTCCGATATATTCAACCCTCGCAACAACATCTTTTTCGCCTCTCTCATCCTCAACGAACGCACAAGTTGTGTAAACGACACACCACCCAAAGTTTTTAACTTATTATACAAGACGGTACGACTCACCCCCATCTGCTCAACAGCATCAGCAACACTAAAATTATCGTTCGACAAGTTCTCCATCACCAAATCAACAAGGCTCTGCATAAATTCACTGTCGCGATCATTACTCACAATAGTCGATATGTTAAATACCTCATCCTGCTGGAATCGCAACCTATTCTGTTCTCGGTTGCGAAGCGTGTTGTCAACCAACAAACGTAAGTTCTGTGCATCGAACGGTTTGGTTATATACCCATCTGCACCAGCTATATACCCCTCTGTATATTCGTTAACTTCAGCCTTGGCGGTTAGAAGAATAATCGGTATATGGCTCGTCTCGACATTACCCTTTATACGACGCGTAAACTCCAACCCATCCATAATAGGCATCATCACATCACAAATTATAATCTCGGGCTGCTGACCCTCAATCAACAGCAACGCCTCCTCTCCATTATTGCCACACAAAACCTCAAAATCACCATCAAATATCTCTCTAAGATATTGATTCATATCGAGACTATCTTCGACTATTAGGATCGTCGGTTTTGATTTAGACAGCGACTCTGCAACACCCATCTCGGGCTGCATCAATCTATTGGGAATCATATTTATTCGCTCCTGCAAACTCTTGTTGTGGCGCTGCTGCTCCCTCTGCGAGATCTCATCGGTCGAATACTCAGCCTCACTAAAACTCTCCTTAGTAACATTTATCGTTGCAATAAACTCACTCCCCATATTGGGTTCACTTACAACAGATATTGTCCCCTTATGGAGTTGAATTAACGAACGTGTAAGCGACAACCCCAGCCCAAAACCAAGCCTCTGATCACGTTTATCGACCTGATAGTAACTCTCAAAAATTCGCTTTTGCATCGTTTCATCAATACCTCGCCCACTATCTTTAACCGAGATCTCAACCAACGTAGCCCCATCCGTCGCAGAGCGCAAGAACCTAGCTCGCAAATGAATAGACCCTCCATTGGGTGTATACTTAAAGGCGTTAGAGAGAAGATTATAAATAATACGCTCCAACTTCGAAGGCGAGAACCACACAAGCCTACCCAACTCATCGACATCTATATCAAACTCCATATCTCGATCCTCAGCAGTTATGTCGAAAATTTGTGCGAGCTCCTTCAAAAATAGCATAATATCACCACGACGAAGATTCATCTTCATCTGATTCATCTCTATTTTGGAGTGTGTAAGGAGTTCATCAACAAGGTCGTTCATTCGCGAGGCGTTGCGATATACCACCTCCAAAGTATCCACACTCACCCTCTCACCCTCTCGTCGACGAGAGATCATCTGTTTCAGTGGCGAGAGAATCAGCGTAAGTGGCGTGCGAAGATCGTGCGAAACATAGGTGAAGAAGTCTGTTTTTTGACGATTGAGTTGTTCGATACTCTCTCGCTGAGACTGCTCACTACGTAATTGCATCTCAAGGGTGAGCCTCGAACGAGTATAATAGACAAACAAATAGATCGAAAAAATAATTAGTAACAGATACCCGACATACGCCCACGCCGAAAGCCACCACGGAGGTAACACCTTTATTTTGAGGCTACAACTACCCTCCTCATCCCAACTCACACCATCCGAACTCGCCTTAATACGCAGCATATAATCGCCTGCGGCAATATTCGAAATACGCACTCTGTGTTGATTTCCAACATATTGCCAATCGGAGTCGAGCCCCTCCATCATCATCGAGTAGTGGGTATTTTCATTATACTTATAATTGAGCCCCGAGTAGAGTATTGTCAACGATTGTGCTTGTTGATAACTCAATATGATATCATCTGTGGCAATATGTTGCGAGTTACTCAACATATCGGTAACTACGACATTAAAATTCGCTTTTTGCTCAATCAGATCGTTTGGATAGAGTGATATCAACCCATCTATCGTACCAAAAAACAGCTCTCCCGAAGAGCTCTTACAAGCTGAGGCAAAGTTAAACTGATTGGTAGGCAAACCATCGGCAACCGTATATCTTCGCACCCTTCTATTTATCGGATTGATACGACAGAGCCCCGTACCCGTAGCAACCCAGATATTGTTCTGATTATCCTCGACAATACTCTTTACATCAGCCGACCCAATATCCTCTTTCGTATATGTCGTAACAAACTCACCGTTGCCATCTAACTGATATAGTCTATCGTTGCTGACACCAACCCATATCCTACTCTGCGAGTCACGATAGAGATATGTAATGTGTAGATTTTGTGTCGTCAACAGATCGTAGGGCGTCACCTTGCAGCTCTGCGTATCAACACGATACAACCCTCCTCGACGTGTACCAATCAACATCGTATGTTCATCAAGAAGTAACATTGCGTGCACACCTAATCCAGGTACCCTCTTCGGTTTTGAATCGTGATTATCACCATCGAATATATATAGCCCACTAGGACCTCCAGCCCATATATTACCATCCACATCTTCACAAAAACAGAATATAGAGATATTACCATATTTGGAGTAGTCAATCGTCTCTCCAGTCGTGGTATCGTATCTCACTACACTATGTATAAGGAAACCAATCCACAAATATCTCTCTTCAGTCAATAGAAGTGCGTGGACATTCTTTACACTCTTCACATCATCTATCCCAATTCTATGGTTGAGAACCTCGGCGCGTGTAACCACCCTATCCGCACTCAGATGGTTCAACCCACCATCCTCGGTCGCAACATACAAACCGCCATCGGGCATCAACGCCAACCCACGTACAGCCTTACCACTCAGATGATTTGAACTACCACCGTAAGGATATAGACGAAACTGGTCCGAATCTGCGGCATAATAGTTTACCCCCCCCGAAATATGTACCAACCCACATACCATTATCTTTGTCTCGGTAGATACTATATATCGGTGAGTCATTGAGAGAACTTAGATCATCGAAGCGTTGCTCAAAGTGTGCTATCAAAGTATAATCACGATCTCGCTTCAACACATATATACCATACTCAGACCCTATCCACAAGTTCCCCTCTCGATCTATCTCGGCACAAGAGAAGTCGACATATCCAACTACACCATCTAAGCGATCGAGCCTATCGGTCGACACATCATACAGATACAGCTCATCAACCGTACGAAACAACATTATTGATGTCGAAACAAACACCAACTCTCGACAATCATCCGAAAGACTCCTCAATCTATGAGGCAAAGGGATGAAATCTCCCTCATTCATATCGTAACAGAGTATTTTTCTGTTATTCTTAATCCACATACGATCATCGTTATCACAACCAATCACTCCGACATTTGCACCTTTGGGCAGTGATATATATGACATAAAGCTATTAGTCGACTCATCATATCGACATACCCCCACTGTATTTGTCGCAAAGAGATCCCCAACTCTACTCATCGCAAACCGTGTGGTTGCAGGGTTGTTTTGACCTATGTTATATTGCGAGAAACTATCACTCAGAGGATCATAGCAGCAAATACCCCCCTCTGTAGCAATCCAGAGATGATTCTTAGTGTGATCACAAAAAAGGGTGTTGACAAAGTTGCTACAAATAGAGGTCGAATCAGCAAGATTATGATAGTAATATTTGAGGTCATAACCATCGAAGCGGCAGAGTCCGCTCTTCGTTGCGAACCACATATACCCCTCTCGATCCTGCGCAATGGAGTGGATCGTTTGGTTGGGTAGTTCGTCCGCTATGGAGAGTTGTCCGAATCGAATGTTATCATACTTTATCTCTGCCTTTGCAGAGGTTACAACGGTGAAAAAAACAAACAGTAGGATAGGGATGATTTTATTTACTAGCAGGTTCATTCTATAAGGTCTTATATTATCTTCTCAAGACCAAAGGTACAAAAATATCATTTAACAGATACATACGAAAAAAGAAAAAAGAGCTGAAAAAACATATGTACCAAGATTAAGAACCATAATACCGACACAATCTAACTATCACACCTACCTTTGCCATTGTAGCTAACGAAAACTAACAATAACAAATAACTAAAATGAAGAGACTAATCACACTCCTTGCAATTTGTGCCGTCACCCACAGCACACTATTTGCCTACAGCCCCAAAGGCGAAAAGATCCAAAGTCGATGGGCTAGCGACATAACTCCCCAAAATGCGTGGCAGAGTTACCCTCGCCCTCAACTCGTCAGAGAGAAGTGGCAAAACCTTAACGGACTTTGGGAATATGGCGTAACTACTCAGGACAAGAGTCGCTCACAAGTAAAATTCGAGGGTGAGAAAGAGAGTAAAGTTATCTCGGAGGTGACATTTAATGCAGATCGAGAGTTTGAAAATCTATCACTATGGTTGAGCATCGCATCACCCTCGACACGTGTGTGGCTCAATGGCGTAGAGATCTTCTCAAACAGCACTGCTCAGACTCATAACAAGTTCAACCAATACAGCGTGAGCGACTACGCCGACTACCTCAACGTGGGCGAGAATACTCTAAGGGTCGAATTTACGAGTGGTAAAAAACATAGTTTTGACTTTGGACTAAAAGGATTCTAACAATGAATAGATTAACATTCTCAACAACAGCAGCTCTTACCGCCATAGGCTCTACCCTCGCCGCCGCAGAGCAACAGCCCAACATCATAATGATCTATATTGACGATATGGGAATAGGAGATATCGGATGTTATGGTGGCAGGTTTACCCAAACACCCAACATCGATAAATTAGCAGCAGAGGGGTTAAAGTTCGAACAATACTACTCCTCAGCACCCGTTAGCTCCGCCTCACGATGCGGACTCACTACGGGAAACTTTCCCCTAAAATGGGGAATCAACACCTTCCTCGACAAAAGAGCATATAACCGTAACTGTGAACAAAACGACTATCTCGACTCTCAAGCACCATCGATGGCACGCGCATTTCAAGAGGCTGGTTACGCAACAGCCCATATCGGCAAGTGGCACTTAGGTGGTGGACGTGACGTAGATGACGCACCTCAAATCACCGAGTATGGTTTCGATGAGTACCTCTCGACCTACGAAAGTCCCGACCCCGACCCCGCAATCACGGCAACAAACTGGATATGGTCTAAGCAAGATAGCATAAAACGATGGAATAGAACAGCTTACTTCGTCGACAAAAGCATCGACTTCATTGCTCGTAACCAAGACAAACCATTCTTCCTTAACTTTTGGGCAGACGACGTACATACACCGTGGGTTCCCGAGGCTTTTGCAGACGAAAAGCCTAAAGTTTTTAAGAGCGAAAGAACATTTATCCCTGTCCTCGCAGAGTTAGATGTACAGATCGGGCGATTTATGGCAGAGATAAAAAGAATGGGACTCGAAGAGAATACAATAGTGATATTCACCTCCGACAATGGACCAGACCCAAGCTTCGAAGCACGACGTGCAGCAGGGCTTCGTGGTACGAAAAACAGCCTCTACGAAGGTGGTATAGCTATGCCATTTATTATCAAATACCCTGCACGTATCGAGGCAGGGCTGATAAACGAGAGTTCTGTTATCTGTGCGGTAGATCTATATCCCACACTCTGCAAAATTGCAGGTATCAAAGTCGAGAACAGATTTGATGGCGACGGAGAGGCGTGTGCAAAAGTTATCTTAGGCGAATCGACAAAATCACGCAAAAGAGATTTAATGTGGGATTTTGGACGTAACGAATATTTTAGACAACCCTCAAACTCATATGACCGCAGCCCTCATCTTGCCATTCGCAGTGGCAAGTGGAAACTCCTCACAAATGCAGATGGATCGTCAACAGAGCTCTACGATATGGTGGCAGACCGCAAAGAGACAACAAACATAGCCAATCAAAATCCCAAGATTGTTAAAATGCTATCGACAAAAGTACGTAATTGGTATATCGATAACACAACGAAACAATAGACACATTTATGAAATATTCAATTCTGTTAGCAAGCGTAATATTGATTTTTACAAGTTGCAGTGGGGGGATTAATGACTCCCTCCCTGCTCCCATATATGCCGACCCCGAGTATACAGCCTCGTGTGATCCCGAGGTGGTGTGGAACGATTATGACAAAAAATGGTATATGTTCTATACTGGTCGACGTCCTGCGCGCGGTATCGCCTCAACGTGTGGCAATCCAATTGGGGTTGCATCATCTAGGGATCGACTACGTTGGAACTTCGATGGATATTGTAAGTTCGATGGCATAGGGGGCGAAAAAGATAGCGCCGAGACATTTTGGGCTCCGGGGGTAATTATTGATGGTGACGAAGCACATATGTTCGTAACTCATAAACCCGACTCTGTTGCACCTTGGGGAACAGGTGGGGCTATTGCTCACTACGCCACATCAACACGAGATATGGTAAATGGATGGAAGAGCTGCGAAGTATCAATCAATGAAGATAATTGCCTCGATGCCTCAATCATAAAACTCGACAATAACAGCTATCGTATATATTACGTCGGAGGGGTAAATAACAAAGAGACAAAAGGACGTAAAACAATCCGATATGCAGAGAGCTTTGATCTTAGCAACTGGCAACCAAAAGGCAATGTATTAGGTGATGTAAACGACACTTCTGTCACAAAACATAACTATCAAGAGGGAGTATATGTATTCCGCTACAAAGGTTATTTCTATATGATTGCAGACCCCCACAATGGACTAACAACATATAGCTCCCCCGACGGCATCGAGTGGCAATATTTAGGCAAGATACTCAAAGGAGGTAGCTCCACAAGAACTCTCGACTGGAGTCAAGGACGCCACCCAAGCGTTGTGGAAGACAAGGGTCGTCTGTTTATATTCTATCACGTAGAGCCATTCCGCCCCGACAAAGCACGATCAGTCAAGATATCAAGATATCAACGATACGCCTTTGTCCAGAGCGCAGAGCTACTATGTTCGCCCAACAACATTGAAGTCGTTGGACGATAATAACGATAATATAAAACGAGAGAGCGTAGTACCTTCTATTGATTAATATATTTGCGGCGCGGTTCGATGTTGCCACTCGTATATGGAAGGTCCGATTTCGCTAGTGTAACTGGGGCAAGTAACCCCGACTCTTTGAGGTGGGTGGCGTCATTTAGAATTAACGTCACCTCCGCCTCATTGCGTGCACCCTTTAGGATTGACTTTAGAGACTCTGCGGTGAGGGGTTTCTCTTTGGCTCTTGCGAGGGTCACTGCGGCTCGCATCTTAAGGTAACTACGTCCTGCATCCTCCACAATCTTCTGTGTTGCCTTTATCACTCGTCTATCCTTTGCCGCCGCCTTGCTCTGTGCCGCTGCGGTGGTCAATCCCCACCACCTCTCTACATCATCAGAAGCGGTGATAGCGTCGTAAATATCACTCTTCGCCTCAGCGTATGATAGAAGCTGCAAATCAGCAACTTTCCGATATCTAGCTATCTGCTCCTTATGCGCTACACCGTAGCTCGCAGGATTCGAAATCGCCTCCTCAATTATCACATTCTCGGGCATAAATCCAAGGTCACAATACCCCTCAACTTTGTCAGCCAACTCCTCGCGCATACTCTCCAACCGCTCACGATAGGCTGGATCATTCACTAGGTTGCGTGTCTCGTTGGGATCTGCGCTCAAGTCATAGAGCTCCTCCGCACCAAATGGCTCAAAAAATGTCGATTGGTGAGCATCGAGCTCCCCTGCGTGGAACATCTCGCGCACCTGCTGAAATGCGAGCGACTTATAGCGATAGAATGTATGTTGTCCCTGTGTGTGGTGCGGTTGATAGTTGCGTGCGTAGCGGAAGTTATCACGATAGAGCACACGATTAAAGGCATAGAGATCGTCGAACCTATCGCCATAACACACCACACTTTCACGTGTCGAGCTACCCTCACCAATGAATGGCACACCATCCATCTGCTCCGGAATCTCGACCCCTGCAATGTTGAGTGTCGTCGCTGCCACATCCATAAACGAGACAAACCCCGCCTCGCGTCTGCCAACCTCTACACCCAACTCCTCACGCCACTGCTCGGGAATTATCGCAATAAGCGGCACACGAAAACCTGTGTCGTCGGTATAACCCTTCGACTCGGGAAGCGAGCCACCATTGTCACCCATAAAGAGGATTATGGTGTTATCCAACAAATCATCCTCACGCAACATCTCGATCAACTCACCCACCTCGCGATCACTCTCCTCAATGCGATCATAGAGCGTAGCGTAGGTGTAGCGAACAAGCTCCGTATCGGGCAGATTTGGATGTAGATAGACGCTCTCTAAAGGGGTGCGCGTCTTAGTCTCCTTGTAGGTCTGCTCATCGAAGAGTAGTTTCGACTCGTGGGTCGTCATCGTCGAGCGAACATACAAAAATGGCTGATCGGGACGCTCTCGATTGCGCCAATCTCCTAATTCGCCACTTATATCATCCCACGCACTCTTGTCGAGAACGACGTTATAGTCGGTCTTTTTGGCGTTGCAAGTGTAGTAACCACACTCTCGCAGATACGTTGGGAACATATTGAGCCCTTCGGGCATCGGCTTCTTGGTGATGTGACGATGAAAACTACCTCCAAATCGTGGAGCGTAACAACCTGTTATGAGGGTTGTACGTGCCGCAGAGCTCACTGGAGCATTACAAAAGGCGTTAGTGTAGACAATAGACTCTCCGGCTAACGACTCCAACACTGGTGTTGCTGCCCCTCGCCCCTCGTTGTACATAGCCAAATATTGGGGCGATAGATCCTCGGTCATATACCACACTATGTTGGGGCGCTCGCTCTTTGGAGCTGCCGACAGCGTTGTCGCAACTGCGGCAAAGGCTGTAACTGTAACTACTCTTTTCATACTACTTTATCCATTTGAAAATATCACTCTCACTCCTCTCGCTCATCGCCATCTTACGTAGTTTGTCGGCTATCTTAGGGTTATCAGCTATCACGTTTCGCTCCTCACCGATGTCGGTTGGGAGATAGTATAACTCCTCTACAAGTTTCTCAGGTTTCGACATATTGAGACGAACTAGCTTCCACCCGTCACGTGTCATTATCGACTGCTTACCACCCTGCTCGAAGAACTCAAAATAGATTATCCTGTGCTCCTTTTGCCCCCTATTTGTACCTAGGAGCTGTGGAAAATACGATATTCCGTCAATATCCTTAGGTGCTTTCTGTCCCGTCAACTCCGCCATCGTGGGCAAGAAATCCCAAAATGTAGAGATATGATCGGTGGTTTGAGCACCCTCAATCTGCGCCGCCCAACTCACAACAAACGGAGCGCGTACACCTCCCTCATAGAGATCGCGCTTGATACCCCTAAAATCACCATTACTGTTGAAGTACTCGGGATCGTGACCTCCAACGCTATGGTTACCATTGTCAGACGATACGATAATGATTGTATTTTCGAAGATTCCTCTCTCCTTAAGTTTGTCGACAATCTGCCCAACGCTACGGTCGAACTCACTCACCATCGCGGCATAGGCAGCACGAGGAGTTGGTTGACTCTTAAACCCTTTCCCCGAGTTATTGATGTATGGTGTCTCATCGAACTTACCTTCGTATTGCCTCATATCGGGATGATCGAGGTCGGCGTGAGGTGGAGTCACGGCGAAGTAGGCAAAAATTGGTTTGTCTGCATTTTTATCGATAAACTCCAACCCCTTGCGCATCATAGTGTAGTGGCTATACTCTCCATCGAGAGGAAGACGTGTGTCGTTCTCATAGATATATTTAGGATAATATCGGTGTGCAGCCCCTTGACTTAGGTAGCCACAGAAGTAGTCGAACCCTTGATTTGTAGGGCTACCCTCACGGTTTGCACCACCTAAACCCCACTTGCCGACACACATTGTGGTGTAGCCACTCTGCTGCATCAACTCCGCCACGGTAAACTCCTCGTCGGGGATGTCGAGATCGAACTCACCGTTACCTTTGTTACCTCTGATATATCCATTTCCGGTATGTTTACCAGTCATTAGTGCGCAGCGAGAGGGGGCACTCACCGTCGAGCCACTATAATGGTGGGTGAAGAGGAGTCCATTCGCTGCGAGAGCATCAATATTAGGGGTCTTAATCTGCTGCTGCCCATAGCAGCCAAGGTCTCCAATACCCATATCGTCGGCGAGAATAAAGATTACGTTGGGTTGCTCCTGTGCGGTAGCTTCCACCAAAATTGCGGTGGTGGCTAAGGGGATAAATAGTAGTTGTTTCATAGATTTAGTTATGCAATAGTTATATTATGCAAACTTACATAAAATTACCCGAATAATAAGCGAGTGAGATAAAAATAAGACCACATCATAAGTTTTTCATATCAATATAAACAATAGGGTTCTCTTCGCTCTCGACAAAGAGTATAAGGCGATCTCTCTTTTTGTCATATGTGTAGCTAAATATACCGACCCCGAAGTCGAGGGTTTTGAGGTACTCGCCATTGATGTCGAATATTGTTATGCACTCGGGTTCCATCTTGGGCTCGTCGACGTTACGCCCTGAGTATGTGGCAAATATCTGATCATCAATGATGTGAATACTCTTGAATCCGATTTTCTCGTCGAGGCTCTCCCAGTCGGGCCCAAACACATTGCAGATTAAGTTTCCCTCCAAGTCGTGAAGCGATAGCAGATCTTTGCTCTGATGCCCCTCGGCGATTAGGTTATGTCTCAATGAGCCTGTTCCGCAGAAGAAGGGTTCAACATCGTCGGGATAGCTGCGACCAACAATGTTGACACCCCCTTTGGTAGTGTTGAATGCTGTGGTCTGCAGCGATCCCCCCTTTATCTTAAGCATTCCATTGCTAACGCTAACACGTCCATCTTTCGGTATAGATATGAGTAAGGCAAATGAGAGTGTGTCGTTAACATATTCGATAGAGCCAACACTTCGTGTCCCATCAAAACTGTCATCACTAATTCTTATAGAGCCATAATTTGCAGGTGTGTAATCACGCATATTCATCAGAGAGTCGACATTGTAGGCTACAGCGTTACCTCTACCTATCGCGAAGAAGCACCTCCTCTCTTCATCTGCTGAGATTTTACCGAGTGCCTGCACCTCGCCTCGTCCACGTCCCTTTCTCAGCCCACTCCAGATATGGTCGAAGCTCGTGCGGTCGAGGATGTGTAGCAGCTCCTTTTTTGATGTGTAGTCGCCGATTAGCAGATACTCCCCGACGATCGTGACACTTCCCTGCCCCAAGAGCAGATCCTCGCCAAGGTCGATCTTGACCAACTTCTCGCTCACATCGACAATGTTGTCACGTGTCGTTTGATACCTCTCTGTGGGGATCTCGCCTCCGCAGCTCGCAAGCGCACATAGCGCAGCAATTAAAATCGCTTGTCTCATTTTATCTCTCTGTTTTGTTAGTTTTGAAACTCATAAGTATCGGCATAACGAGCACGAGTGCCACGACCGAAAAGAGGAGTCCGCTGATCGAGCCGACAGCAAACGAGAGCCAGAAGTCGTCGCCCTCAGCACCATCTAGGAGGAATGGGACGAGACCTAACGCTGTCGAGAGGACGGTTAGCAGGATCGGGATGATCTTGTGGTTGTACGCCTTAACGTATAGCTTTACACGGTCGTCACGCCCCACGAGTCGCAGCAGCGTGTCGTTATACTCATTCACCAGATAGATCGCAGCGTTGACCACCAGACCACTCAGCAGCACCAACGATGCAAAGCCTCCTGTGCCGAAGTTCACACCCGACAATACGAAGGTGAGAAATGTCCCGATGAACGAGATCGGTATCAACGAGATGATAACAAGCGGCTGGCGTAACGACTCGAAGAGGATCGAACAGAGGAAGAATATTATCACCACAACCACCAGGATCAACCAATATTGAGTACCCTTGTCGTCGTACCACCCCCAGCTGCGGTTCTGCGCCCTGAAACCTACGGGCAGCAGGCTATTCATCTCCTCGATCATTCGCTGCGTGAAGTTGTCGGCAAGGGTGTATGAACCCAAGTAGTTGAACGCCACACTCACCGTGTACTCCTGATTCTTCTTCGAGATGGTGCGTTTGGCGTTGCGCTCCTCGATCTTGCTGATGTGGGAGAAGCGAAGCTCACGCCCCCCGACCGTCACATATTGGTTGAAGAGTGACCAGAGGTCGAAGCGGTTGCGTTGCAGCGAACGGTAGTCGATGTCGAGATTGCCCTCGTCGCTGCGGAACGTGCCGATCGTCTCGTAGTTGAGTAGATCCCGAAGGGCGTTGTGTGCCCTCGATAGGTCGATGTTGTAGAACGCCACACTCTCCTTGTCGTAGCTCAGCGCAAGCCCCTTTTCGGTGCGCATACCGTAGCGGTAGCTACCATCCTCGACACTCACATCCGCAGCACGTGTACTCTCGCCTATGCGCTCCGCCAACGCCTCTGCGTGGCGATAGAGCAGGTCGTAGTTATAACCCGTCAGCTCGATGGCGTAGGACTTTGAGCCGATGTTGAGCGAGTTGCTAAATCCTCGCTCGCTCACCCCGTAGGTGCTCCAGTCGACACCACCGATTTCGAGTGCCTTGCTGATAACCTCCGCCTCCAACTGCGAGGGAAATGCGCTCTTCTGCACCTCGTCGTCGAACTCAACACGGATAGATCCAGAGTCCCCATTTACGCTTGTCGTGAAGCGTTCGATCTTCTCAAATTGTGAGAGGAAGCGATCCATCTGCAACATCTTTGAGTTGAGCAACTCACCATTTCCGTCACCATCGTTTCCCTCTGTGAGGCGAGCCGTTATTGTGAGGGTCGTTTTTTTCTCTCGTCGTGAGTATGAACGTGAGTCGAGCAGTGCGGAGAATGGGCGCAGCGCACCACCCAGAGCGATCTCCAACGGCTCTTTGAGGCTCTGTTGGTAGAGTCTGCCACCAATGGTCGTGTTGTAGAGATCCTCATACCAGTAGGGTTCACGCTCCTCACGTTGCTCTCTCTTCGAACGACGTGAGTTCTTATCCCCCTCCCCCACCTTCGCAGGGAGCAGATGGAGAGGTAGCCCGAACGCCACGACAAGAAGCGTTATGTAGATCCACTTGCGGTGCTGCACGAAGCGGATATAGCGTGCATAGAGTCCGCTCCACCACACAACGCCACGGCTGTGGTTTCTCTTTGGCTCGATATGTTGCAGAGCACTTCGCTCGATGATCGCAGGGATGAAGAGGAGCGATATTATGAGCGACACCGTGAGGTTTATGATTATCACGATGGCGAAATCCTCCAGGTCAGCCTTTATGTAGTCGGGCATAAAGAGAATGATTATCAGCGACCCGATGGTGGTCAAGAGTGCCGCAAGGATCGCCACAAAGACACGTCGATTGCGATAGTAGTTATAGTGGTCGACCATAACGATCGAGGTGTCGATGATGATACCAAACGAGACAGCTATACCAGCCAACGAGAAGAGATGCAGCTCAACACCCACGAGGTAGTAGAACAGCACGGCTATCAACACATTGGCGGCGAGCGTAAGGGCTATTATCGAGAGGTAGCGCACGCTGCGACTCGCCACATAGACAAACAGCAGGAGGATCAGCAGCGAGAGCAGTGTTCGTCTCACCAGACGATATAGCTCCTCCTTGATCTCCTTGGCGGAGTCTTGCGATATTGTCACCTCGAAGCCGCTATCCATACTCTCTTCGAGTCGTTCCATCTCACGCTTTACACGATCCGAGAGGGTTATGATGTTAGCCTCCTCCTCGGCACGAATCGACATATTGATCGTGTTCATTCCATTTATGCGATAGAAGTTCTCCGACCCTCGCACCTTGCTCGTTATAAGCGATATATCTCGCAGGTAGATCGTTCGTCCCCCCACCTGTGTAATTGGAACTTTACCCAAGTCGTCGCCCTGCTCCGTGACGAGTAGCAGCGTGATGCGCTCCTTGTGCCCCTCACGGTTCTCTCTGTCGACATCGCCGATAATGTTGCTCTTGCCCAAGAAGTCCTTGATCGCAGCGGCAATAGATGATGCGTCGACACCATAGCTCTCCAAGAGCAACGGATCATACTCTATGTCGAGGTATGAGGCGTAGGCACCTGTCAGAGTGACGCTCGCCACCCCCTCGATCTGGGAGAGCGATGGCTCAATATTCTCTGCGAAGTACTCCGCAATGAGACTCTTCGCCATATCGGCATTTATGACATATGTGAGCAGATGTTTGCTATCGTTGCCCCCACTCGTCACCGATCCACCTGTTAGCGATGGATAGCTCGCCTCCTCGGGTAGAGAGCCCTCGACCTGCTTGATGAGAGATGAGATCTCGAAACGCTTTGCCGAGACGCTAACACCCTCCTTTAGGTTGATCGTGATACGCCCCACCCCCTCCGACGAGGTGGATGAGATGCTCTCGATCCCCACAACCGTAGAGACAACACCTTCGAGGGGGCTAACCACCTCCTGCTCGATGACACGTGCCGACGCACCACTCCAACGGGTGGTGATCGTGAGCTTCGACCCCTGCTTTGCAGAGGGCTTATAGGAGAGACGCACCATCGGCACAAGTGCTGCGCCAATGGTCATCAGAACCACCATTATCAGGATGAGAGAAAATGATGGTATGCTATCTAAGAATCCTCGTTTCATCGCCCTCATCTCCTCTTTTTATAGATTGTGTAGTAGAGCAACGGAATGAAGAATAGGCTCACCATCGTACCGAAGAGCATACCTATGATGATCGCCAACGAGAGTGGGTATTGAAGATCTGAACCCATATCCACACGGTGCAGGAATGGCGCAATGGCGAGGATCGTCGTGAGCGAGGTCATCAAGATAGGCTTCAACCTCCGATGCCCTCCGATGTAGAGTGCTCGCAGCAGCGACACGCCACTTCGACGCAGGCGGTTGATCGTGTCGACCTTGAGGATCGAGTCGTTGATGATGATACCACTCATCACGACAATACCGATCAGCGACATAAGGTTGAGACTCTCACCCAACAGATATAGCCCTGCGAGGACGAAGAAGATGTCGATTACAACCTCCAGCAAGATGATGATAGGTTGGACGATGCTCTCGAACTGTGCTGCAAGGATGAAGTACAACAGCGCAATCGCAACGACGAGGATCAAGACCAACTCCGATACTAACTCTCGGCTCGTGAAGTATGATCCGCTATAGGTTGCCGTGAATGTTTTGTCGTCGGCAATCACCTCCTCCACAACCTCAATGATACGCTTCACCTCGCTATCCGATGCCTCGATGTAGATTGGGTAGTAGTCGCCACCGCTGTTGGAGTGGAGGCGTTTGAAATCTTCGCCCCTGCGCTCCTCGACAATCAACGAGAGGGGGATCTCGACACCCTCGCTGTTGCGAACCTTGCTCGTCATTATATCCGACAGCTCCGCACGCCCGTCACCCGTCACAACGGAGGTCGACACTCCCCCTTGGTTGATCTCGAAGAGGGCGTTCTGACTCACCGTGTTGCGCATTATATTATATATCGAGTTGTAGTTTACGTTGTAGAGTGCCATCGCCTCCACATCAGCTACGTAGAGGATGTTTTGCTCCAGCAGAGGTCGAGAGATCGCAACCTCGGGGAGTGCCTCGCTGAGCCTCTCCACAACCTTTAGAACCTCCTCCACCTTGGGTGCGCCGCCACCCTGATGTTGCAGAGAGATGACAAGGTCGCTGCTGCCGTCGTCGAAGATCATATCGAAGATATTACCCGAGACCGAGAACTCCACCACACCATCCCGAAAGTGCTCCGCCATATAGTCGTTCGCCAAACTCTGTGCTCGTTCCAGCGACTCTGCGTCGTGGCACTTGAGGTAGACGATCGCCTCCGATGTGGTGATGCTTGGCGTGTGCGACATCATAAACTGCTGAGTGCCGACCATCGAGGTGGTGTGAAGTGCCTCTGCGTCAAGGTATTGGAGCAGCTCCGCCACACGTCTATCGTTCTCCTCCAGAGATATGCCGCTGTTCCAGTCGATCTGCATTATCGTGTCGTCGTAGCTAATTGTTGGGAGGTTGCTCTTGCTTATCTCGCCATAGATGAAGTAGGTCGCAGGGATCAGCAACAGGAAGCTCAGCAGGATCGTGAGCGAGTGGCGCAGCGTCCACCTAAGCATCGCCTCATATGGGCGGTAGATGTTGAGTCGCTCGTTGAAGATGTTTTTGCTATGCGCTCTCTTGCGATAGAGGGCATAGAAGTAGACTGGCAAGACCAACACCGAGACCAGCAGCGAGGAGAAGAGCGCAATTGTCACCGCCATCGCCTGATCGTAGAACATAGCACCCGCCACACCGCTCAAAAATATCAGCGGCAGAAAGACCGAGCAGGTGGTGAGGATGCTGCTCAACATCGGTGTGAAGACCTCGCCCACAGCTTTGGGGATCGCCTCCTTTAGAGCCATTCCGTCACCCCACCGCTGCATTATGTTGTCGATGACGATGATCGAGTTGTCGACCATCATTCCCACACCCAAGATCAGACCCGACAGCGATATGATGTTGATCGTGATGCCGATCAGGTGGAACGACAACATTGTGACGATCAGCGAGAGAGGAATGGTGATGATGATGAGTAGAGGCGATCGCAGATCCCCCATAAAGAGGAAGATCACAAGGCTCGCCAAGATCGCACCATAGATTAGATTCTTGCCAAGGCTATCTATCGAGTAGCTCAACAGCTGCGTCTGATCTCGGGTGAGTTCAAATCGCAGGTTGGGGTTCTCCCCCTCCAAGCTCTTGACCAACTCGTTGACGCTCGTTTGCAGATCCTCCATCTTCGCATCGTTCTGCTTGATGATAGCTACGCTGATGGCATTCTCACGCCCCGAACGCACCAAGCCGCTGCGCTGCGCAGGTCGCTCGACGATGGTGCATAGCTCCTTGAATTGATAGATGCGACCGTTGTGATTGATGTAGATGTTTTCAATATCCTCCTTCGAGGTGATCTGTGCGTCGAACTGTATGTTGTAACGATACTGCCCATCACGGATCGAGAGTGCCCCGAGGGTGATGTTGTTGGCTGCAATGACATCACCCAGATACTCAACGTCGACACCCATCGAGGTGAGCTTCTGCTCGTCGGGGATGCAGAGAAGTTCCGAGGAGATCACGCCGCTGATGTCCGCCATAGCTGTCTCGGGGAGCTGCTCGATGCGTTTGCTCACCACGTCACGCACGTAGCTGCCTAGCTGCGTGAAGTTGACACCTGCCACAGGTAGCTCCTCATCCTGATGCTCTCGCCTGAGCGACACATTGAGGTAGAAGGCGGGGATGTCGGTGATCGTAGCCTTGATGATCTTCGGGCGGTCGACACCCTCGGGGAGGCTCTGCGTCGCACGGTCGACCTTCTCGTTGACCTCGATGAAGGCGATGTCCATATCGTTGTCTGGCTCGAAGTCGAGGTAGAGAACACCCACGTCGCTGCGTGCCTCGGTCGATATGTCGCTCAGCCCCACGACCTGCATAAGTTGGTTGCGCAGGGGGCGCAGTAGCTGATCGTTCACCTCACGAACCGACATACCTGGTGCCGATACGTGAACCGTAACCTGCGGAATGTCGATGTTGGGCATCAGCGAAATCGGCAGATACCGCATCGAGATAAACCCCAATACCACAACCGCAATGACACTCATCGTCACCGCAATCGGACGTGTTATCAATCTCTTTATCATAGGTTCTCTTCTGTTATAGTTCGTATCTTATCAAACAATCCTCCTCACGGTCGTTGATCCCGATGGTGTAGAGGGAGTTGTTTGTCTCGCTGTAGTATATATCTGTTGCTGGTCGCTCCAATATCAACTTCTCGACAGGGCGACCGTCACGATCGAAGACCAAGATGGTGGTTGCACCCTCATCTGCCTCGTCGCCAAGTGCCCGAAACTCGTCGTATGACAATCCTATGTTGAGTAGGTAGAAGTGTTTGTTGCTCGCCGTTAATGCACCCGTGCCAAGGATATTACTACCTAATGGTTCGACATACTCTCCATACTCCGCACTCTTCAACTCAAACTTCGGCAACTCATCTTTGTAGTGTTTAACCAAACGTGGTTCGCTATCGAGCGATGTGACGTCGTAGATGTGAATATTATTAATCAAATATGATGTGTGGATAAATCTATCTTTCGAGGGGGCGAGGTACATTAGTCCTTGATAGGTTGAGTTATTCTCCATATCAGAGTCTGAGACCTTCTCATATTTTTGGAACGAACATAACTCCTCAAGGTCGCTGTCGAGAATGTGGAATATTCCATCTTCGGTGAATTGATTGGATATATATTTTTCATATGGCAGGGGTATTATGTTAGCCCACATAATCTTATCGTCGGACTTCCACTTTGTTGATCTCAACTCAGCTGCGTTGGTGCTATCAATCGCCTCATTAAGATCGACTCTGATTGCGGATCTATTATTCCAGCTAAAACAGACTATATCGTTGTCGACTAATCCTAAGAGTGAGATGTTCATCGCCTCACCTCGTCCTCGCCCTTTGGGCAGGATTTTACTTTCCACCTCGCCCGTGAAGATATTGGTGGCGTAGATGTGGTGGGTTGACTGTCGTATTTGGGCAAAAAAGAGAGAGTCTTGAATTACCCCTTTTGAGATGTATGAAAGAGGTTCCGAGATCGCAATCTCCTCCGTGATCTTCAGCTCCCTCTCCTCGGTGAACATATCGTAGATCGAGGTGTATTCGGGCTGAGCGCAGCTCACGGCGCAGAGGGCAGTTAGTATGGTGGTTAGTAGTTTCATATATTTATAGATTTAGTTTTGCGACAAATTGCATATCGTTATCCATATTTTTCATAAGTGCATAGAGCGTGTTGCTGTGGAGGTGGTAACTTGATATTATGCAGTTCTCGTTGCGTGGATCTGCAATGGGACGATAGGTGGCGGTGCGACTGCTCATATCAACAGAGATCAAGGCACTAATGCGAGTGTCGCCGTGATGGACCACTATGTATAGCTTTTCACCCGACACTGCAACATAGTGGACTGTGCTGTTGCGTTTTGAATACTCCTGCATCTTTGCATACTCTGGTCCGCTCATTAAGTCCCTAAAGTTCACATCTCGATCTACCGAGTAGTTAGGGGCAGAGAGGATAAAGAGCTGCTCCGACTGCTCCCCCACAACTCTATTCACCGTTAGAGTAACAGGGTCGACATAGAGGACTCCTTCGCCATATTCGCACATTGGCTTTGTTGCCGACCAGCTATGAAGGGCTTTTGCCGCCTCCTCGAACTCCCCGATGTAACCCACGATCTCTCGTTGCGCTCTGTCGTACAGTTCAACATTGTGATCGTTGGTGTTGTAGAGGTAGATGTAATCTTCGGTGACGGCAATATCTGCTCGTCTATCTTTGAACTTTTTATACTCCTCGACAAACTTACCATTCAGATCAAATTTTAGGATCTTACGAGATTGACTACACGACAGGTAGATAAACCCACCATCGACAGCGACACTCGACGGAAACATAAACTCACCACCAGCACGACCAATGCGCCCAACCGCTGATAACTGCTCTCCATCTATATTATATATGTAGGGTATTGGTTCGGGAAATGAGTATGATAGGGCTATGAATCGAGTGTCGTCAACAAACTGAATCTTCTGAACCATCGATTGATACTTTATCTCCTCCCCCAATTCGCAGACGAAGCTAAAGCTAACAGTGTCATCGGGTGACTCTTGGCAGAGGATTGTCCCCTCGGGGAGGTGATTGTTGCAGCTTACGGCGCAGAGGGCGGCGAGGGCGGCTATTGTGTGGGTTAGTGGTTTCATCGGTTTCTTATTTTTTCTGTTATAGCTGGTATCTGATCAAACAATCCTCCTCACGGTCATTGATCCCGATGGTGTAGAGGGAGTTGTTTAGTTTGCTGTAGACAATCATCGTTGCGGCTCTCTCTAGTATCAATATCTGAAGAGGCTTACCATCGCGATCAAAGAGTAAAACTTTATCAAACCCATCGCTTGGATTAGCCTGATAGTCAATTACACTCATATCACTATTAAGTAGATAGAAGTTATCGTCACTAACAGTGGTTGAACCTGTACCCATAATATTTGTTTCGCCAGACGTCACTGACATAGTTATGCTACCACCCTCACGATTCGTCTGCACGACCTTGTATGTAGGCGTGTCGAAGTGGTAATGATTCAAAAGTCGAGGCTCTTCGTCGAGAGAGGAGACATTATAGAAATAGAGAATATTACCATAAGAACTATAGCTAACAAAGCGATCCATAGATGGATTTGTCTGTAGATGACCCTGATATGATGACTCCATACTTTTATTACCATTGAGGCTCTCATCAAACTCTCCAAAGCTATGTAGCACCTCATTTTTGTTGAGATCGACAATCTCGAATAGACCTCTCTCGTTCCTTATGTTATAGAGGGCTCGATCGTGCGATAAGTAACATAGATCTAACACCTGCATAAAGTTATCATTCTTGATTTTGATCGTCTCAATCTCTTGAGGCGAGAGGGATCTCTTCACATCATCAAGATTGAGTTTCATTATTTTTTTCTCATAGATGTTGTTAAATATTATATTTTCATCATCAATACCAAGAGGGATCGCTTTTTGAGACTCCCCCCTCGCTCTTCCCTTTGGCACTATTTTACTCTCGACGACACCCGTAAATATATTTATTGTATACATATTATATGAAGCACCGCTAATACCTAAATATAGAGTCGAGTCTCTGATAATTCCATTGTATGAGATATTTAGGGGTTCCGAGATCGCAATCTCCTCTGTGATCTTCAGCTCCCTCTCCTTGGTGAACATATCGTAGATCGAGGTGTATTCGGGCTGCGCGCAGCTCACGGCGCAGAGGGTGGCGAGGGCGGCTATTGTGTGGGTTAGTGGTTTCATAGCTTTATAATAAGTTATAGATTAATCTTTCGAATGTAATGTTCACCTGCAATGGTTGTTAGAGAGTAGATATCTCCGTTGTACAGTTGATACCCACGATCGAAAACCGAGACTACCTGCTCCATTGCACGATACTCTCCACGTCCTCTCTTCGTGTCGACGATAAGCAGGTTGCGCTCAAACTCTATATTCTCAAACGACGAGCCGCTAAAACGATCTGTTGTAATGATGTAGAGCATATCGCCATCATAAGATGCCATCGTGACGATACTGTTACTCTCTATGTAATCACCAATTAACTCAAATGATGATGCTGAAATTTTATCATAATCAACGCTACAATCTACCTTGAATGTGGGGCTGTCGATGTCTAAAAGTTGCTCCTCGCCATCGTGGGTATATCTGTTGAGTGTTAGGTCGGAGAGGCTAACTATTAATATCTCGTCGTCGGTAGCTCCAACATAGCCATCTGCGAACATCACGTTCGAGAATATTATGTCAACATCACTATATTGCGCCATCGTCGCCACAATCTTGCCACTCTCTTTGTCGTAGCTCTGTAGATAATATCTCTCATTATCTTCACTGCTCATATCACCGTATAGCTGAATATACTTGTCGCAAACAGAGAAGTTGTTGACTCGACACCTATTACCCAATTTATACTCCCTGACAAACTCACCCTGCATCGTGTACTCGATAATCTTACGTGAATTTATACACCCTAAAAATATCTGCCCGTTGTAGGTCTCAGCCGAATAAGGGGTGAGGTACTCACCTCGTGCACGCCCCTGTCGCCCCACACGGCAGAGCTGCTTGCCATCCATATTGTAGAGGTAGGCTTGCTTAGCGGTCATCGCAATAAAGGTTGTGTCGCTGATGATCTTAAAATTGATTATGTTGGTGAGATACTCAATATTCTCACCCAATTTGCAAATCTCACTGCTTGTGATGGCTTCAGATTTAGACTCTTGACAGAGGATTGTCCCCTCGGGGAGGTGCGAGTTGCACGCAACGGATATTAGTGTGGTAGCTATTATGGTGGTTAGTCGTTTCATAGATTCTTACTTTACATTTACCGCTGTTCCATCGGCGATGTTGCTGTTGCCCGAGGTGATTACTATGTCGTGCTCCGAAATGGTTGTCTCCTTCTCCTTGTTGCCACGGATAAGGTGCGAGTCGATGTTCGACATCACCACATCTACGTATGTCCAGACCGCTTCGCCATCTATGTAGCGGAAGATCACGTTGTAGCCGTCACGCAGCACGACGGCACTTTTGGGAACTACGAACTGGTTGGCGATGGCGCGGTTGAGCGTCAGCTTTACATTCATCCCCTCCAGCAGGTAGCCATCTCGATTGCGGATCTTCGCCCTCACCTTGATCTGTCCGTTGTCGTCGACAAGTGGGTTGATCTCGCTGATGCGCCCCTCGAAGAGCATTTCGGAGTTGATGAAGGGGGTGGCGGTGATCCGCTCTCCTCGCTCGACTTCGCCCAACTCCGCCTCTAAGATGTTGAACTCAACGTCGAAGTAGCTGTCGTCGATCAGCGTGCAGAATATTTCGGGCGTGGCGTTGTGCGACTTTGAATCTACGTTCGCCAGACGACCTGCGAATGGAGCACGTAGGTAGCAGTCGTCGAGTGAGCGTTGCGCAGCCTGAAGATCATCCTCCGCAGAGGTGTAGCCCGACGAATGTTTCGCATTGTCGAGAATGACTTGTGGCACAGCCGTCGTGTCGGCATCGAAGCCCTGCCCGATCAACTTGTCGACAAGATCTATGCGAGCCTTCTCCATCGAGCGGAGGCTTTTGTTTAGTTCGATCAGTGCGTCACGAGTCTCAAGCGTGGCGAGCAGTGCACCCTCCTCCACGTAGCTGCCACCCTGCACCTCCACCGTGGCAATCGTCCCCGAGGTGGCAAACTTTAGCTCGCTCTTTTGCAACGCACGGAGCTTTCCGTTACAGATGATCTGTTTGTTGAAGGTGCGTTTGGCGAGCGATATGGTGTCGACATTGAGCTTTACAACCTCTCGCTTGGGGGTGGTATTTCCCTTTTTCGAATTGTCGGGGGTGTTGCCGCACGAGCTTAGGGCGGTGAGGAGCAGCAGGGTTAGGGCGGTGGTGATTATTCGTTTCATAGTTATAGTTGATTTTCGATTATTCTGTCAAATTCGGCGTTGATGTCTCGCTTTAGAATGAAGTCGTAGAGCGAGGTTTTCTGGAGGTCGTAGTAGGCTGACCAGAACGACTTTAGCTGACTCACATACTCGTCGTTGGCATCATCCATCTCCTCCTGTGCAGTGTTGAGATCGGTGACGGTGACACCGCCATTGGTGAAGCGATCTTTCATTATCTGATAGCGTTCGCCTGCGACATATACCGCCCTTAGCGACGCTTCACACTGACGAGTGAGGTTGTTGAACTCCATCACCTTTATCATTATGTCTTGGCGATAGCTGATCTCTGACTGCTCGATCTCGGTCTCGATGAGTTGCAACTCTGCCTCGGCAAGTTTCACCTTTCCCTTACTCATTCCCCAGTCGAAGATCGGCATCGAGACGCTGAGACCAACCACCTCCTGATCCTGCACTCTGCGGTAGGCAGCAGGAAAGGTGTTACCCGTCTGCGAGAGACCGAGGTTGGAGCGAAATGAGAGCTGAATACCTCGATTCGCCTTCGCCTCTGCAACAGTCTGTTCGCCCGCCAACCTGTCGATGGCGATAGATAGGTCGTGCGTAGAGTTCTCCAACGCACGCTCCAACACGAAGTCGTAGGTGACAGCGATTTGAGGAATCGAGGTCGGGGGCACGAGATCCAACACTCTATCGTCGATGATGCCCAGATAGAACTTGAGGTTGAAGAGTGCCGTTTCGAGCGCAATGCGGCTGTCGTTGGTCGAGATCTCTGCGTTGAGCAGCGATAGCTCCAGCTGCAACAGTTCGCTCTTGGTGATGGTGCCGATCTCGAAGCGTTGCTTCGCTATATCGTATAGCTCTCGTGTGTCGTCGCTGTTTTGGATGTTGTTGCGTAGGCTCGTCTGGGCGGTGAGCACAGCGAAGAAGTAGCTCGTTGTGTTGATCGTGATTGTCTGCATCGACTCCAAGTAGCTGCGTTTGGCACTCTCATACTCCAACGGTTCACTCCTCTTCTGCCACTTGAGGGTGTTGAAGCCTCGAATAGGTTGGGTATATTGGATCGTCACGGGGTTCGACTGAAAGGTCGTTGCGTCGTAGCTGAACTGGTCGAGGCGTGAGAGCGACGAGGTGAGCGAGATCGTACCTCCCGTGAGGGCGATCTGTTGGTCGATCGAGAGGGTCACGTCGTTGCTCAACGTGTTGTTCGATACGTAGTTGATCTCGCCCGTAACGTAGTCACGTGCCTCAACCACCGAGCGGTCGAAGTTGCCAAAGTCGCCACTCAGATTGAGTGCAGGGAGCAGCTCCGCCTTGAACGAGCGGAAGTCCCAATACTTCGACATAAAGTTAAGCTCCGCAATCTTCGCCGAGGCGGAGTTCTGGTGCGCATAGTCGATCGCCTCGGTGAGGGTCAGTCTGCCGCTCTGTTGCGTGTAGCTACCCTGAGCCACTGCGCCCAGAGCCATTAGTAGCGTCAGTGATAGTGTTATAATCTCTCTCTTCATATCTATTGTTGTGGGGTTATGTATTTCGTAAAGGTACAAATTGTATTTATCATAGATATAATTTTTTTATACTATTTTATATCGTGATTTTATATAATTTGGTTATGTTTCGATATTAGTGCTGATGCGTTAATAATCTCTACCACTGCCCTGCGCGGGCGGCGGCGGAGGGCTCTCCGCGGAGCTTTGTTTTCGCTGCGATTGTTAATAGATTGATTCTCAATCTACTATTAACAATCGAATACAAGTGTCAGCCAAATCAAAAATAGAATACACATTCATATATAATTATAGTTCAGGTTGTTATATAGATGTTACAAGAAGTTAACGCATCACTAGTATTTCGATATATAACTACACACGTTACACTTAATAGATAAGAATCTGCTTAAGTCTTTCTCGTCTAATTTGTTAATGATCTATCACTTTACGTTTCTCTCTTTGTGTTAGTTACATAGCATATTGCTATGCACCTTTTGTAAATAGAGGAAATAAAGTAGTGTAAAACAATTATGTTACTTGAGGATGACTGACAAGTCACACTTGATACGAGTCTGGCCAACAAGGATGAATTGGCACTTCCCCCGCTTCTCAAACCGCAGCGTACAAGGTGCACGTGAGGATTTGAGGAGCGGGGGAAGTACCGAAAATCGCCTTATTAGCCAGACTCAAGAGGGTTGTAGACTATCTGTCTCGATGAACTGGGAATTGTTTTTTGTTGCGAGGATTCCACACATTTGGAAAGTATAGTACGTCACTGCGATCTGCCCACTCGAAGTATGCAGCCTCCATCTCAGCTACTCGTTTGGGGTATTTTGCCGCAAGGTTATGTTGCTCGGTGCGATCCTCCTTGATGTTGTATAGCTCCCACTCGTCACCGCGGAAGTTTGCTGCAACGAGTTTCCAATCACCATAGCGGATCATTCTGTTGCCCTCGTGCTCGTTGTAGATGTAGCGTGTTTTTAATCTCTTGCCCTTTACGATTGGGAGGATTGATTTGCCAACTGTAGGGGTGATCTCTCGTCCTTCATACTCTGTTGGGTAGCTTGTTTGTGCCAACTCTACGCAGGTCGACATAATGTCGGAGAATTGTGCCGGTTGGTGATCGATGCCTCCTTTATGTTTCACGTTGTCACCATAGCGAATTATGCAGGGGGTTGATATTCCACCCTCGTGAGAGTAGTGTTTGTAGTTGGTGAATGGGGTGCAGCCTACATTTGCCCAACCAGTGCCGTAGTGGATGTAGCTATCGGGCTGTCCCATCTGGTCGAGCTCCTCACCTGTGTGGATGTGATAATCTGTACCTGTTTTACCGTCGAAACCAAACTCGTGCCACTCTGCACACGCTCCGTTGTCGGAGACGAACATAATGAAGGTATTGTCGAGCTCTCCTGTTTGCTCCAACTTCGAGATAATGCGTCCAATGTTTGTGTCTAACACGTCGACCATCGCTGCAAACGTAGCCATACGGCGTGCGAGGTCAACCTGTTCATCTTTGCTTAGAGTATCCCACGCAGGGAGCGGATAGGTTTCATCCATAAAGAGGCTCTGCGGAACGACTCCTCGTGGGCTCAACTCGGGCTTACCTTGGAGTAACTTCATATCGACAATGCGTCGCCACCTCTCGTCTCGAATAACATCCCACCCCTTTAGATATGTCTCCATATACTTGTCGATCGTAGCCTTTGGGGCGTGGAGTGGAAAGTGTGGGGCGTTGTAGGCTAGATACATAAATAGGGGCTTATCCACTTCGTTTGACTGCTCGATGAAGTTGATAGCGTAGTCTGTGAATGCATTGGTTGAGTAGAACTCATCCTCTGCATAGTGACGGGGTGTACGGTCCTCGGGGAGGCGAGTGTAGGGTTTCTGACTCCAACAGGAGTTGAACCCACCTAACATACCGTAGTACTCCTCGAAACCTCTGTCGATGGGATTTGCTTTGTTGCCCAAGTGCCACTTACCCACCATTGCGGTGAAGTAACCAGCCTCTTTCATCACCTCTGCAATGGTTACATTGTCGGAGTTGGAGCGAAATCCCGAGTAGCCTTTGGGCCATTTTGGTCGGTTACCATCCATATGCCCGAGCCCCGTCTGGTGGGGGTAGAGTCCCGTGAGGAGGTTCGCTCGTGAAGGGCAGCTGCGTGAGGCGTTGTACATCTGCGTCATTCGCAAACCCTCTTGAGCCATCTTCTGTAGATTGGGGGTTTCGATCTCTCCACCGTAGCAACTGAGGTCTGAAAAACCTAGGTCGTCGGCTAGGATGACTAATATGTTAGGTCGCTCATCGGCAGCCATTGCTGCGGTAGTGAGGGCGATTCCTGTCGCTGTTAAGAGTGTGTGTTTCATTATTTTTTGTAGTTATGGTTAGGTTTGAATTTGCCGTTTTCGTATATCATTGGGACAATGCCGGGACGACAAGTCTCTTTGAACTCTGCTGCCTGCGCACCTCGTGGGTTGAAGAATGTCGTTGCCCACCAGTTGCCTTTCTTATCTTGAAATAGATTGTTGTGACCACCTCCGGTGATTGCGTTGTAACGTTCGCTATAAGGACCATATACGTTGTCCGCTGTGGAGATAATACAGTCGTAGCTATATCTTGTTTTTGCAGATGTTACCCCTTTTTTATCTACATATGTGTCTCCCTCCTCAGTGCGGTGTGACCATATCGCCTGAACTAGGTGATATTTACCGTCGTGCTTGAAGATATATGCACCTTCGACATATGGTTCGGGAGAGTATTTCATCTCTTTGAGGGTTTGGATAGGCTCTGCAAATCCGCTCATATCGGGTTTCATTCGGGCGATGTAGTGGTTGTGACCAACGAAATATATTGTGCCATCACTATCCTCGAAGAGGCTACCATCAATATTCTTAAATAGTGCGTTGTCCTCGTTAGCTTCGATGTTTACGTAGGGACCTTCGGGTTTACCCGTGGTGCTGCGAAGGATGAACGACCCTTTGGAGTCCTTGGCTTGGTTGACGCAGGCTACAATAAACCAATTTTTGAGGCTCTTGATGTAGTGCATCTCGGGAGCCCATACGGCGCGGAACTTGTTGTCGAGAGGGTCGCCGTTGATAGATTTTTTTTGATATTTTTCGTCCTCTGTGTAGACTCTGGATTCACTCTGCCACGTTCCATCGTCGTCTAACGACCAGATCAAACCACGTGACTCCCACTTTTTGAGATCTTTCGATCGCCAAAGATAGAGTCCATCGTTCCAGTCCCAACAGTGTAGCTGTCCGGGAAAGTGACGATCGGGTGTTGCGGTTGTTCCCGTAATGTAGTAGTATCCGTCGGGGGCGAGTGTTGCCCACGTGTCGCGCATCCAGTAGTTAAATAGAGGTTCTACGGATGATGGTATACGAAGTGATGGTTCTTGGGTGTCGGCTGAGCCGTAGGGTGCTGCATCCGACTTGTTGATTGATAGGGTTATAGCTACTGATAGCAGTGCTAAAATTACTGTTTTTTTCATTGTGTTCATTCTAATTTGGAACAAATTTATTGATGTAGATGTGATGTGTCTAAAGAGCAAAAGATTCTTATAGTTTTTGTCTTACGCCACAAATTTATTGATAAGAGAGTGGTTCTGCCGGTACTATTGTCTCTATTTGTGGTAAAATTAGATATTTGTTTGATTAATGTGACAATAAACAATATATACTAGAAAAAAGGATATAAATACCATAAAGTTCCAGTCCATCATATGTGATGAATATAATAATAATTTCCTCTGCGAGCTACTTGGCTCAAACTCGTATCCTTACGAAGTATTGCATTTGAATCTTTGCCGCCCACTTCGCTTGCCCTAACGCAGAACATCCAAACTACCACACGCCCAAAAACGTGTTTTTCTACTCTTTTTTTTCGACTTTATTTTCCATAAAAAAAAATTGAGTCTGACTTGTTAGTCGGACTCAATAAATATCACTAAATATCAATCTTTTATAGCGGTTTCACCAACCATTTTTGGCATCATCGCCCTTTTACCTATAGAATGTGTTCTCCACCTCCGTTTTTCGGGATGTAACGATGTTGGCAGGGGTGATGTTTTCGCGCATTAGGTATGCTCGTGGGAAGATCTTCTGAACACGGTGGAGGATCATTACCGCCTCCTCTTGTGAAAGACAATATCCAGTACTAACTTTGAAGTATGGATTGTCGTAGCTCATCGTCGTGTGTAGGTCGCTCAACTCTCGCTGACACCTCTCCAAGACTGCCATAGCCCCAGCTCTCGCCGAGGCACTATTACTAAAGTAGATACCTATGCGATAACCTAACTTAGAGGCGGGTGTTACCTCACCTGTCTTTTCGTCGATGCTCTGGTCGATGAGGCGACTCAACGCAACCGTAGATGATGAGTCACGACGGATCTCTACACTTGTTGTGTTGGTGTAATCTTCGTCACCGTTATACTCTACGATAGATAGTTTTTGAGTATAATCGTTAAGACTCTGCGCCTTAACAAAGCTGATAGCGCATAGCGCGAATATGGATGTCAATATGATTTTGTGGCTCATTGATTTCGATGTTTAGAATCTGTCTCTTTTTTATAATTTGGATGAATCTTGTTGAAACATTGTTAAAAATTTCGATATCTCAACCTCCTCATCCGAAAAATTATGAGTGTATCGTCCCGCCTGAATGACCGACTCATAATCCATCGTAAGGGAGCTAAAGTCATTTTTTGCAATTTGAGAGGAGAGCATCAATAGTGACATCGGGTTAATATCATCCAATCGCCATAGGGTAACTATACTCTCTCTCTTTTGTGAGTGGGATGTTGCAGGGTCTACTTGGCGCATTGTTGCGATTTTATCTCCATTGACTTTTAGGTCAGCAAAGGCATCGCTCATCGTGAGGTCATACTTAGAGCTATTCTCGATCTCCACGGTGATCTGCACCCCCGAGAGTCCCTTTATCTCGATCTTGTCGATACCGAGAACCTTTACCTGAGAGCTGACTCTCGACATTGTTACCATCATTGCCATCGAACTACCCACAGCAATGAGGATTAGAGTGGCAAGAAGGAGGATTTTCGTCTTTATATTTTTCATAATAATCGCTATATTTTTTGTCCTACGTATATTTGAGCTATACCAAAACTTTGGCTCTGTGCGCTACAGCTGGAGAGTCCTACGCGTCGCATCAAACGGAGAAACTCATCTCGCGAAGCAAACTCCACAACCGATGCAGGTAGATATTCATACGCCTCGCGGTCGCGCGAGAAGAGAGCACCAACACGAGGCATAATGTGTCGAGAGTAGAGGTTATAGAACCACCTAAAGATCGGATTGGGAGGTGTCGAGAACTCCAACACAACGACCCATCCTCCGGTGCGTGTCACACGAACCATCTCTTTCAACCCCTTTTCGAGATTGGTGAAGTTGCGTACTCCAAAGGCGGCGGTTGTGGTGTGAAATCTCTCGTCTACGAAGCTCATTGCCTCAGCAGATTGAACCATCAACGAAATCTGTTCACAGAGTCCCTTTTCGTGCAGTTTCTCGATCGCCACAGCGAGCATACCCTCCGAGGGGTCAGCCCCTACGACGTGTGCATCGGGGAGTTGTCGTGCCATCGCTATTGCGAGGTCACCTGTTCCCGTCGCGAGGTCGAGGATCTCTCCGTTGTGGGGGGTGTTGTTGGCAACAAATCGCACCACGCGTCGACGCCATATCTTATCTATTTGGAATGACAGGATATGGTTTAGGCCGTCGTATGCTGGGGCGATCGCGTTGAACATCTCGCGAACCTCTTCACCCTTTGTTGTGCCGATTTTATTGTATGGTTTCATCTATTATCTTAAAGTTATTCTACTGAAATTTTATCGCTTTGTGTGGCTCTATCGACCCAACGATTCTCGTTGGTACGCTCACCACAATAATTATTGCCACAATGACCCCGATGTTTAGGAGTGTAATCCACCCCACACCCAACTCAATTGGTACAGTGTCGAGCAGATACCCCGTCTCATCGAGCTTCACCACCTCGAAATGTCGCTGTAACAGAGAGAGAGCAATCCCCACGCCATTCCCCCATATCAACCCCCAAAAGGTGATCGAAAGAGCTCGCAACAGAAAAACCTGTCGCAACGAAGAGTTATTCATTCCCAGAGCCTTAAGCACTCCAATCATCTGCACCCTTTCGAGCACGAGGATCAGAAGGGCTGTTATGATGTTGAATATAGCCACCACCATCATAATCGAGATTATCACAACACCATTCATATCGAGGGCGGCGAGCCAATCGAAGATGGATGGGTAGAGGCGTTCAATTGCATATGCTGCGCTCTGATCCAACTCCTCGTTCTCGTTGTAGAGGATCTCAATGTTTATCTGATCCGCAATTTCGACGCTCTTATCGCGGTTGGAGAGAGAGATCTCGTATCCCGATATTTGCGACTCACCCCATCCATTTAGGCGCTGGACATTGCGAATGTCGGTCAGCACAACCCCCTTTTCGGCAGCTCCACCACCAGCCGTATAGATTGCTGCTATGCGGTAGAGATCACGTCGCAACGAACCATCATCATCTGCCATTAGTAGCTCCAATCGTCCTCCAACCTCTAGCCCCAACTCTGAGGCTAACTCTTTCGACACAATCGTGTTGCGAGAGCTTTTCTCACCCCCAAAATTCGGTATCTCTCCCTCGAAGAGCCCCCTATCGAACATCTCCATCGAGAGAGTAGAGTCCACCCCTTTGAGCAAAATACCCTCCACACCTTCGCCTCTTCTAACAATTGTTGCGCGTGTGGCATATGGATTGATGCGTCGCAGCTGTGTCCCATATCTCTTTGCAACCCCTCTCGCAATAGACTCTATCGAGTCGTTGCGCATAATTGAGTGTGTTGCAGCGGTATTCACCCCCCTCGTAGAGGCTATGATAACATCTCCCGAGAGAGCTGTCAACCGTGAGTGAACCGCACTCTGAAATCCAAAAATTATCGCCAACGACAGAATCATCACCGCAACACTAAGTGCCACAGCAATCGTAGCAACACGAGTCATCATCGCCCCTTCGGGAGTATGATTTTCCACCGTCCCATCCCCCTTCGCAGAACTTTGTGAAGTGCGACGAGCTATGAAGTATTCGACCCATCTTGCCATTTTGTCTTAGAATCTATTGTAAATTTTAGTGCAAAATAACACTTTTTTTTCTATTTTTGAACTCTCTAGCGCAATATAACGGATATACAATACGATATATTATACATAAGTAGTTGAAAATAAAACAAATAAAAGAATAAAATTATGCTTTTTGATATTTTGCAGTTTAGCAGTTATGGAGGGTATTCGAATGAGGTTGCTAATGGTTACTCTCAATTTACCTCTTCATCAGCGTTTTTTCTGATGATCGCAATCGCGATTGTCGGGTTATTCGTACAATACAAACTAAAATCAGTCTTTACAAAATACTCGGAGGTGCGCTCCCCAAATGGAATGAGCGGACGCGAAGCGGCAGAGCAGATGTTGCGTGACAACAACATCTACAACGTAAAAGTTGTCAGCGTGCCGGGACAGCTAACCGACCACTTCGACCCTCGCAATATGACTGTTAACTTAAGCGAGGGAGTCTATGGTAGCCGTAGCGTCTCTGCTATTGCTGTAGCTTGCCACGAGTGTGGACACGCCGTTCAACACGCTGAGGCTTACGCTCCGTTAGTGATGCGATCGGCACTCGTCCCAGTTGTGAGTTTCTCGTCGAGGATGGCTACGTGGGTAATTATCGCCGGTATGCTTCTCATCTCGTCGGGTATCGGAGAGGCGATCTGTTGGGCTGGTATCGGTATGATCGCTATGTCGGCACTCTTTTCGATCGTCACACTTCCCGTTGAGTACAATGCGTCGAGTCGTGCTTTGGCGTGGCTCGATAGGTCGGGCACTGCACGCGGTGAGCAACTTCAACAAGCTAAAGAGGCTCTGTCGTGGGCTGCTCGCACATACCTCGTAGCGGCACTATCGGCTATCGCTACACTGCTATACTACGTTATGATAATTATGGGACGCCGCGACTAGCAGCGTCCCATAATTATTCCACAAAAAAAGTTACTAACCTAAAAACTATCATATGTTTGAACTACTACTCAAAGAACATAATAAAGAGGCAATATTCTACGGTGAACGATCGGTAAGTTACACAGAGCTACTGAAATATTCACAGCTATATGCCAACTTCTACCAAGCAAACTGCTCGGAGAAGGTCGAGAGGATAATGTTCGTCTCGAAGAACACCCCCGACTACATAATTGCAATATATGGGGCGTTTCGAATAGGTGCTGTTACGATCCCTGTGGATGTGCAGTCGACACCCAAAGAGTTGGGATATATGATTAACGACTCACGCCCTCAGATCATCTACACAACACTGGAGAATATCGAGAGCGTAAAAGGTTGTGTCGAGACAATTGGTGATCCTGATTATAACCCATTCATATTCACCTGCGAGGATGTCGACGACAAGGACGTGGAGCAGCTCGAGGCAACAACCGTTATGCCCCTTAAGGCTGATGATGTAATGACGATAATCTACACCTCGGGAACAACAGGATCTCCAAAGGGGGTTATGTTAACCTACGCCAATTTGTGGTATAATGTCGACGCAGTGGCAAACTTTGCCGACATATTCAATAGCGATAGTCGCGTGTTGATGCTCCTGCCACTACACCATATCCTTCCATTTGCAGGCGCTCTGCTAGCTCCACTCTACAAAGGTGGACAGATCTACATCGCGGAGGCTCTGACACCAGAGTCGATCCTTGCAACACTGCAAAAGGGAAAGATTACAATTATGATCGGTGTACCTCGACTCTACGAAGGGTTCGCAAAGGGTATTATGAATAAAATAAATGCCAACTTTGTGGCGAAGATGCTCTATGGATTATGCTCATTGATTGGGTCGGAGTCGCTCTCGAAGAGGATCTTTAAGTCGGCACACGATATGTTTGGTGGCGAGATGAAGTTCTTCGTGTCGGGAGGTGCGGCACTCCCTATCGAGACGGGAAACACATTCAAGAATCTCGGATTCTACGTCCTCGAAGGGTATGGTATGACAGAGTGCGCTCCGATGATCTCATTTACTCGCCCCGGAGAGCGTAAAGTTGGATATTGTGGACGTATGTTGCCCGGCTGTGAGTATAAGATCGAGGAGAGTGGCGAGATCTGCGTACGCGGAGCTAACGTTATGAAGGGTTACTACAATCGCCCCGAGGAGACTGCCGACGTAATGCGTGGCGGATGGTTACATACGGGTGATACGGCTGTTTATGATGATCGTTACGGAATCCAGATCACGGGTCGCATCAAAGAGATCATCGTAACCCCCAACGGAAAGAACATAAACCCCGCATCTATCGAAAACGAGATAACACAGAGCTCCAAAGCTATCAAGGAGATCGGTGTGCTTCTACACGAAGATATCTTGCAGGCGATCGTCTACCCCGACCTCGCCGCCGTACGTGCCGACACACAGAGCACAATGGAGGAGTTGATACGTGCCGAAATCGAGACATACAACAAGGAGGCTGCGGGATATAAACGAATTATGCGTTACCAAATTAGCTCAAAGGAGCTACCCAAAACACGCCTCGGCAAGATTCAGCGATTCAAACTCGCAGAGATGATGGGTGAGCGCGAAGAGGTTAAACGTGAAGATGTGTCGGATCGTTCGGATATATTCAGACTCCTCAAAACATTCGTCGACGAACAGACAAATGAGTATGCAAATGGAGACTCTCACTTCGAGATAGATCTTGCATTGGACTCATTGGGGCGCGTTTCGTTGATTGCATATGTGGAAGAGAGCTTCGGAGTTACGATCACAGAGTCACAGCTGAGCGAACTCTCAACTCTCAATTTACTCTCGGCATATGTCGAGGAGCATTCAAACTCTACAACCCTCCAAGAGGGCGAAGTGAGCTGGGATGAGATTCTTAAAAGTGGTAAGGATGATGTTCAACTCCCCAAGAGTGGATTGTTGGCGTGGTTTATACACACCAAATTGTGGTTTATATTCCACCTGCTCTACCGCTTCCGCTCGAAGGGTCGCAAAGAGATCCCTACATCACCCGTGCTGTTTGTCGGTAACCACCGAAGCGCACTCGATGGAGCGCTCGTGACGACACCTCTTAGTTGGGCAACTACACATAACACATTCTTCTTCGCTAAAGATAAACACTTCCAAGGTGGATTCAAACAGTTTATAGCTCGACACAACAACATCATCTTGATGAATGTCCACACCAACGTGCGAGAGTCGATGCAACAGATGTATCAGGTCCTCTCGCAGGGTCACAACATCGTTATATTCCCCGAGGGAACACGCTCCAAAAGTGGTGTGTTGGGTAGCTTCAAGGAGAGTTTCGCGATCCTAAGCCAGTCGCTCGACATCACTGTTGTCCCCGTCGCAATTCACGGTGCTGAGGGTGCTGCGTACGACTCCGTACCACTGCCTCGACTCTGGAATAAGATTGAAGTTGAGTACCTTCCCGCGATGAAGTCTACTGTCGGAGAGAGCGCACAAGAGTTCGCAAAACGTGTCGAATTGGTTATCGGAGCAGCGCTCGACGCAAAAAAAACAATCGGTGAGCAAAAAAAGAGCTGAAAATTCTACGAAAAAGAAAATTATTGCTAACTTTGCCCCGCTGAAAAAGCAATACGACATAACCTCTTATAATAAGGGTGCTGGTGCAAATTTGGAGCACGTCGCATTTTATGCAACGAGTAACTCCTAGGATTAGCGAGTAGTTACTCGTTATGGTAGCTAAGGCGCAGCGATAATGTTGTGAGTATAATATTATAATATCATATTGCAATGAATAAAGATGCATTGATTAGGCTCGTAAACGAGCAGATGTGGACAAAACCAGAGTCAGAGGTACCAGCATTCGGTGCAGGAGACACTATCACCGTGACAATCAAAATTGTCGAGGGTAACAAAGAGCGTTTGCAGTCATTCCGCGGCGTAGTTATCCAAGTTAAGGGTACTGGTAAGACAAAGATGTTCACAATCCGTAAGATCTCTAATGGCGTAGGTGTGGAGCGTATCTTCCCACTTTACTCACCACAGATCGAGAAGATTGAGGTTAACAAGTATGGTGTTGTGCGTCGTGCACGTATCTACTACTTCCGTGGCCTCACAGGAAAGAAGGCTCGCATCAAAGAGAAGCGTATGCCACGTCCTACGAAAGAGTAGATTTAGAGCGTTATCTAGCATTAGATATAGCACTAAAAAAAGGGTCATCCAAATCAGTGAACTGATTTTGGATGACTTTTTTTTATTTAATGGGTCAAAATACATCTATTTTTTACACTAAGTTTGCAAAAATAAATATATTTTATATATCTTTGTGTCATACGACTAAATAATAATTGAGGGTAATACCTCGCATAACAACAACTATGAAACCAACACTTTTTGTACTAGCAGCAGGAATGGGTAGCCGCTATGGCGGACTTAAACAACTTGATGGCGTAGGCCCAAGTGGTGAAACTATTATGGACTTCTCAATATTCGACGCTATTCGCGGCGGATTTGGTAAGGTTGTCTTCGTTATCCGTAAGGATTTTGAGCCAGACTTCCGTGAGAAGATTTTGTGTAAATATGAGAACCACATTCCAGTAGAGTTGGTTTTCCAAGCTATCGATGACCTTCCAGAGGGATTCGCCGTTCCCGAGGATCGCAAGAAGCCTTGGGGTACAAATCACGCAGTGTTGATGGGTAAGGATGTTATCAAAGAGCCTTTCGCTGTTATCAACGCTGACGACTACTATGGACGCGACAGCTTCGCAGTTCTCGCAGCTGACCTTATGAGCAAGGCTGAGGACAAGAAGGGCGACTACTCAATGGTCGGATATCGCGTAGGAAATACACTATCTGAGAGTGGTTCTGTTGCACGTGGCGTCTGCGCAACAAACGAGGATCGCCTATTGACAGATGTCGTTGAGCGCACAGCTATCGAGCGTATCAATGGTGACATCTCTTTCACAGATGAGAATGGAGATGTTCAGGTACTTGAGGAGAACACTCCAGTATCAATGAATATGTGGGGATTCACTCCCGACTACTTCGAGTACTCAGAGCGTATCTTCAAAGACTTCCTCACAAAGGAGATCAACAACCCTAAGGCAGAGTTCTTTATTCCCCTTGCAATCAACGAGCTTATCCAGAACGGAGAGGCTACAGTTAAGGTTCTCGACACTACATCAAAGTGGTTCGGTGTAACTTACGCAGAGGATCGTCCATCTGTAGTTGAGAAGCTTCAAGCTCTTGTAGATGCAGGTGAGTATCCATCACCACTCTTCCAGTAATTTCGAGAAGAAGAAGAGGTACAAAAAAAAGGGCGCTCCATTGGAGTAGCCCTTTTTTTTGTAATGTGTTTTTTACATCCGTAATTATTTTACAACTCACGTTATTTAATCAACCCACTCTAGATATCGGAGGGTGATCCACTCAGTGTATGGATCGTCGTCGTCGATGAGTTTAATTTCGAGGACGCTGTAGCTATTATCCTCCTTCTCATCATCCACATCCTCGTCATAATCTTCATCCTCGTAGTAGGTGTATTTGTAGTAGTACTCCTCGACGTTATAATCCTCGTGTGTGCAGAGGCAAGGTGTTGTACAATCACAATCATCGAAGTAGAAGATTATCTTAGAACTCGCCTGAGAGTAGGTTCCGTGTCGTACAGTCGACGCCGACTCAACAACCTCTGACCCATCGTATACCAACGTCTGTACTGTTTGAGTGTAGTCGTTGCGCAAAACAATGATCAGACTCTTTGTCAACTCAACATACTCACCACCATCATTAAATCCATACTCTGTATAGTTCCCTCTCCAACTCTCTACAAGATCATTGTCATCCTCTTTGCTACATCCTGCGACGAATGTGCTGAGTGCAAGTAGAAGAACCACTGCAAATTGCCTAATCATAAACTCTTTTTCTAATTAATCTAATACCTATAAACTCTTCCTATTCTAAGAAGATGTGCGCAAGTTATAAAAAATTATTTAATAAACGTAGATTGATGGTTACTTATTGCGACGATATACCACCCAGTTATCAAATCCGCTACAGATTGAGAGATCGCGACCGCTCAATTTATACTGAATGATATCTCTTTTATCGGAGTTATCGTAGCTAATAAATATGTCATTGGCTGTTACAGTATATTTACCCTCGCGGATTGCTGAGTAATCTTTGTTGATAACACCATCCTCCACTCGAGTATTTTGGTATTTGAATGTACCGTTACTATTAAATATAAGTACCGAGGTGTCGATGCGCGATATATCCTCACCCGTACTGTTCTCCCACTTCTCAAGCTTTGACTCTACGACGCTCTTCCACTCTCCGATGAGAGCCTTGTTGTTTTGGGCGTTGGCACATACGAAACAAAATATTGCCACAAAAGATAGAAATAATTTTTTCATAATAAATTAGGTTGGTTAATTTTGTGAATTGAAGTTTTGTTGTTGAGGCGCGGTTATCACGCCTTGTTTATAACAACTCCAAGGAACTGACATTACATCACCCCTTGGAGTTATCTATTGCTTACATATAATTACTAGGTCGCGACCTCTACTCCTCGACGCTAAACTTGTAGATGCAACGGTGAGTATACTCCTCTCCCGGCTCTACGATTGTTGTTGGGAATGCAGGTTGATTTGGTGTATCTGGGTGTTTCTGAGTCTCGAAGCAGTATCCTCCGCGAGCGATGTAGGCACCCTCGCCATCCTTCGATACAGTCTTTCCGTCGAGCCAGTTGCAACCATAGAACTGCATAGCTGGCTGATCTGTGTAGACCTCCATCTTACGTCCGCTAGCTGGGTCGTAAACCTCCGCTGCGAACTTCATTGCACCCTCTTTACCGTTGAGTACCCAACTGTGGTCATATCCTGTACCCATCTTAAGCTGTACGTTACCCTCTGTTGTCTCATCTTGACCGATAGGCTTCGCTACACGGAAGTCGAAAGGAGTACCCTCCACATCCTCATAGTATCCGAGAGGAATACACACCTCACTAATTGGAACATATTGATCAGCATTGATTCGAAGGATGTGATCCGCAACGAGGTGGTTGCTGCTCTCACCTGCGAGGTTGAAGAATGAGTGGTGAGTAAGGTTGAGGTGAGTTTTTTTGGTTGTTGTAGCGCTATACTCGATAACGAACTCACCATCCTCTGTAAGCTCATAACACATATCTATTGTAACCTCACCGGGATATCCCTCAGCGCCATCTGGTGACACATAACGAAAATCTATTCGAGACTCTGTTGCCTTGACAACATCCCAAACAACCATATCAATACCCTTCAAACCACCGTGAAGAGAGTTAGGACCGTTGTTGATAGGGAGGTTGTACTCCACACCGTCGATCGTGAATTTACCATCAGCAATACGGTTTGCATAGCGTCCGCAAGGTGCACCATAGAAACGCTCTCCCTTGTTATTTATATACTCTTCGATGGTGTTGTATCCAAGGACAACATCGTCAACATTACCATCGCGATCCTCAACGAAAAGTTTCATTACACGAGCTCCGAAATTTGTTACTACCATCTCGATGCCACCCCCATAGAGGGTATAAGTTTTAGTATCTGCCATAATATTAAGTTAAGTTTTATTTAGTTTAGAATCTGTTTAAATTTCTCTCATCTATTTTGCCAAGGATCTGTTACTTTGCTTTTCCCTCTTTGCATTACGTTACATAGGCACCACTATGCGCCTTATGCAAAGAGAGAAAATCAAAACAACATCTCTCTTAGCAATTCTAGCGAGAAAAACTTAAATAGATTCTTAGACTATTGTCAAAGATAGAAATTTTTTTTTAATATTCCACTCGTCCCAATTAATATACGTTACATTTTCTTGTAAATTGTGTAATTTTTGCGAAATAATTTCTACCTTTGTATGTTTCAACTGCATAAACAAACTAAAAATAATATTAAAATGGTAGATATTTTTGATCGCCTCGAAAAGAACGTTGGAGGACCTATTGGTCAGTATATGAATTATGCACACGGCTACTTCGTATTCCCGAAGTTGGAGGGTGAGCTTGGTCCACATATGAATTTCCGTGGCAAAGAGATGCTCAACTGGTCGTTGAATAACTATTTGGGACTTGCAAACCACCCTGAGGTGCGCGAGGCTGATGCTAAGGGCGCAGCAGACTTCGGTATGGCTGCTCCAATGGGTGCTCGTATGATGAGTGGTCAGACGAAGTACCACGAGCAGTTGGAGCGTGAGCTTGCAGCTTTCGTTGGTAAGGAGGATGCTTTCTTGCTTAACTTCGGTTATCAAGGTATGATCTCGATCATCGACTGTTTGTTGACAGCTCGCGACGTTGTTGTCTACGACGCAGAGGCTCACGCTTGTATTATCGACGGTTTGCGTATGCACCGCGGTAAGAGATTTGTGTTCGGTCACAACGACATCGATTCACTTCGCCTTCAGCTTACACACGCTACAGATCTTGCAGAGTCGCAGCGTGGTGGCGTCCTCGTAATCACAGAGGGTGTGTTCGGTATGAAGGGTGACCTCGGTGCTCTCGACAAGATCGTAGAGCTCAAAAAGGAGTTCGACTTCCGCCTTCTCGTTGACGATGCTCACGGATTTGGTACAATGGGAGCTAAGGGTCAAGGTACTGCGGAGCACTTCGGTGTGACAGATCAGGTGGATGTGTTGTTCAACACATTCGCTAAGTCGATGGCTGGTATCGGTGCATTCGTTGCAGCACCAAAGTGGTTGGTTAACTTCTTCCGCTACAATATGCGCTCACAGCTATACGCTAAGTCACTCCCAATGCCTATGGTTATGGGTGCATTGAAGCGTCTCGACCTCATACGCACACAGCCTGAGCTAAAGGATAAGTTGTGGGTAATCACAAATGCTCTTCAAACTAAACTCAAGGAGAATGGATTTGAGATTGGTGTAACACAGTCTCCTGTGACGCCAGTTTATATGAAGGGTGGAGTGAACGAAGCGACAAATCTTGTCGTTGACCTTCGCGAGAACCACCGCCTATTCTGCTCTATTGTAACCTACCCAGTTATCCCTAAGGGAGAGATTATCCTTCGTGTAATCCCTACTGCGGTTCATACACTCGAAGATGTAGATTACACAATCAACGCTCTAAAGGCGACTCACGCAAAGCTTGTTGATGGAACATACGCCTCAATGCCTATTCCAAGTATGGCTGAGGAGGGTTTCGTTGAGTAGTTCAATGTCGAAACATACAAACAATGAGGGAGAGGGCACTGATGTTCTCTCCCTCATTGTTTGTATTTGAATTACTACTGGTGCGTTAATAATCTCGACCACTGCCCTGCGCGGGCGGCGGCGGAGTGCTCTCCGCGGAGCTTTATTTTCGTTGCGATTGTTAGCGACGTAGGCTGCGCCTACTATTAACAATCGAATACAAGTGTCAGCCAAATCAAAAATAGAATATACAACCATATGTGGTTGTAATTCAAATTGTTAGACAGCCACCATAAGAAGTTAACGCATCACCACTAATCACTAATCATTAAACAGTTAATCATTTTAGTAAACAACTATCCCGTCAATACTCAATTTCATTTGAATATTGACGGGATAGTTGTTTAGGACCTATTTAGATTCTATAGATCAAACCTACTCGTTTGGTGTGATCGTGAACTGCAAACAGGTAATAGAACGCGCTGGAATGTCAATCGAGAAGTATTGATCCGAACTATAGCTGAACGTTCCACTTGTTGTTGTGTAGTTCGACGCGCCACTTTCTTCTCCAACCCACTGCTCGTAGCTGATCTTATAACCTGTCAACGTAGCATCCGAGATTCCAATCTTATAGTCAGTATAAGATGGAGCTGTAGCTCTGTTCGCATACCAATCTACATTAAGAAGGTAAAGGGTTACATTGTTACCATTGATAAATGCTCGTGTCTTGAGGTTGTTACTATCAAGATCGTAGTCGCGAGTAACATCATCAACAGTTGTGTCATCCTTGCTGAATCCACCATCGTCGTGGTCAACAAATTTGATTGGCGTGTAACCTGTAATAGGCACTGACGCGATTCTCATCAAATCATTTCTGAGGGTCGTACCGACACCGAAACTCCACCAACTAAATGCTGTCATTCCAAGATCCGACTGCGCCCACAAACAACACATTGCCTCCTCAGAGACCTTAAAGAAGTCATCGTCGTAACCACTGTCGGCACTCATCGACAACCAGTGTGGCTCAGATGCCCAGAACTCACGCACAACTCCGTCGGGATGAGCATATGTTGCATCGGTCATAGATGCATCCCACTCTGTCTCAAGTCGACCAAAATATTTAGGGTGATCCTTATCGTGATAGTAGTGTACTCCATAGATATCGACAGTCTCGGGGTGAGATGTCAACAGCGACTGATACCATCCATTTGAGAATGTCTTTGGCTCCCAAGCCTCGTGTGAGATAAATCGTGGGGTGTTCCATCCATTTGCCTCAAAACGAGCCTTAATATAAGGTACTGTCTCGTAGTGCATCCAAGTTGTTGATTTATCACTTGCGTTGGCAAAACTACTCTCATTGTCGAGTCCGATAACCTGTATCTGTAGATCGGGATCTACATACTTCTTCAACTCGCTTGTGAGGTTCTCGATCAACACAGCATACTTATCGGGGAGAAGGTTTGTTCTAGCGATCACTCCATTCGTAAAGCACCAGCTAGGAAGTTTCACCTGCTCAGATCCACTCGACTTGATACTCATAAACACGATGAAGTCCGACTTGTTTTTACCTCCTGCCATAAACGCCTTAAGCGCATTGCTAACACGAGAATATGTTCTACCATATACATTATAATTTACCTCGCCCTCCGCAGGGTGTCCCTCCTCGCCTGTCACGGTGTCGGTAGCACCCCAGATTGGGATACGAACTCCACACAAGCCATATTGCTGGAACATAGTCTCGGCATTCTCGTAGGTGTCGAGCTGATTTGATGCCGAATCATTCTTTAGGTCATAGAGATGATACTTAACCTCGCTACCATATGTCTGCTGAGTATATAGTTTTGCATCGGTCTCAATGGTTGCGTACTTATAATCCTTCAACGTCGCAACATATGGGATCTTCTCGTCATCGACGCTAACGACAAACAACTCTGTTGATCGCCAATCGCCCACACGTGACGCTGGGTCGGGAAGGATCGAAACTCCCGGCTTTAGCTCATAATTAACCCCCGTAATACCGTCACTATCCTCGACTCCATAGATCGAGATAGTTCGCTCCGCGTCATCTATATCGGGAATATATGTACGACCCGACGATGTAACATACTCGAAGCTCGCAAATGGGCTTTCCAAAGCCGACACGTCTCCACTAACATCATTCGATTCACACGATGATACTAGTGCCAACAGTGAGCAGAGGAGAGTTGAATATATAAATTTTGTTCTCATAATCTTTTTGTTTTAGTTGGTTTTCGAGTTGTTAATACTCATTAACAGTAATCACACACGTCGCCGTATAACATCCGTCGACACTCATCGCCGTAATAGTTGCCGTTCCGGGCTTAATAGCCGTCACCACGCCCTCGTCAACAAGCACAACACTACTATCGCTCGAACTCCACACAACAGCCACATTAAGCGCCGTAGATGGTGATACTGTTGCTACAAGGGTTGTAGTCTCTGTCTCCGTTAACATTAGTGTCTCTTTGTCGAGAGAGATAGCTGTAACGGGGACATCTGTAGTTGGAAGTACTAGATCGTAGCTATAGAACTCATCCGCTGCCCACTCACTATCCTGCGTCAATGGATAGTAGGTGTAGCTATATGAACCCTTCACGCTCTCGAACTTTAGTCCAACACTAGCGAGATCCTCACAAGGGATAACATTAAGTGTTAGCTCGGCAATGTCGCCATCAACGACAAGATCAAAGCTCGCCCCATCAGTCGAACTGTTCGTAATAGCTCCCGTTGCAAGATTAAAAGAGCCTTTGGTAGTAACCCCTCCAACAAGTGTACAGGTCATATCGTCGTACTTAACATTCGACGCTCCACAGTAGATCTTTGCGTAGATGCTACCGAAGTCGATGTCAAACTTACTACTTGACGAAGTTGCAGATCCCCAATAGAGAGTCTCGATACCATCCTGATCGGTGATATCTAGAGCGTAAGATAATGCGCGCCCCTCTTCGTAGGGGTAATATGCCGTAAGAGTCTGCTTTGCAGTCGACGTCAAGATAATCTCTGTCGCCCCAACAGCGCTCATCGCCCCATCTACCGACATCGAATACTCTACATTTTGGTAATCATCCCCAAAGTAGAGACCTACACGGTCATTACTCAAAATAGAGCCCTGTGAGATGTTGTTTCCATATATTTCGAGGGCTACTTCGACATCTGTCGAGGTATCGATCGGGTCGGTATCGACACACGATACCATCGCCAACATAACGCCACAAAGTGGTAATAATAGTCGTTTCATATTTATCATTATTAGTTTGTGATCTGCGGAGGAGGGTTGTTTCGAATATACCCCTCCTCCCGATCGTTAGTTTTGTTTACTCCGTTACTGCTGGTGTGCACTATAGTATACAGCATCTATAGAGACTCCATCAACATATACAACCTCACCTGTAGCATAGGCATTACCACTAACACTGCCGCCATCACCCCAATTGGCAATATCTCCTGCCGAAACAGTCATCGTAGCCTCAGCAAGCGCTACGTCGAAGGCTGACACACCTCCCTCGACAAGCGTCCCCAACGTAAGTTCGCTCTCGCAATATCCAAAGACCGGACTACTTACAACCAACGTCACAACCTCTGTCGAAGCAACACTCTGTGGAAGAACCGACACATAACTAATGCTTCCATCACAAGTGATACCAGTAATAGTCGCCGTCACAGAGTTAGCACTCATCGTCGAAGTTGAAGTGTTGTACGAACCTGTAGTCGAGAGTCCCGAGAGCGTAATAACAGCATCTGTCATATCAGCAGCCACCATCTCACCACTTCCCGATGTATCCTCCATCGTGAAGTTAAATGCAAGACGTGGGAAATCTAATCTGTTTACAAACACCAACGCCTCCTCACTTCCCTTTGTTAGGGTTGTTGTCTCAGTCGAGTAGTAGACCGTAGAGGCTACACTCCCCTGATCTGTCAAATCGAGCGAGATTGAGTCCCCACTACCCAACTCCGAAGAGTATGGATAGTAGAGCATAACCTCCGCTACATCGTCAATATAGTAGAGCGTATTATCTGCATCGTCAGACTTAAAGGTCGCAAATGATGAATTATACGACGCATTATAATACTTTACATTACTATGGAGCGTCTCACTACCGCTATACTGAAATACTCCAACCTCATCCTCTACAGCCCATTCGCGTCCCGAGTCATCGGTTGCAACTGTTGCCAAAAAGATAGAGTTATCATCAACCAAATTACCTACGACATCCAGAGTGCTATCCTCTGTACACGATGTCATCACCATTGCCGCTAGGGCAGATATTCCTATCAATCGTTTCATAGTACCCACTCTTATTAGTTATTTGCATTTAGGTCGAAGTTCATAATCGCACGTATACGATTGGTATCGTTCGACGTAGTTTTCGCAATACCGCCGCTACCTACTGCTCCATTGTTCCAACGTGAGTTACGACAGTTTGCTGCATTGGTAGGTACCTCCGAGCAGGTCGTATAGTAGACTGTAGAGCCTCCAAACTCCGATCCTCCTGCCGCTGCAATCTGGTCGTTGATGATAGATCCATCCGCCCATACAATCGGAAGAAGAGTCTTGAAGTCTCCCTCGGCTGGCATAAACCATACTCCTGTTGCATCCGATGCGATTGCGCTATAATCTACCGTTGTCGCATTAAGCGCTGCAATCCACGTAAACGCTGGTGAGTCGGTGAATTTAGAGTCAACAGCATATACAGCCTGCATTATCTCTAGTGCGTAACCCGGTCCATCCAATGAGTACAATCCCCAAGTATAGTCGGAGTGTACACTAACGTTGAAGTTAGTTGTCGTTAGAGTTCCAGCAACCGCCCACGCTGTAGATTTAGCCTCGTTGACGTTGACAATCGTACCCGACACTCCATCGTCGTTGAGCGTATAAACAACTCCAAGGAGCGTTCTGTCTGAACGATATACCGAGTCATAAGTGTTGTCAGCATAGAGGAAATCTCCAACAGCAAGTGGTGATTGAATAACCGTAACGTTATAGGTCGACGACACCGATGTGTTCGCTGTCGAGGTAGCTGTAATCGTTGCCGATCCTGCGCCAACTCCCCAGACAACACCCTCGTCGGTAACTCGTGCAATAGTATCGTCGCTCGACGACCAAGTAACAGATGTGTTAGTCGTGTTGAGTGGGTATACCTTTGCCGAAAGAGCTACAGACGCCTCTGTTCCAGAGGTGTAGATTGTAGAGGTCGCTCCCGAAACAACGATACTTGTCACCTCACCAGTTGTAGAGGTAGAGGTAGTGAACGAGCATGTATACTCCTTGCCACTCTCCCACGAATTGTTGGTGAGGTTACCAAAGTCAACCTCGCACCACGAATCATTATAGAGAAGCTCCACCTTCAACTCAGCCAAACTGCTCGCTGGCAACATCAACGACTCCACGGTAACCGCTGTCGTGTTAGCCTCGGGTGATACGTTAAAGGTGAGTGAACCTACTGTTGGTGACTCCGAGAATGTACCATTCGCAAGATCAAAGGTCGATGACACTCCGACGTTGCTCAACGCCAACGTCAACGACTCTGGGAGAGTCTGCGTCGCAGGGTTCGCAACCTCAAACTCAAAATAGACCTTCGCCAACTGATGCTCAAACTCAAAATTCACACTATCCTCATCACTATTAGCATTCGCATATAGGAAATCAATAGCGTCGAGATCACTCTGATTCGCAACCGACACATTATATGTTCCTCCGCTCGCAGAGCTAGCATATGGATAGTATGCGTAGTAGTTTAGTTCATCCGAAGTGACATAGTAGATCGTCTCCGACTCCGTAAATGGAGTGACTGTAGCACCCGAATTTGAGACCTCATACTTCTTATTTGAATAGTAACCACCGCAGAAGATTCCGACAAGATCGCCCTCTTCCCACTGATTATTCTCCACTCGTGTGACACTGCTCGTAAAGTTCACCACATCGCCGAAGCTTGCAGATCCTCCTACGCCATCAATCTCCTCCGAGCTACTGCACGCACCAAGCAAGAGTAGAGATGAGCTCAGTGCAAGTAATATCTTTTTCATAGTTAATCTTAATTTATTATTTAACACCTAAACTACTCTACCAACCCGGATTTTGCTCAATCTCCGACTCTCCCCAAAGGAGCTCGTTGTATGGAATTGGGTAGAGGTACATATATGATGTGTCGAATACTCGCTGCTCAACTTCTATAACCTCGTAGCTATATGTATATGGATCGTAATCTGGTATCTCAACTTCGATCTCATTACCATCATCATCATACTGTGTATCGAATACCGAGTAGTCGTAATTATCATCGTAGTCTGGGTCGAACGTGCGAGTGATCTCAACACCCTGCAACATACCGTTGAGTGTACCCTCTCCAGCCTTCCAACGACGAAGATCCCAGTGACGGTGGTCCTCGAACGCAAACTCTACACGACGCTCGTTACGAATCTTCTCGCGAACATAATCCTGTGTGAGAGGCTCATCCAAATCTACCAACGCAGGCTGTCCAACTCGCTTACGAACCAAATCCAACATATCTACCGCCGTATAACCATAACCATCAGGATCTGATGTCGGTCCATACAACTCATTCATCGCCTCAGCGTAGTTAAGATATATCTCCGATAGACGGAACATAGGCCAATAGTGACGCTTTCCGGTTGGGTCAGAGAGATCGGCTGTGATGTCAACATACTTCTTCAAGTAGTAACCCGTACGTGTTCCCTCATTGTTTGAGTTTGTCGCGTCACGACCACCTGTGAATGTCTCAACCGTACGATCCAACATATCAACTCCATTGTAGAGAATTGTCGCCGCAAGGCGTGAGTCACGATTCTCAAATGGTGCATCACTATGCTCTTTCTTGCTCCAGTCGAATGTCGATCCATCGGTCATCTCGTAGGCATCCACGAGGTTCTGCGATGGGTTGGTCAAACCTAAAGCTCCGTAGAATCCTACAGGTTGGTTGTTAGTCTCGATTCCATATCCCGTTGTTGTACGACGGTCCAAGATAACCTCCGTATTGCTAAATGCTGTCGATCCATTTGCCTCGAAGAGTGAAGCGTAGTCGCTCACAAGAGTATAGTTTCCATCGAACAGAAGCAATGAACTCTCGGCACAAAGCTTATAGTACTCACGACTCTCGGCGCTTCCCTCTTCACTAAAGAGTGGGCTCGCTGCGTAGAGGTATGTGCGGCTCTTTAGAGCGTATGCAGCACCCTGAATAGCGTGTCCCAAGGTTGATGAATACTCACTATTAGCATTCAACTCAGCCTTTGTTGGAAGATACTCCAACGCCTCGTCCAACGTAACACCAATATGAGAGATAACATCCGCAATGCTCTGACGACTTGCATCGACAGGCTCAGTGTCACTTACCCAGTCATCTACAATCGGCACCTCACCATAGCGCTTGAAGAGCTCAAAGTAGAAGTATGCCTTCAAGAAACGTGACTCACCTTTGTAACGCTCAATCGCACGAAGGTGTGCCGCGCGAGTCTCAGTATCGTACTGCTCGGTTGGAAGCGTCAACGTATCGAGGTTGTTGATAAGCGTATTTGCAAGGCGAATACCCTTGAAACTATCGTCCCATCCTGCATTGGGGCTGTCGAATGCTGAGATAGTTCCTGTGTTGAAACGGTTGCTATTGGTATTCTGCTCCAAGTGTTCAGCATTATCTGTCGTGCAGTCAAGGAATGCGCTACCTACCGACATAAATGTACTTGGTAACTTCTCATAGACCGCAGTCATATATCTATTGACCATAGTGTAGGTTGTCCACACATATTCATCGGTATAGGCTCTATTGGTGTCGTACTCAAGATATTTCGAGCAGCCCACCATCGCCATAACCGCGGTCGAAATAGCTATGATTTTTGATATATTATTTTTTCGCATAGTTTTAGTTTTTTAGAATCCAACGTTAAGACCGACGTAGAGGCTCTTCGAGATAGGATATCCACTCGTAACCTCTGGATCGAGACCACCCATCGCATCGAGAACAAATAGATTGTGTCCTCGTAGATAGATCTTTGCACTGCCCAAGTTAAATCTCTGCAAAAGATTGTTTGGTAGGTTGTAACCAACCTCTGCTGTGCGAAGACGCATAAAGTTCGAACTCAATACATATACAGAGTTTGTTTGGCTATTGTTTTCGTTGTAGTCGTAGCTCAAACGTGGCAATGTAGCACTGTCACCACGCTCCTCTGTCCAGTAGTTATCGGCATAGTATGTTGAGATGTTACCATCAGTACCGTTGAGTGCGTTGTAGATCACATTGCTACTAACATTCTTAACACCACCTGCCATACCATCAAACCACGCATCTACATAGAATCCTTTGTACGACACATTGAGGTTAAGACCATAGTTGAATGTAGGGAACGATGTACCAAGGTATGTCTGATCGTACTCGTCGATCACGTTGTCACCATTCTGATCCACATATTTGATATCCCCCGGCTGCACCGAACCAAATGTAGAGGTTGGGCTGTTAGCAATATCATCCTCCGACGAGTAGAATCCTGCCGACTGATATCCGAAGATCGCATTTACGGGGTAACCTATAACAGATGTAGCGTCGTTCTCGATCTCGTACTGCTGCAAGATCTTATTCTTCGCCAAACCTCCGTTAACCGCCACTCTGAACGCAAGACCGCTCTTATAGCTATCCGAAAATCCTGCCGTAAAGTCGAAACCTTGGTTGAGTACCTGCGCATAGCAGTCATACATATTTGGATACACAGCCATAGATGTTACGATGTCGTCATATGTATCGATGATGTTGACACGCTTCTCAGAGAACACGTCAAACGACAAAGAGAGTCTATTTGAGAGTGATCGTACATCAACACCCAAGTTGTAGCTATAACCTCTCTCCCAGCTAAAGTCGGGATCCATCAAAGCTGCCTGCGAAAGACCAGTTGTACTAGTTGCGGTCTGTCCGAAGTAGTATGTACCATCCGAAGTGTAGTTGTAGAGGTATAGGAATCGGTTACCCGATGGGCTAGCACCTGTGATACCTGCACTCGCACGAACCTTTAGGAAGTCAACAACACTGTTACCCTTCAAGAAGTCCTCGTTGCTAGCGATCCACGAGAGACCTGCCGCAGGGAAGAATCCCATATTATTACCAGTCTCGTAGGCGTTCGATCCAGCATATGAGAGTACAAAATCTGCAAAATACTTATCGTCATAACCATAGTTTGCCGAGAGCGCAAAGTTTACATATTTGTATGCCTCAGCATATGTTTGGTAGTTCTGCTCGCTACGCTCTGCAAGGAGGGTCGAGACAACGGAGTGTTTGCCAAACTCACGGTCGTAGTCAAATGCCAAACGCATTGTGTTGGTACGATCTTGAACTGCAGACTCCGCGCCGAAAGCAACCTCTGCGTCGTTACCATACTTGATGTATGTATCAGTCTCCTCGTATTTTCCCGAGTCACCAATCTGCCACTCTGTAGTTGGCTCATACACTGCGTATGAACCGCCATTGTAACTCTCCGTCACAATAGACTCACTCGCAAACGATATCGCTGACGAAACAGAGAGACCCTTAGTGATGAAATCCAACGAGTAGTTGAGGTTTACACTCGCATCCAACGTACGCTCGTGGTAGTCGAAGAATCCCTTCTCCACAAACTCAGCATATGGGTTTGTCGCGTAGTACGACGTTCCGTTGTATGAACCATCGGCGTTGTAGATTGAGTAGCGGTTTGCTGGAGTTGAGCAGAGGAACCCATAGTAATTAGTCGTTCCATACTGAATATCTGTGCTGTTGCTGATTCGCCCACCCAATCGAACATCCATTCGAAGAGTCTTGGTGATATCCATCGACACATTCGAGCGGAAGTTCAGACGAGAACTGTCGTTCTGAAGATCGTAGTTACTGTTGTAATCTGTATGGTTGAACGCTCCGTCGTATGTCTTGTAGTCAAACATCGTGTAGTAACGGATTGTGCTGCTACCTCCCGTCATCTCGATCGATGCGTTTGTGTATTGACTCATCGACTTCATCATCTCGTCAACCCAATTGATGTCGGGATAGAGATACTCATCTGTGCCCTGTAGAGACAACTGCTCGTCACTATAGAGAGCCGACAATCCATCGTTGGCACGCGCATCGTTGACAAGTGTAGCGTACTGTGACGCTCCAACATAGTCGCTAGACTGAAGTTGTGACACTCCATACTCTACGTTGACCTTAAACTGTGGCTTACCCGCAATACCCGACTTCGTTGTGACCAACACAACTCCATTCGCACCTCGCAAACCATAGGGAGCTAACGCCACGGCATCCTTAAGGACAGTTATGCTCTCGATCTCAAGGTTACTCAAGCGACTAATATCCGACTCATAACCATCGACAAGAACCAACGCCGTAGCAGTTGTTGTTGTACCCTTACCGCGCACATACAACGTAGCGTAGTCGCCATCCATCATACCCGACGAAATTACGGTACTCAACGACGCTAGCTTGCCGACAATAGTGTTCGCAGAGCTATATCCGCTATAGTTCTCGAAGCTCTCGCTCGTCGCCATATCGACAGCAGCCGATGTGCGGTGACGGTCGATTCGAGTATTTGCAGCCGACTCAACTTTGAGGCGATATGGGTCTACCGAGACCTTCATAACCCCCGAGTCACCGCTCTCCAATGTAGAGCTATCCATCAAAATGCCATTGAGCAATATCTCAACTGTCTCGCCAGCCTTGGCATCGATTGTAAACTCACCACGCTTGTTGGTAATCGCCTCGCTCTGGCTATCGACACTCTTCACAACATAACCCGACAAAGGTTTGTTCTGAAGATCTCGCACTACTCCCTTGATCTCCTCTGCCGACACCGTCGTCGTAGAGAGTACAAATGCAGAAAATAGCGCTATCTTTATATTATTTGTTATCTTCATAGATCACACTTTTTTACCAATTAATACCCCGGGTTCTGATTGAGACCCATATTAAGATTGATCTCATACTGTGGGAATGGCATCAAATATTGCTTATCCTCCCAATTGATCTGACGAGCAACCATCTGCGCATCCTCCGTGTTCTCGTAATACCAGCGAGAATCACTCTCCCACGCCGCATCAGAGAGTATTGTCGTTGTATCGTTACGCCAAATCGTAGTCTTATCCTTTCCGATAGTCTTGTCGGCGATCAACCATCTCTTAACATCGAAGTAACGCTGATCCTCAAACATAAACTCAACCGCTTTCTCACGACGTATCGCGTCGCGAACATCCTCATAACCCAAACCTGACAACTCGATGTAGGCTGCACCTACTCCGTTACCACCCATACGCGCTGTTGTTTTGTTGATATAGGTCTCGATAGTTGTTAGGTTGCCTGCGTAATCCAACTCACACAACGCCTCTGCATAGTTGAAGTATAGCTCCGGAAGACGCATATAGTAGTAAGGTACATCCACCGAGTAGGTTCCCAACTGCCACTCGTCGTGCATAAACTTACGCATAAAGTAACCTGTTCCCTGAACATTATTGCCGTTAGATGAGTGATCCCACCACATTGTTGTCTTGTCACCCCAGTCGCAACCGTCGTAGACGATGATTGACTTGAAACGACGATCGGCATTTGCCCAAGGATCTTTCCCTTTGTTCGCCTCGCCATACACGAACTCAGTTCCATCCACATTGCGGAACATATTGTGGATAAAGTCGTGGTTCGGAGAGACAAATCCTGTCGCACCCCAGTTACCTCCACTTGAGATAGGAGGCATATTACGACCTACCCAGTGTGATCCCGATGAGTTACCGTTAAGTGTTCCTACACGACGTGAGAACTGGATGATCTCGGGGTTGTTAACCACACCTCTAAAGATATCGCGATAAGCATCGAGAACATCCCACTCCGTAGATTTTCCTGTCGTAACATCGTTCATCGAGTAGCCATTAGCCTCGCAGTAGTTGATTGCAGCTAGCGAATAGTCTGCCGCCTTCTGCCATACTGCTTTCCACTCATCAGAGCCCTCAGCATAACCCAAACAGATCTCATTCGACTCAACCAAACCAGCTGTACTATATGGAGTGTTGGTGTTGAAGATCGGACTAGCCGCCAACAACCACAAACGTGAACGAAGGAAGTAAGCTGTAGCCTTTGTTACACGACCATAATCCTCACTCGACTCATCAAACTTATCGGGTGCTGTAGTGATAGCTTCGGCAAGCAACGCATCTACATTATTGATGAGATCCATCAATGGTGGACGATCATTCGATGTCTCGCTGAAGTCGTTTGTCGAGAGCGACCCCGATACATAAGGTACGCTACCATAACGCTTAATCAACTCATACCAGCACATCGCAATCAAGATCTTCGCCTCGCCCTTCTTCTCAGCAAGCCACGTTGCTGTTGCGTCGGGCACAGAGTCTACATTCTCCAAGAAAAGGTAGGCATAACGAATGTAGTAGTATGGCTCCTCGTATAGGCTCTCCAACTCGTGACGCCACGTAGTGTTCTCAAGACCTACGTTTCCGGGGATAACACTCGTTGTTCCGTAATAGGCGTTCGACGCACCCGACCAAGTAGAGATAGAGACCGACTCATCACTGATTGAGGTAATCATATCCAATCGCAATGGAGTCTTTGTTCTGATATTATCCTCCATAGAGACCGAACTCCACGCCCACTTATAGGGGATAGCATAGTATGCTGCGTTCAGACCTCGCTCTGCATTATACATCGAGCTATAGATCGTCTCCTCGGTGATATTCTCGGCAATAGGGCTCTCAAAGTAGTTCTCGCACGAGGTGAACGAAAACGTAGCCACAACAAATGCCGACAACGACATAATACTCTTTAATATATTCTTCATAGTAATTTACAATTAAAAGCTAACATTTACACCTAACGTATATACTCGGCTCGGAGGAACAATTGCTTGTTGACCTGATGAAGTCTCAGGGTCAACAACATCGAGTGAAGTGAATGTGAGTAGGTTTGTTCCCGAAAGAGAGAAACCAATCTTGCTGATACCGATCTTCTCCAATTTTGGGTGAGTAAGGTTATAAGAGATGCTAGCATTCTTCAAACGTAGATACGACGCATCGTGCATCCAGAAGCTAGAATCTTGATAGTTGTGGTCAGAGTCTCCTCCCGATAGCGACATACGTGGGAAGGTAATCTCCTCGCCTGCGTCGTAACGCTCCTGTGTCCAACGACCCATTACATAATTTGCTCCATTGTGAGTACCTGTATAGAATGGGATACGGATACGACCCTCATATGTATAGGTCACATCTGCTGCTCCTTGGAAGAAGAGAGCTACGTTCCACTTCTTGTAGCTGAAGTTTCCTCCAAATCCATATGAAGACTTGGGAGTTGATGTGTTCTCGAAGTACATCATATCGTCGGCATCGATCACTCCATCCTCATTGAGATCCTCATACTTCAAATCTCCAGCCTGAAGATTTCCAATCGTAGAGTAAGTTGTTGTTGGAGCGTCGGGTGTACCAACCCAGTCATTATCCTCCAACGCTGCGATATCCTCCTGTGAGTAGAAACCTACACAGTTCAAACCCAACAGCTGATTGGGGTGACGTCCTGTCTGAACCTGCCAATCATACTCGGGCTGAACCTCATCGATGTCGATGTTGATAGCGTTCGCGTAGCTATAGTTGGCAAAGAGTCTATACTTGAAGTTGTTGAAGTTACCCTGCCAAGATGCCTCGATCTCGTAACCCTCGTAGCGGATCTCGCCAATGTTACCTGCCGACACCTCTCCGGCATAGACCGAGGGGATAAGGTTTGGCTCCATCATAATACCCTTCTTGTCGTTACGATATAAGTCAGCGTTGATCGAGAGACGATCGTTGAACCACTTAGTCTCGATACCGATATTCTTCTGGAAGTTTGTTGCCCAGACAACATCCTTATTACCCGCTGTAGCCTGTTTAGCCTCTCCTTGTCCTCCCAACGAGGTTGATCCAAATAGATACTCTCCACTATAGTTAATAGTGTAGTCATCGAAATACATAAAGCGGTTGATTCCTGCGTCGATACCCGTCTCTCCATACGAACCACGGAACTTGAGGAATGTCATCACATCATTTTTGGGGAAGAACGACTCGTTAGATGGAACCCATCCTGCCGATACCGCAGGGAAGAATCCAAAGCGGTTCTCTGTAGCGAAGGTCTCCGATCCATTGTATCCACCATTGAACTCCAAGAAGTAACGGTAGTCGTAGTTATACGATAGACGAGCTGCCGCCTCAACATAACGGATCGGCACATAGGTGTAGCTATCCGAGTGGTAGCTCTCTGAGTTAGTCGTGAAGACGATCATACCCGCGGTGTTGTGCTTTCCGAAGCTGCGGTTATATCCCAAACGAGCCTTCGTATTGAAGTTCATAACTCCTGTAGTAGTTGTTGCAGAGGTCGACATTATGGAATCCGAACCATCCTGCAACACATCTGCATTCTCAACCCACGTTCCCGTTATAGGGTTGTAGACCCATCCCGTGTAGGGGTCAACTGTTAGGTTGAGGTTGTTGCGGTTGTATGAGGTGTTTGTCAACTCGTCGAAAAATCCATAGTAGTAGTTAGCATCGGTGTAAGATTGCGTAAAGTTACTATAGTAAGTGTGGTCATACGACAAAGATGCCTCGAAGGTAAGTCCCTTGGTGATGAACGACAAGTCTTGGTTGAACTTAGCCGACATCTGCAACTTGTTGGTGTGGTTCTTTCGATATCCAACACCTGCTATATAGTTATATACGGTACTCGTAACAGGTGCTGTTGCACCAACGATCGACTCACCATCAAACGACGCTACAGTAGGTGCTATAAGTGCATACTGTGTAAGAGCCGACATACTACCAACATTGGTACGTGTACGTGTTCCAAACTGACCTCCAAGGTCAACACTCAACTTCGACGTCTTTGTCAAGTTGAAGTCGATGTTTGTACGGATGTTGTAACGATCATATGCCGACTTAGAGTCATACTCCGTATCGTAGTTGGCATAACAGTCTCGCTCGTACATATAAGACAAAGAGGTGTAGGTTGTGAAGAACTCGTTTCCTCCCGATACCGAAACGCTATAGCGCTCACGATGTCCAAAGTCGTTATAGAGTACGTCGAACCAATCTGTGTCGGGATATAGATCCGACAAACCCGACTGATAGAGCGACAACTGATCGGGCGTATATACATCGGTATAGGTTGTACCCTCAACAAGACCCGTATTGTCGGCTGTTGCAGTGAGCGAGATACCATTGTCATTACGACGAGCCTCGTTCATCAACATAGTATACTCAGCAGAGTTGAGTGGCTCAATGGTCTCTCCACGCTGAGTCAAACTCAACTCAGTCTTGAAATTTACCTTGAACTTACCCTCCTTACCGCGTTTTGTGGTGACGATGATTACTCCATCTCCACCTCGGATACCATATACTGCCGTAGCTGAGGCATCCTTCAAGATCGAGATACTCTCGACCTCATCCATATCGAGATCCTCAAAGTCACGCTCGATACCATCTACCAAGATAAGTGGCTCATTCGACGATCCACGAATACTGATGTTAGATGCAGCCGATCCTGCCTCTCCACTGTTCTGCACGATAACCGTACCGGGCATACGTCCCGTTAGTGAGGTTGCGAGTGACGATGAGGCTGAGGATGGAAGATCGTCGGTCTTAACAGATGTCACAGATCCCGTGATACTCACACGCTTCTGCTCACCAAATCCGACGACAACAACCTCTTCGATACTCGTCGCATCGTTCTCCATAACAATTTGGATATTGCTCTGTGCTGACTGTACAGGGATTGTTTGGGTCACCATACCGACATACGAGAACTGCAACTCTGGCTCTTTCGTTCCATCGAGCTGCACCGTGAAATCTCCATCGATACCCGTAACCACACCATAGGTGGCATTTCCGACTATCTGAACGACAACACCGGGTAGCGCATACCCAGCATCATCTTTTACAACTCCCGAAACTACACCGCTCTGTGCATACAACCCTACAATAGAGCTGGACACAAAGGCGATTAGTAACAAGAGACTTTTAGAAAAAAGGTGATTTTTTACCATTTTTGAAGTCTAATTAAAAATTCATTTTTGGGTTTTTAGATCATTCTACGAGTGACTAGTTAATCACCGTAGATTGTCACAAGACATCTAGCCTTGTTGTTGTGATTTTGGTTTTTAAGTCTGCTGGTTTTTTCTCATAAATTTAATGTTTTTCGGTTTAGTTTTTTATATTTTGTTCTGAGTCAGCACCTGATAGCGAAATCAATACTATGCAAAGTTAATATTTGCACGACTTATTAACGTACAGTTACAAATCAGTTAATATAACATTTCCATCACGCCCCAAATCCAGAAAATAAGATCGGTAAAAATCATTCAAAAAGAGGTAATCACACCTCATTTTGAGCCTATTTCGTATCTCTGGGCGCACATCCGAACTCCATCTTATAACATTTTGAAAAATATGATGGTGAAGAAAAACCTACCTTATAGGCTATTTCAGAGAGCCTTCCATAGTTGCGTTGCATCAATACATCCGCCTTTTTGAGACGAATCTTCTTGATTAATTCACTTGTCGAAAATCCAGTCAGCTGTTTCACCTTACGATATAGACTCGCATTGCTAATGTTGAGCTCCTCGGCGATCATCTCCACCGTGAGTTGAGGGTCCGACAACCTAGCGTGAATAACCTCCATTATACTATCCATCAAGATCTTATCTTGACTCTTCAACTCACTCTCATCGAAGACATTTAACTGCTTCATCTGGCGCTTCTGCTCCTCGCCACGACGCAACATCTGCTCGATCGTGGCGTGAATCAACTCTACGTTGATAGGTTTTGTGAGGTAAGCGTCGATACCGGCGTTGACACCGACTATTTGGTCGTCGACCTGACTCTTCGCCGTCATCGCTATGATCGGTGTGCTGTTCACTTGTGGCGTCGACTTGATCTTCTTACACAACTCAATACCATCCGACCCGGGCATCATTATGTCGGTTATAACAATGTCGGGGCGATATCTCTTACACTTCTCAAAGCCATCTTGTCCATCTGTCGCCGTGATGACGGTATAGTCGCCCGAAAGGATTATCGACACCATCTCTAGAATCTGAGTGTTGTCATCCACATAGAGAATCTTCTGCTTATTGTCTCGCTGGTTAACAGCATCCTCGAACTCCTCTATCACACGGAGACGCTCCTCCTTCAGCTCCCCACTTTTGAGTTCCGACTGTGCCTCCACCATCGGAATGGTTACACGGAAGGTGGTGTGATCGTTGAGTATACTCTCAACCTCGATACTACCCCCGTGAAGCTCCACAAACTCCGAAACAATCGAAAGACCGATACCTGCCCCCTCGCTCTTGTCGCGGAAATACTCCGCACGATAGAACTTCTCGAAGATATGAGGTATCTCCTCCTCGGCAATACCCACTCCACTATTGCGAACCTCGATCAACACTTCGCCATCGTCAGCCGACAAGTCAACCGAAATTTTACCCTCACGAGGGGTATACTTAAAGGCGTTAGACAACAAATTATAGATGATCGACTCCATCTTATCGCGATCGAAGTAGAAGATCATAAGAGCATCATCCAACGTTAGTCGATAGTCGATCTTCGACTCATCGGCTTGATTTTGATAGGTCGCGAAGATCGCCTTGACGATCTGTTTCAAATCCTGTCGTCGAACTCTCATCGGGCTCTTATCCCCATTCTGGGCATCTCGAAAGTCGAGTAGCTGATTGAGTAGGCGCAAGAGTCGGTTGGAGTTCTCCTCCGCCAAAGAGAGTAGCTTATGGTTCTCTTCACCGATGCTCGAATCATTCAAAACTCTCTTTATGGTTGGCGTAATGAGGTTCAGTGGCGTGCGGATCTCGTGTGAGAGGTTTGTGAAAAAACTCGCCTTGCTCTGTGCCATCTCCTGCATATGATCCTTCTCCAATGTACTAATTTTCAAATCACTAATCAACTTATAGTGTTTCAAATAGAAATGTACAATCGCAAAAATCACCAAAATCGTTGACACAATATAGATCACAATAAAGAGTCGACTCAACAAAATGTGGCTCTTGACCTCAACATCTATTGTCGTAGGCTCTGAAACCCACTCCCCGAGAGCATTGTCGCAGTAGAGTTCAAAACGATAATCCCCCGCAGGTAGACTGGTGTAGATTGCAAAGTTACGCTCACTCGTTATATAGTTCCACTCCTTATCAATTCCGACGAGACGATAACGGTAGTTACTAAGTCGTGTGTTGGTGTAATCCAACGACGTAAAACCTATCGACAAATTATGTTCGTCGTGATTGAGCACGACTCGTCTATTTTTACTCCCCTCATCAATATATCTACGATCATTATTCACCTCGACATATGTTATAACCGCCTTATTCTCGTTAACCGCGCTAACCATATTATCGGGCGAAAAGACAATAAATCCATTATCCCCACCAAAGGCGATATCTCCATTATTCAACATCCTCGAACTATTCGGCGTAATTATCTGCATCGTGCTATATGCATTGATCGGGAATAGAATAACCCTCCCCGACGAGGTGATCCTAAACAACACACGATCATCCGACGCCCAAATATTTCCATACATATCTTTGGATACGTTTATCACGTAGCGATCAGGATTTACCATCTCAATACGCCTACAACTATTACTCTCAATATCGTAGGTGATGATAGCTCCCTTCGTTCCACAATAGATAACTCCGTCGTGGATAAATAGCGCCTCGATGGATTCACCATTTAGTAGCTCATTTACAGGGTCTATAGAGATCTCCGACGAGGAGTCTGTGGCAATCTTGACCAACATATTACGACGCCCCACCCACAACCAATCATTCAAAACAGCAATACGAGCTGAGCTATATTCACACACCTTGACTATCTCCTCCGAGCGAGCACCACTCAAACCATAATCCTCCGAAATTCGAAAAATTCCACTTCGCCACTCCGAAACATACATTCCGCCCTTATTATCATTCAAGATACACGACACATAGTTCGACTCGAACAGATCGGTCGTCTCCGACGAAATGATTATCGAACTACCCTGCTGTGGATCAAAAATAGCCAATCCGTTAAGCGTACCGACCCAAAGACGACCAAAACGATCTCTCACAATTGCACCACAGGTTTTCGACGGAAGAGTGTTTGTTGCAATGGTCGACATATCTTCATCTAGCTGAAGTTCATCATCATAATAATATAGCCCCTCATTAGTCGTAACCCACATTCCATTGTCGAGAGTGCCGGCAGTAGTATTCATCGTCGTCGATGTCAACATATTACCCTCCATATACATTATCGGAACGTGTCTCACGTGACGAGATTTGTGGTTTACATAGTTTATTCCATTTTTTGTTACAATCCACGTTACGTTCGACGAGTCTGTCCAGATCTTGTGTACTTGATTTGCACAGAGACTATAGACCTCATTCGGATTATGAAGATAGGGCTTGAATGTCTCGCTCTCGATATCAAACACATTGAGCCCCATATCTGTCCCAAGCCACAACTTATCCCCAACACGCGAAAGCGACTTTATCGCAGAGTTACTCATCGAACTATTGTGGCTACTCCACTTTTTATACTCTCCACTCACGCGGTTAAACTTCACCAATCCCGTACCCGAACCAATCCACAACGTAGTATCATCCGACACACTATTGGGCGATATCGACAAGATTAGATCATTCCCTGCTTCGTCGCTCAAAAAAGAGTATTTCGACACACTACCCGCAGCGTCAATCTTATTGAGTCCATCGTAAGTTCCAATCCATAGATTCCCATCGTTATCCTCGTAGACCGAACGAACAACGTCACTCGACAAACCATCCGAGGCGTCGATCGTTCGTACCACCTCAAGATCATCATTTAGCTCAATAAGCCCACTATCTGTCCCGAAGAAAAATCCACTATCGCCTCTCTTACACATATGTTTGAGATTGACATTTGCAAACTCTGGAAATGGAGTGAGATCATAACTATTAATATCAAGTGTGAACATACCCTTCGTAGATCGAATTATCAACCGATCATCATCCTCCAGAACATTCCACACATTCGACATAGCCCCCATCGGGTTAAATGACACTAGCGGTACGACATCATATCCATCGTAACGAAACAATCCATCGCGACTTCCGATCCACGAAAATCCATACTTATCAATCACCATCGTATAGGTTGTCGAGGGCATATAACCCTTGACGCTGGAGAGTTTGTGGAGTGTGATATTTTCGAATGGCGCAGCATCAACAACAGTTGCAGTTGTCGCCACGGCTAACGCAAAAAGCGTAATAATATGTTTAATTAGCTTCATTGGGTACTATTTGTTTGATCTTGTCAGTATGCTTTATAATTACAAAATTACGCAATAACATCCAACAAAAAGCATATATAGGCGATTTTGACTTGCACAAACCAATCATTCACAAATACAAATCATTCAAACACAAAAAAAACACGACCAACTACATCGTTAATCGTGTTTTTCACCCTACTTAATTACCATCACTCATCGCTAGCCCTAAAATAGATACTATCGAAATATCCATAATAACCCGACGAATTAATCATAAAATATATCTCTTCCGTGTCGCTCGGAATTGTAACCGTCGACACTCGCTCCGTATCCGTACCACTCGTCACCGACAACTCACTACCCGACACAACTGTTCCCGTAGCACTTCCCGTCTTAATCGAAACAGAAACTCGACCTCCCGTTGGATATGACCCTCCAGACTCACCCTCCGCAAGAAGTTGACGCCCCGTAAAACCATACTCGTAGGTCTTCCCTGCCTCAACCGCTACAACCTGATATATGCGAGGCCAAGAGCCCGTAACAAGTAACGAATAGTATCCATTGATAGCTATAGAGTTGGTCACAATACTCATCGTCGCCGAGCTATTGTCGGCTACCCACGGAGAGGTTGACTTATCCTCAAAATCACCGTTAACAAGCAGATTCCCCTCATAGGTAGGCTCTTCATTCGTGGGATCCCACTCAACCTCCGGAAATGGGTCAAATCCCTCGACATCCGAACCTCCAAGCTCCTCCTCTCGCTCCTCACTGAGCGCAAAGAAAAAATTATCCGACGCACCGTGTCCTCCCTGCAACACCAAAACCAACTCTATCTGCGACACATTTGCCTCAAATGCAATACTACTCCACGTATTGGTATCGGTGACCGAAGAGATAGATGTGGTATTTGCCATCTCGCTACTTCCATTTAGAGCGTTGGTGCGAATCGACAGATAGTATGATCCACTGTTGGCACTACCCTCACCCGATGCAGAGAGAGTGTCACTCGTATGACGACCCGTAAAACCAAAATAGTACCTCTCACCCGAAACCACCGGAATCGTCTGATAGATCTTCTGCCACGATCCACTGCTATAGAGCGAATAGCTACCCGCAACAACCAAATCAGGATCACTAATGATCGTCTGGTAGCTCTCATTCTCGTGTGTCCACCCAGTATAAGTACCATCCTCAAAATCGGGATTTGTCACCAAGTTTGTTCCCAAAATCGGCATCTCCGCATAGTCGTTGTCAGAACACCACTGAGTATACTCATCTGCAATATTTAAGTTCGTGGTGTCGTATAGGAAATTATCTACATAGGTATAGTTACTATAACCTCCATAGCTCAACCAATCCAAAACCAGTGAACTATTGTCGTTGATGAGTCCCAAGTCGCGTAGAAAATCGTGTACATATGGCATTGTCGCAGTAAATCCAGTCGCACTAGTACTTGTTGATGTAGGGATGAAGTTGTAGAAACTGTGTGATCGATTCTCGTGAATCCAAAGTTCACAAACTCCCCCATAGGACTCTATTCGACGCTGATATTCGATCGCCGTAATAGGTGGAATATAGGTGTCATTTTCGCCCACAAGGAATATGGTCGGAGGTACATCCTCATCTATATTCGCCATAGGAGAGAATGCCGAGTAGTCGGCAAAACCAGCCGCCTTACAAGCTGCATCAACCCCCGAATAGTTGTATGCCGGGAACTCGTCGTTACCATTGTGAATGACCGGATTGAAGAGAACCAACCCCGCAAGATCCAACGAAATATCCAAATCATCATTCTCATCATAGATCAAATCACACATCGAAACCCCAGCGGCAAGACACCCGCCTGCCGAACCGCCTCCAGCAACAATCTTTGTCGGGTCGATATTAAACTGCTCCGCATTCGCCTTGACCCAACGAATAGCCGACTTTGCATCTTCGAGACACTCTACAATAGAGACCGCCTCGGGAAGATCATCAATCGTATCATCCTTCGTAACACGATATTGAGACGAGAAACAAACCATCCCCTGTGTCGCAAGATAGTTGCAATGTTGCTGAAACGTTGTCCAACTACCGCTCGACCAACCGCCTCCGTGGAAAAATACAATCGCAGCTTTGGGCTCTCCCTCAAGTGAGGATGCCGTAGCTACGTGATATATCTTTATCTCAGTACCCAACTCCGAGGTCTTATATACATATGGCGTAGTGGTGACTTCAGCCGCTATGTTGGAGACCGAAGGAGTCTCATCTGTAGAGTCATCCGGCTCTTCGGGATCAGGGTCGGGATCTGTTGTCTCCTCCTCTTGAGTCGGGTCGTCGACAACATCTCCAGAGTTATCACACGACACAAAAAAAAAAGAGAAAAACAGAGAGAGTGTCATCAATGTTGTAAATAATCGTTTCATTTTAATCATAGGTGTTTGTGTTGTGGTTAATATATACAAAAGTACTATATATTATATATACGCGCTATAACAGATCAATAAATTACATATAATCACAAATCATTTAAGAATCTGTTCTCTTCGAAATTACGTGAGTTACTATACCCCCCGAGGAGGTGTGAAAGAGTGTTTTGAGGGCTTCAAAAAAATATCTATAGATTACGCCTTGCGTTTATCATTAATTATTCGTAATATTGTGTCGTTTTGGTTGTCGGTGAGAGATATTGATTGGCTGTGTTATGGTTTGTGTGATAACCATTTTTAGTGAGAGCATTGCTTTGTAGGCTTGATTCACCGAATTTAATGTTAATCATAGAGAATATAATGGAACAAACACAAGAGTCACAAATACCAACTCCAGTCAGCTACAATGACGCTGTGGAGGCTTCGAAGATCTATTTTGGAGGCGATGAGCTTGCCGCAACTGTGTGGGTCAGTAAATATGCCCTCAAAGATTCTTTTGGTAATATTTATGAGCTGTCACCTCTCGATATGCACAATCGTATCGCTACGGAGGTGGCGCGCATCGAGCAGAGATACCCGAACCCGATGTCGCAACAGGAGATATTTGATCTGTTGGATCACTTCAAATATATTATTCCACAGGGTGGACCAATGACCGGTGTCGGTAATAATTTTCAAGTTGCATCGCTATCGAATTGCTTCGTGATCGGACACCGAAATCCTGCCGACTCATATGGTGGAATATTCCGTATCGACGAGGAGCAGGTACAACTTATGAAGCGCCGTGGAGGTGTGGGACACGACCTATCACATATCCGACCAACAGGTAGCCCAGTACTCAACTCAGCACTCACGTCAACCGGTATTGTACCATTTATGGAACGATACTCAAACTCTACTCGCGAGGTAGCTCAAGATGGTCGTCGAGGAGCTTTGATGCTCTCGTTGTCGGTCAAACACCCCGACGCAGAGCGATTTATCGACGCAAAGACCGATACCGGAAAGGTTACGGGAGCTAACGTATCGATTAAACTCGACGATGACTTTATGCGCGCCTCGGGTACGGGCGAGAGCTACAATCAGCAATTCCCCATAACGGGTGACAATCCACAATATAGCGTCGACATTGATGCTAAACAACTCTGGGACAAGATTATCTACAACGCGTGGAAGTCGGCAGAACCGGGTGTTCTGTTCTGGGATACCATCATTCGAGAGAGTGTGCCCGACTGTTATGCTGAGAGTGGATTCGCAACCGTTTCGACAAACCCCTGCGGTGAAATACCTCTATGTCCCTATGATTCGTGCCGCCTGTTGGCGATAAATCTATTTGGATATGTGGACTCTCCTTTTACGGCTGAGGCTAAGTTCGACTTCGACAAGTTCAAGGAGCACGTCCGCAAGGCGATGCGCATTATGGATGATATCATCGACTTGGAGCTCGAAAAGGTGGAGCTTATTATAAATAAAATATCGACAGATCCCGAAGATGAGGATATCCGTCGTGTGGAGCTAGAGCTGTGGACCAAGATTCGTGATATGGCTCGCAAGGGTCGTCGCACTGGTTTGGGTATCACCGCCGAAGGGGATATGTTGGCGGCACTGGGTCTTCGATATGGTACGGATGAGGCTACAGATTTCGCCATTTCGGTCCATAAGTGTTTGGCGGTGGAGTCCTACAGAGCATCGGTCGAGATGGCACAGGAGCGTGGTGCATTCGAGGTGTACTCTACAGAGTTGGAGCTCGAAAACCCAATGATTGCCCGTATACGAGAGGCTGATCCAGCACTCTACGACCTTATGGCTCAGGTTGGTCGTCGCAACATAGCGATGCTCACAATCGCCCCAACGGGTACAACATCCCTTATGACACAGACCACTTCGGGTATCGAACCGGTGTTCCGTCCCGCATACAAACGTCGACGCAAGATCAACCCATCGGATCGAGATAAGGTGGCTACATTTATTGACGAGATGGGCGAGAAGTTCGAGGAGTACAATGTCTATCACCACAACTTCGTTATGTGGATGGAGGCGAACGGATACGACACAACCAACATAGAGAGTATCAGTGACGAGGAACTCGACCAACTGGTTGCCGCATCACCCTACCACAAAGCTACCGCAAACGACATCGACTGGGTGGCAAAGGTGAGAATGCAGGGAGCAATACAGAAGTGGGTTGACCACTCGATATCGGTTACAGTAAACCTCCCATCGGATGTAAATGAGGCACTTGTTGCAGATGTGTATCGCACAGCGTGGGAGTGTGGTTGTAAGGGTGTTACGGTCTATCGAGATGGTTGTCGAGATGGCGTACTCATCGAGAAAAAGAAGAAAGAGAGCCCCCAAGAACCAACTCTCAAACGCCCATACTCACTACCTGCCGACATCGTGAGGTTTAAGAATGGTGACGAGAAGTGGATCGCCTTTGTTGGTCTACAGAACAACCGCCCATATGAGATCTTCACCGGAAAAATCGAGGAGGATGCAATGTATATCCCCCCAAAGATCAAGAGTGGCTCCATCATCAAGGTTCGCGAGGCGAGCGGAACGAAACGTTATGACTTCCAATATGTCGACCGCTATGGTTACACCAACACTATTGGCGGTGTGTCGAGACTCTTTTCGGAGGAGTTTTGGAACTATGCGAAGCTCATTTCGGGGGTTCTGCGTCAAGGTATGCCACTCACAAATGTTGTCTCGCTGATTGGGGGTCTACACCTCGACTCGGAGAGCATCAACTCGTGGAAGGCTGGCGTCGAGAGAGCCCTCAAACAATATATCGCCAACGGTACGAAGAGCAAAAATGCCTGCCCTTCGTGTGGTGACCACAATATGGCATACCAAGATGGTTGTTTGGTATGTATGTCGTGCGGCTACTCGAAGTGTGGCAGCTAACTGCTAGCTTAACTTAACTAAAACAAACCAAACCTTATATAACCAATGAAAAACCTAAACACTCTTTACAGCGCTATGGGTGTTGCGATGTTACTACCCATCACAACACCTCTAATGGCGAAGGGTGAACAACCCAACATCTTAATAATCTTCACCGACGACCAAGGGTATGGCGACTTGGGGTGTATGGGCAACACGAGGCACAAAACCCCTGTCTTAGACAAACTTGCAGAGGAGGGAACTCTTTTTACGGAGTGTTATGCTCAACACGTTAGCGGAGCATCTCGCTCGGCTCTTCTGACGGGTCGCTATCCACTACGTAGTGGAGGATTCGATATGCCAGCGTCGGAGGTGACATTCGCCGAACTACTCAAAGGCGTAGGGTATCAAACTGCTGCCATCGGTAAGTGGGACGTATCTAACAGAAAACCAATTGAGGGGCGTATACCAAACGATCAGGGATTCGACTACTACTACGGTACGTTGGGTGCTAATGATAGCGGAAAGTCGCAGATGTACGACAACCGTGAACTAGATCAAATGGTGACAGATATGAGTATGTTCTCGAAACTGTACACCGACAAGGCGATAGACTACCTAGAGAATAGACGCGAAGAAGACAAACCATTCCTGCTCTATGTGGCACACACAATGCTACACTCACGCGTAGGTGTATCAGATGAGTATGTGGGCACAACACACGGAAGCCTCTATGGTGACGCTCTCTATGAGTTGGATACCGAGATCGGACGCCTCATAAATAAGGTCGACGAGTTGGGACTTCGTGGCGACACGTTGATTATCTATATGACCGACAATGGTCCGTGGTGTCAATATGTTTATAGAGGATATATCGCAAAATATTACAAACCGGGAGAGATCTTTTGGGGCGACCCTAGAGAACTCCGCGACGGCAAAGGTTCGGCATATGAGGGAGGAGCAAAGACCCCTTGTATCATTAACTGGAGAGGACACGTACCTAGTGGAGAGTCCAAAGATGGGTTGATGGCAACGATAGATTTTATGCCGACTTTCGCGTCGTTGTGCGGATTTGAGATGCCCAATGATGTTACAATTGATGGTGTGGATCAGAGCAAATTCTTCTTCACCAAGAGCAAGAAGAGTGCACGCGAGAGCTACTGCTATATGCAGGTGGCAATCCCGGGAAAGAATCTAATGGAGGATTTCGTAGGCGTTCGTAACGACCAGTGGAAGCTACTCATACCGGGTCGCGACCCCGGCACAAAGCATAGATTTATGACCGACTTCGGCACAAACGACTATGAGTTATACAACCTACGCAACGACCCCGGCGAAACGACAAATCTTGTCACAAAGTACCCAAAGATCGTAGCGCAACTAAAGGCTATGTATGGCGAAATGTACGATAGTTTCAAACCAGACCACACAAAACTATACGAATAATCTTTAAAATTCCAGAACACTATGATGAACTATATCGTTGGCTTGGGGGAGGCTCTATGGGATGAGCTTCCCGAGGGTCGAAAAATTGGAGGTGCACCTGCAAACTTTGCCTATCACATATCACAGTTTGGATATGATTCGCGCATTGTAAGTGCCATTGGTGATGATGAGTTGGGCACAGAACTTCTCGAACAGTTCGACAATAACGGTCTCAACTACCTCATCGAAAAAGTTCCCTACCCAACGGGGCGTGTAACCGTAGAACTCGACGTGGATGGAGTACCATTGTACAACATCCGCAGAGATGTGGCGTGGGACAACATCCCATTTACCCACGAGTTGGAGGCTCTAGCAAATCAAACTCAAGTCGCCTTCTTTGGCTCGTTGGCACAACGAAATGAGGTGTCGCGTTTGACGATCAACAACTTCTTGGACGCAATGCCCAACCAGAAGGGTTTCTACAAAATATTCGACATCAACCTACGCCAAAACTACTACACAAAAGAGATCCTCCACAACTCGATGACAAGATGTAACATCCTCAAAATAAACGACGAAGAGTTGGTTGCATTGAGCCGTATGTTTGGTTACCCCGGGGCGGATCTAAAGGATAAATGTTGGATCTTACTGTCGAAATACAACCTCGAAATCCTAATCCTCACCTGTGGTATAAACGGTAGCTACATCTTCACTCCGGGTAGGGTTTCATTCCTCGCGACACCAAAGGTTGAGGTTGCCGATACGGTTGGTGCTGGTGACTCATTTACAGCCGCCTTCATAACCTCGTTGCTCAACGATGGAGACCTTCGTGCTGCACACATTCGTGCCGTGGAGATATCGGCATATGTATGTACTCAAAGTGGTGCAATGCCAAAGATCCCTGACGAAATGTTAGTAAAATAACTCTCGACTCTACACTATGAATAACACCCCCAACGCCAACCGCCTACATATCGCTGTATATGGAGTTCGAAATAGCGGTAAATCCTCTCTCATAAACGCCATAACGGGAGAGGAGACCTCCGTCGTGGCAGATGTCGCAGGTACAACAACCGACACCGTGGCTAGAGCTATGGAGCTGCACGGTGTTGGGGCGGTGTTGTTGATCGACACCCCGGGGTTCGATGATGTGGGAGAGGTTGGCGATATGAGAGTCGAGAGAGCTCGTCGCACAATCGAACGTACCGACATCGCACTGTTGATATGTGAGGGGGGAGAGATGGCGGACGAGCAGAGATGGTTCAAGGCGCTCAAAGGTCGTTCGATACCGGTAATTCCCGTAATAAGCAAGATAGATCTTCGAGGTGACACATCACAGCTAGAGAGCGATATCGAGAGGATGTTTGAGGAGACCCCTATTCGTATAAGTGCCAAACGAGGTGTCGACATTGAGATGATTAGAGAGACGATCCTGCGAAAAATAGAGCCAACATCCATAGATCTAAAGATCACAGCAGGGTTGGTCGACAAAGGCGATCTTGTGGTGTTGGTGATGCCGCAAGATCCACAAGCCCCCAAAGGGAGGATTATACTCCCTCAAGTGCAGACTCTGCGCGAACTGCTCGACATCGGAGCAATCGTGGTCAGCTGTACAACCGAGGGGCTGAAACAGACATTAGAGACCCTCACAACCAACCCCAAACTCATAATAACAGATTCTCAAGCATTCAAAGAGGTCTATGCCCTAAAACCGGAACAGAGTACCCTAACATCATTCTCGATCTTGATGGCTGGCTACAAAGGGGATATCGAGAGTTTCAAAGCTGGGGCGAAATTTATCGACACCCTAACACCTCAATCACGCATATTAATAGCTGAGGCGTGTGCACACGCCCCCATAACAGAGGACATTGGTCGTGTGAAACTACCTCGAATGTTACGACAACGTATAGGCGAAGAGCTTAAAATCGACATTGTTGCAGGACGCAACTTCCCCGACGACTTAAGCCCCTACTCGCTAATTATTCACTGCGGCGCGTGTATGTTTAATCGCAAATATATGATGCACCGCATAGAGCGCGCTCAACAGTCGGGAGTTCCAATAACCAATTATGGTGTTGTGATTGCCCACTTGCAAGGGGTGTTGGTGTAGGAAATGAGGCAGATAATATAAAGAGTTAACGCATCACTAATACTTTAATCTTTAAAGGATAGCCAGAAAAACTTAAACAGATTCTAAATATTATGGTGTAAAATATCTATCTTTGTGGCTATGGCAATATATCCCAAATTAAAATCAGATGGAGCGACAGTAGCGATTTTTCTGCTGCTAGGTCTCGCATACCTACTAAAAGTTGATGTTATCAACTTTAATCTCATCGAGTTCTTTGGTGCAGAGATCAAGGAGAGCATCCCCACAGACAGCTTCGCATATCCACCACTCCTCGAACCACTTATCGAGTGGCAACCCTCACATCCACTGCTGACTCTATTGATATCCGCCGCACTCGTCGTTCTGGGCGCTGTAAATACGATGAGTCTCACTATCAAGTTTAACCTTTTTAGCGCAGTGACCCATATCCCATCAATCATCTATACATCTGTGTTGGTAGCTATCATCACCCCCTCACAGATGATTTTAGCCCCGTTGACCGCCCTACTAACAATTATGTCGTTAAACAAAATATACGACTCATACACCTCAAACCTCTCCGCCCCACAGATATATAGTGGCTGCTTTTGGATTGGAGTGTTACCGCTCATATACCCCTCGATGCTACCTTTGCTACTCTCGTTTTTTGGCGTGATGGTTGTCTTGGATCGAGGTGGAAGAGAGCTGTTTCTCGCAGGGTGGGCTATGGCTACACCCTTTGTGCTGGTTTTGTATGCTGCGTGGTTCTGTGACATAAGTATATGGGGACTTATCGCAGAGTACTTCGTAAACCTCGTGCGACTACCCTACTCTTTCGCTGGAGAGATTGTCCCAATACTATACATATTATTGTCGGCTGGGTTGTCGGTCTACTCCGTGGTGATGATCGACGAAATATCACTTGCATTCCACTCGCGACAACGAATAATCTTCACGGTAACACTTGCTGTTATTCCAATCTGTTCGATTCTTTTCCCTCTCTTCACACCTGCACACTATGCTGTTGTTGCAGCACCGGCTGCCATCACGCTAACCACAGCATTCCTAGAGTTGGATAAACTTAAGGCTACAATTGCCTATGTAACATTCATCGTATTAGCTATTGTTATTGGATTAACACATTAATAATAAAATTTATTAATATAATTTACAAAATATCGACGAAACCATACAACCTACTATCTTGATGTTTATCAAACACTTAAGAGAATTTTGGCGATCTTTAATTAATTTATTTTAATAAAAGTTGTAAATTAATTTGGAAGTTATGATTTTTCACCTTATCTTTGCAGTGAAGTTTTAAGGTTCATTTTTAGGTTAGTAGTTTTAGGTTGGTTGAGGAGAGCGACAGATTGAGACTTTAAGTCTCTAAGTCCTACGAAGGAGTGGTTACCGGAGTAGAGATCGAATATCGGTCGTCGACCTCACGAAGTAGAGGAGAGTGTGGTTACTCTCCTCTTATTTTTATGTATATATCACAAACCAATGCCTATATTTAACGTGAGTTACTATGTTTCTGTTGGCAAACATAGTAACTCACGTTAAATATAAAGTCAAATATGGACTATTACGCCACCAAGCTATTTTTATTCGAAAAAACAATTTTCTTATCACAAGAATAACAATTTATTGATTATATTCGCCTGCAACAACATAACTCGAATAATCTGCAAACTAATACCTTATAAGTAAATGAAACATTTTTTATCCCTACTTACCTTTATTTCTGCTGTTCTAACCTCTTGTTCACAATTACCATACTCAGATGATGGCAGTGGCGACCCTAATACTCAAACAAATGAAACCAACGTTATTATCATCGACGAAGAGACCATTGAAAACAACTGTTCGTTCGTTAGTGAAGATAAAATTATCTTCACAGATTTGGACAAAAGTCAAATTCCAGCAATTGGCGACATCATAAATGGCGGCGCTTCAACATCAAATCCTTATGGATTTCTAGGAAAAGTTACATCTGTAGAAGATAGTGATGAGGGCATATCTATTAGCTATGAAATTGTCCCCATAAATGAAGCTGTGGAAGAGCTAGACATTGATGAAGAGTACGATCTTGAGATCGAAAGCATTACATATTATGATGCTGACGGTAACGAAGAAGAGATAACAGAAGAGGACCTTAGAGCTGAAATCAGCACATCTATCTCTATCAGTAAAAGCTATAGCTTCACTGAAGATAACCAAACAACAAAATTTAGTATCTCCTTTATAGGAAGCGTTAAGGCTGAACTTGAATATGAGATCGAGGATTTCAAAACCAAAGAGTTTAGCTTCACGGTAACACCTAGTGCAGAATTTATTGCAGCCCTCGAAAATAACATTGAGGTTAAATACTCAAAAGATATTACTATCGCTAAGATCAAATACAAAAGTATTATCATAACTTCACCTATTTTCATCGTTTTGACACCAACGACAAATGTTAGTTTATCCTTTGAAAGCGTTAGTAAAATTTACCACAAATCCACACTTAACTGTAAACTATCAGCCCCTATTGGTTTTGAGTACTCAAAGGGAGTCGGAAAAGATATATTTAATCCTCAAGCTACTGGCGGATTAACATTCGAAGGTGGTATAAGTGGAAGTGTCGGTGTTGGATTGAAATTTGACACCTCTATTTATCCATATATTTTTGACAGCATCTGTATTGGCACAGAGATCTTTCTTCCCCAATTTGAGCTAAGTACAAATGTCTCTACAACAACAACTGTAAACTCTACATCAGCAAATACAGAGATCTCGTTAGATGCAAATATATCAGCTAAATCATATGCAAAAGCCGAGATATTCGACTTCAAATATGAGACCGAAGAGACTCTAAAGATAACCCATAATCTGTACAGTATGAATGCTTTACCCGTGATTGACAACGTAGAAGTCTCGACTTACGGATCTGTGCAGGCGTCATATGATCTAAAAACAGCCCCAATTTTTGGTATCACCCAACACGGCTTTTGTTGGTCAGACAGCCCAAACCCTACAATAAATGATAATTATAATAAATTCGGATCTTTGAGTCTCTTGTCCATAGCCCAAAATTTCTCGTATACACTTCCTACCCTCAACTCAAATACAACATACTACGTACGTCCATACTTTACAGGTTGGATTGACACATACTATGGTGAAGAAAAAACTGTCACGACAAGTCTTACAGAGATGTCTATTGATGTTGGTGACAATGGAAATCTTGCGGATGACTCATATGAAGTTTATCTCAACGACCACTACATAGGTACAACAACAATAGGGGCTATAAATAAAATCGGAATCGATAACCTTGAATCAGGATGGGCTATTTTAAAGGTCAAATGTATTGTTGCACCAGACAACGTAGGAACTCTTGGAGTATCATTAAACAACGGTATAACACTATACGAATCATCAATGACTTCTTTCACGGCTACACTATCTCTTAATGAGTCAAAACAGTGGATAATTGATATACCAACTACTGCAACATCGTCTCAAGTTAGTGTACCTCGCAGCCTTGACGAATAACAAAAAGATCATTACAAAATTTATATCTTACCATCTTAACCAATACTCCTTTATACTATGGAGCGTTTTTTAATGTAAATTAACCGATTATGACAGAGGCAGATATTTTAGCTCCATTAGCATTTGTAGTTGTGTCGCTGATTGCGGGTGCACTACTCAAAGTGATCCTAACGAGGGTCAAACTCCCATACACAGTTGGTCTTTTTGTGTTGGGAATGGTTGTTGGCGTGGTCAACTCACAAGGTTATTTGGATTCGCTGCCAACTGTAGCCTACAGCATCGAGTCTGCGTGCAACCTCGATCCAGATCTGATTCTAAATCTATTTCTGCCCATACTAATCTTCTCGGCAGCATATGAGCTCGATATCCACATATTCAAACGAAGTCTCACAAACGCAACTCTACTGGCTGTCCCCGGATTGATTATCGCGATGTTACTCACCGCAGCGATGGTTATGGGTGTTACCTCCCTAGCTCCGGCATACTCCGAATGGAATTGGACATATGCACTAATGTTTGGTGCTCTAATCAGCGCTACAGATCCCGTTGCAGTGGTTGCTCTATTGGGCGAATTGGGAGTTAGCAAGCGATTCTCGACACTCATTGATGGAGAGTCGATGCTCAACGATGGTACAGGTATTGTGATGTTTATGTTGGTTTTTGCCCCATTCACATCGTCGGTTGATAGCGCAAGTAGCTCCCCTATAATATCATTTTTGGTGGTTGTTTTTGGAGGAGTGATAATTGGATACCTATTGGCTAGAATGTTCCTATACTATATAACATTGAGAGGTGTGAAGGGAGACTCTCTGTTGCAGACGAGTGTAATGATACTTCTCTCGTATATCACATTTATATTGGCGCAGGATATCTTCAAACTATCGGGCGTAATTGCTCTGGTGGCATTCGGGTTGGTCATAGCCTACAACGGAGCTTCAAAAATAGATCGTAGAACACAGGAGTTCATCAAAGAGTTTTGGGCTCTACTCTCATATATTGCAAATACACTTATATTTATAATCATCGGTATTATCATTGCCGACAAGGTGACATTTTCGTGGAGAGGATTCTTTGTTGTGGTTGTGATATACCTAGGAATCAACTTAGCTCGCGTGGCGATGCTAACACTCCTCTACCCTATTCTCAAACGAAGCGGATATGGACTCTCTCTACGAGAGGCGGTGATCCTAACGTGGGGAGCACTTCGTGGCGCCTTGGGGCTCACCCTTGCGTTGATGGTACTCTACACGGAGTCGATACCTGAGTCGGTGAGAGGTCAAATATTGGGGCTCACAGCGGGCATTGTAACACTCACCTTGGTGGTCAATGCCACCACAATCAAATGGTTGTTAAAGAGGTTAGGATTGTTGGATTCCACACCATCGAAGCAGCTCCTAGACTCCGAGATACGCGCACAGATACGCACCCATAGTCGCAAATATATTGAGTCACTACACCAAGACGATATGATGAATGATGTAGATTGGCAACTTCTCAATCGCACTCTTCCACGCGAAGTTACCCGACCAAGTCAGATGCCCGAGAGCGATGATTTGGTGGCGAGTCTAAGGATGCAACTCATCTCGTGCGAACGACAGTCTATTCACACGCTGTTTGACGGGGGGATAATCTCGTTTGAGGCGAAGTTGGTAATTGACAACAGGCTCAATAAAATGGTAGATCTCGATGGTTATGAGCCTCTCAACAAGAGATTATCAGACCTCTTGTTTGAGACGAAGGGTGAGGGTGATCTACCGACAAAATATGAGGTTGCCTATGGGGTGTTGCTCTCTCAGCGTCGTCTGCTCGATCTAATATCGACACTCGATGGGTCGTACTCCCAACAACATCTAGCCACAATTTCTGACGAGATAAAAGAGGTTGAAGTTGAGGTTGAGAACTTCATCTCAACACTGCGCAGCAAGCATCCAGACATTTACAAACAAGCTGTGACACTTCGAGCTCAACGAATGGTACTGAAACACGAACGCGAGAGAATTGAAGAGCTCCTCAAAGTTGGTATGATTGACGAAGATGTCGCACAAACACTTTGCGAGGAGCTAGAGAGTCGCTCTGTTTAGTTTAGTGGCTAGTAGAGCCTGTCCCCCACTACCACCCAAAGAACAACATACCCGAGGCGCATAACGAGATGACAAAACCACTAATAGCGTGAGAGAATCTGTCGATGCTTTCGGTTTTAAGTTGACGGTAGCTATATGTGCCAAGAAGTACCATTGTCACCATTGTTAGGATGGTGGTTAGGGTAAAGAGGGTTGTAAGCAGCGTTATTTCGCCTGCCGACTGGTGTGTTCCCGAGAAGAACAAAAGAGGTATTATGGGTTCACTTGGTCCCATCACGAAGATCGCAAATAAGACTAGAGGCGTCACCTTAACGCGGCTAGAGGGGGTGTAGGTCTCTTCGTGACGGTGTTCGTAGACGTAAACGTCATCATTCATTACGTCGAAGTGTTTGTGAGGGCGTGTTTTGCGAGCGCGCCACAGCCCCCAAATAAAGTATACAACACCAAAGATAAATAATGCCCAACTCGACATCTCACCCCTCACATCCTGCAACAGCGAGATCTCGCTCAACTGCCAACCTAGAAACACTCCGATAAATCCTAAGATTATCGAACTCGCGACGTGTCCAAATCCGCAGAGTATGGTCAACAAGATAGTCTTCATTGGCGACCATCCGCGAGAACGACTCAAGACGATAAATGGTAGATAGTGGTCGGGACCTGCTGCGGTGTGGAAGAATGCGATTGAGATGGCAGTTAGTGCCAACGGAAGTAGTGTTGTAGACATTGAATTTCAGTATAAATTTATAAATATTGTTTTATTTTTTGCTCCAGAGCAGCTCCTGCACGCGGAGGAATATATTGAATAACCTCTCGCCACCATCGCCTAATGCTCGGAGGACAAATCCCGGATAGTGTGTCGCCGAGATACCAAATATGACACCTTCTATCGAACTTAATTCACCATATATAATATCTATATAGCTCTTTATATCGACCTTTTCGGTTGTTTGATAGATCAGTGTACCTTGGTGCGTCGAGCCCTCCAAAAGCCCCATCCCCAACAGTGGTGTCGACGCAGGGCACAACCACACTCGATCTTTGAGACGAAGCACCCCTCCAGCATAGAGTTCGACGCTATTCGAGAACTCCCGAAACTCAAACTCCTCACCGTGATATTTTCGTCCACAGGTGATTATCTCGCTCTGAAGAAACGAACTATTCTCCCCCAATGTAACGATGCTTCGTGACGAAAAAGATGAGTGTCGATGTGGTACAATTGGGTGTGCGACTTGCGAAAAGTGGGCACTATTACCAATAGTGATATCCATCTCCTGCGTGGCACTCTCCTCCATATCGTAGAGACGTTGGTATGATTGTGATTTGAGTTGGAGGTGTGCGTTATCCTCCACCGTAATGGCGATCTTGTAGCGGTCGCCACTCAGCACCCCCGGTGAGGTTGACATTTGCATCAGATATAGAGCCCCATCCGAATGCAACTGACCTACCGAGATAACCCTAAACGGGGGGGTAGTGTAGAGGCTACGGAGGTAACTGCGTCCCGACTTCGAGGCGACAATGAGCTTTATATCTGCATCCATTCTGTAGTGTAGTGTAGTTATCTAACGTGAGTTCGAAAAAAAGGAAGAACTCATTTTTTATTTATTGCTTATTAGTGCTGATGCGTTAATAATATCTACCACTGCTCTCCGCGGAGCTATTCTTTGTTGCGATTGTTACGTAGGCGAGCCTACTATTAACAATCGAATACAAGTGTCATCCAAATCTAAAATAGAATACACATTCATATATAGCTATAGTTCAGATTATTATCTAGATGTCACAAAAAGTTAACGCATCACTAGTAATTGCTTATCTCTATTTTTGTGAGTTTTTCCTATTTTCAGACTTGCCCTATCGAACTAGATTCGGTTCTGGGACATCTTCGAGTAGTGCATATCTCTTGATCCATCCAATTACGGAATCAAGACCCTCATCTGTTTTGAGGTTCGAGAATACGAAGGGTTTTCCTTCGCGCATTCGTCGTGCGTCACGCTCCATAACTTCGAGACTCGCACCTACATATGGCGCAAGGTCGATCTTGTTGATTAACAAGAGATCAGATCGAGTGATGCCCGGACCTCCCTTGCGCGGAATCTTCTCACCCTCCGACACGTCGATAACGAAGATGCTTACATCCACTAAGTCGGGGCTAAACGTAGCCGACAAATTATCACCACCACTCTCGATAAAGATGATATCTATGTCGGGAAAACGCGACGCCATCTCATCTACAGCCTCTAGATTCATACTCGCATCTTCGCGGATTGCCGTGTGAGGGCAGCCTCCGGTCTCGACACCAATGATTCTTTCGGCTGGTAGCGAGCTATTTTTGGTGAGGAACTCGGCATCCTCCTTTGTGTAGATGTCGTTCGTGATGACACCTACGCTATACTCTTCACAAATACGTCGTGTCAAGCGCTCCAACAGAGCGGTCTTTCCCGATCCTACAGGACCTGCGACGCCAATTTTAATATAATCTCTCTCCATATTGTTTTTATTTTTTAGGGGTGTGGGGGTATTAGGACATATATAGTCGAGAGTACAACCTCTCGTGTTGCATTGCCGCGATGTCAAACCCAACGGCACAAACCCCTCTCATATTAGGATCTAACTCCATTGTCTCATCGACAACTCCCCCCAACTCGCGCTCCAACTCAAAGATGATATCCTGACCACTCAACTGTCCCAACGGAATGAGTTTTACGGCGTTGGTAACCATACAGACCATCGAGTTATAGTAGAACGACAGAAGCGTCTCCGAGAGCTCCAAGCCGGCAAGAGCAGCTACCGAACCATAAATAATCGGATAGTGACCACCGCCATTGGGACGTTTGGTGAGTCTGGTGAGCGCCTCGACCCCCTCACCCGATAAATTACGATTGAAGATCTTCAAAAGACGAACTCCCAACTTAAGACTCGCCGTGCGGATCTCTACCGGGGATTTGATGGCGCTACACTCCTCGTCGAATACATCGAGGGCGGCAAAATCTCCTCCGCGAGCAGCCTCCCACGCCAACCGAACATACAACCCATCATTATATTTGAGGTTGTGTCGCAGCGAGTTAGCGACAAACTCCTTGGCACTCTCGACCGACGAAACAGCCCCTCGTTGAACGTAACTCTCCAACCCATATGAGTGAGCATACCCTCCAATTGGGAGGGTAGGATCACTTAAATGTAGTAGCGTTGTGAGCTTGTCGATAGTCATTTAATTTGAGTTCTTCGCTGCAAAGTTAATAACTTTTGTGAATAATGACTCCTTATGTGGCTCTTCAGATGCGTGGTGATGGTCGCTACTCTTGCTTTTTAGGCGATTTATGAGGCGACGCGACTCCCTACGAGGGGTGTAACCAGCACTCTCCAACCACTTATACATTGGCGCTTCATATGGGAGTAGAATCTCATCATTCTCAATAAAAAGCGGCATATGTTTATTCCCGATCTCGTAGCAGATGGTCGCCATCTCCAACATACTCTGGGGTGAGAGGACAATAGTCTCGCTACCAATAACCCTCACAACGATTGCGCCCTTCTCCTCCTCACTAAAAAAGAGAATGTCCCCATCTCGAAGTGCAACACCCTCTGAGGTGAACTTTAATGATATGTCGCGCCCCTGCGTAGTGACTTTTCGTTGAATACGCTTGTTGAGCTCATACCACTCTAGGTGAAGTTCGTCGATGGTGAACCCACTCAAATTGAGCTCCGTTTCGCGCCCTATGATCTCTTTTATTAACATAACTAAGGGGTATTAAATTGTTTTAGAACATAAAGTATCGCTGTGCCAATGGAACTACATCTGCTGCCTCGCAGGTGATATGTACTCCATCCACCTCGACACGATAATTTTCGGGGTTTACTTTAATCTCTGGTGTGGCATCGTTGTGGATCATATCCGCCTTGCCGATGGTGCGACACCCCTTGACGGGAAGCAACATCTTCTTAAGACCATAGCTCTGCACGATACCCATATCAAGCGATACCTGCGACACAAACGTTGCACAAGTCGAAGCTACAGCACCGCCAAATGCACCAAACATTGGTCGATAGATAACAGGCTGAGGTGTTGGAATCGAAGCGTTTGCATCTCCCATCTTGGCGTAGGATACAAATCCACCCTTAATAATCATCTCGGGCTTGACTCCGAACAGCGAGGGTTTCCACAACACCATATCTGCAATCTTACCAACCTCAATAGAGCCAACATAATCAGATATTCCGTGAGCAATCGCTGGGTTAATCGTATATTTTGCGACATACCTCTTTGCGCGGAAGTTATCGTTATCGTTCGCCTCATCCTCGGGGAGTGCTCCACGTTGTGACTTCATCTTACTCGCGGTCTGCCACGTGCGAGTAACGACCTCACCAACACGTCCCATCGCCTGCGAGTCGGAACTCATAATCGAAAATACTCCCATATCGTGGAGGATATCCTCGGCAGCGATCGTCTCGGGACGAATACGCGAGTCGGCAAACGAAACATCCTCGGGGATAGATTTACTCAAATGGTGACACACCATCAACATATCGAGGTGCTCATCAACCGTGTTGCGTGTAAACGGACGTGTTGGGTTTGTCGACGCAGGGAGCACATTGGGGAACATCGCCGCACGGATAATGTCGGGTGCGTGACCACCTCCAGCCCCCTCGGTGTGGAATGTGTGGATTACACGACCCGCTATAGCTCGCATCGTATCCTCCAAAAATCCCGCCTCATTGAGGGTGTCGGTGTGGATCGCCACCTGAACATCATATTTGTCGGCAACGCTCAACGACGCATCAATAACTGCTGGCGTAGAGCCCCAATCCTCGTGGATCTTGAGACCCGCAGCACCCGCCTCAACTTGCTCCTCGATGGGGCGCAGTGTGGCACAGTTTCCTTTTGCCAAGAATCCTAAGTTCACAGGATACTCATCCGCCGACTCCAACATCTTACGCATATTCCACGCACCGGGGGTGATGGTCGTTGCGTTTGTTCCGTCGTTGGGACCCGTACCACCTCCGATCATCGTTGTAACACCTCCACAGATAGCGGTCTCAACCTGCTGAGGACAGATGAAGTGGATGTGTGAGTCGATACCTCCAGCGGTGAGGATATATCCATTCCCTCCGTGTAGCTCCGTCGACGCACCGATAACCATTCCGGGCGTAACACCATCCATAATATCGGGATTTCCAGCCTTACCGATCGCCACAATCTTACCATCGCGAACTCCAATATCAGCCTTCACAATACCCCAATGGTCGAGTATTATTGCACCCGTAATGCAGAGATCCAAAACCCCATCTTCACGCAACGCCGTACTATTCTGCCCCATACTCTCGCGGACAGTCTTACCACCTCCAAACTTCACCTCATCACCATAGATGGCATAATCCTTCTCGATCTCGATAATGAGATCGGTGTCGCCCAAGCGCACTTTGTCGCCTGTGGTCGCTCCTAACAAATTGGCATATTTCTGCCTCGTTATCTTTAGACTCATTGTAGTTTAGTCGTTAGTAGTTTGAAATCCGTGTTTGCGTAGTCGCTTCATAGCCAGCGCTTTTACATCCTCGCCAATAGTCGAGGAGCAGGTGAAATTGTTCACTCCGATCACCTTTCGCTCTCCGCCCAACTCAACTAACTCAACCTCCTTCACCTCGCCAGCCTCGAATCTCACTGCCGTACCGGCCGGTATGTTGAGACGCTTCCCAAAGCTCGCCTCACGATCGAACAACAGTGCGCGATTGATCTCAAAAAAGTGAATGTGCGACCCAACCTGAATGGGTCGATCTCCACTATTGATAACCTCCAAAGTATAGGTCTCACGACCCTCGTTGAGGATAATATCACCCTCCTTAATGAAAAATTCTCCCGGTATCATCTCTTATCTCCTCCTTTTTTTGTAGTTAACGTATCGGATCGTGAACTGTCACCAACTTCGTTCCATCGGGAAATGTAGCCTCGATCTGAACGTCGTGAATCATCTCCGCAACCCCCTCCATCACATCATCACGCGTTAGGATCTCCGCCCCCGACTGCATAAGTTCGGCAACAGTACGACCCTCGCGTGCGCCATCCAACAAGTGTTGACTAATGAGCGCAATAGACTCAGGATAGTTGAGTTTGATCCCCTTAGCGAGACGACGTGCTGCCACGTCGCCTGCTAGGTAGAGTAATAATTTTTCGGTCTCTCTAGGTGTTAGGTGCATATATTTATCCTCCTTAAATATGTATTATACTGATAGGTAGCTCTTCAACTCGTCGTAGTCGACCGTCTCCTTCGAGAAGTTACGGACAACACGTCCTCGATCCATAATGAAGTAGTCGTCGGTCAACAGCTTCGCAAAATCAAGCTTCTGCTCAACCAACAGTACCGCCATATTACGCTTTGCGATCTGCTCCTTCAACACGTCGGCGATCTCCAACGTGATAGATGGCTGTATACCCTCCGTCGGCTCATCCAAGATGAGAAGTTTCGGATTACCAACCAACGCACGCGCAATAGCCAACTGCTGTTGCTGTCCTCCACTCAAGTTACCGCCCAATCGGCTGCTAAAGGTCTTGAGGATCGGGAAGATTGAGTAGATCTCCTCCTCGTCGAAGTTTTTCTCCTTCGACGTGAGCGCCTCTGTTCCGATCAATATATTCTCATACACGGTGAGTTTCGAGATAATCTCGCGACCCTGTGGAACATATGCTATACCGCTCTGAGCGCGTTTGTGGGTGGCGAGTGAGGTGATAGACTCTCCATCGAAGATGATATCTCCCTGCGTGCGATTCACCAAACCCATAATTGTACGCATCAGTGTGGTTTTACCCACACCGTTACGTCCCATTATTGTTGTCACCTTGCTATGTGCAGCCGTTAGGTCGACACCCCACAAAATAGCACTCTGTCCATATGCTGCGTGTAGATCCTTTATTTCTAATAATTTATCCATCGTCTCTATTATTTGGCGTTCAAGACCTGCGCAGAGTCGGCAGCTCCCAAATAGCAATCTATAACCTGCTTATTATTCTTAACCTCTTGGAAAGTACCCTCGGTGAGGATCTCACCTCGAACGAGAACTGTCACCTTATCCTTTGCGATCTGCTCCACAAAGTGCATATCGTGCTCGATGACGATGACACTATGATCCTTGCTTAGCTCGATTAGGAGCTCTCCGGTCTTTGCTGTCTCGGCATCCGACATACCCGCTGCGGGCTCGTCGATTAGGAGCAACTGCGGATCTTGAAGTAGCACGATCGCAATCTCCAACCACTGCTTCTTACCGTGTGAGAGAGCCCCCGCAAGGGTATCCATATCGTCGATAAGATTCATCTTCTCCGCCGTCTCGAAGATCTTGGCGCGCTGCGGAGGGGTGAGACGGAAGAAAATCGACTCAAATACCCCACGACTACCTTTGAGTCCCATTATCATATTGTCGAACACCGAGAGTCCATCGAAGATCGAAGGTTTCTGGAATTTACGTCCAATACCCATCTGATTGATCTCGATCTCTGTGCGACCTATGATCTCCTCACCGTTGAACTGAGCCGACCCCTGTGTGGGGACACTCTTGCCACAGAGAACATCCATCAATGTAGATTTTCCAGCTCCGTTCGGTCCGATGATTACGCGAAGTTCGTTATCCCCAACCTCGAATCGGTTGAGGCACAGTGCCACCACTCCGCCGAATGTCATTGTTACATTTCTTACTGTCAACATATTCGATTACTTTTTAGCGAGTGTGAGACCTCTTGTTTTCAACTGCTCGATGATCTTCTTGCCGAGTCCCAACACTCCCTTGTCGAGGTAGAGAACCGTAATGACATAGATCGCTCCCAATATGTAGGGCCAAGCATCTGGCATAATTGTCGTAAAGACACTATATAGAAGGTTGACGATGAGCGCTCCGATGATCGCCCCCTTAAGAGACCCACGACCTCCCAAAGCGACCCAAATCAACATCTCGATTGAGGCTCTAACATCCATCTTTCCCGGAGTGATGATACCTGTCTGTGGAAGGTACAACATTCCCGCAACCATCGCAATCAACGCACCGATAACAAACACCGCAGTCTGGAACTGCGACACCTTGTATCCTGTGAAGCGGAGGCGTGACTCACTGTCGCGGATACCCACAAGGAGCTTACCAAACTTCGACTGTGTGAGTTTCAACGAACCCCAGTAGATGAGTCCCAACATAACGACTGTCGTGATGTAGAGTCCCAACTTAACAGCGTCGCTGCGTAGGTCGAATCCCAACAAATATGGGAAGTTAGTGAGTCCATTCGTTCCTCCCAACAGCGTCTCGTTGCGCGAGAAGAGGAGAAACATAGCCCACGCAATTGCCTGCGTGATGATGGCGAAGAATACACCCTTAATACGTCGTTTGAAGATGAAGTCACTAATCATAGCAAATCCAATCGTAATGATCGCCGTAGCTACGATAGTACCACCGAAAGTTTGGAAGGGCTGCCAAAATAGAGGTAACGACGTGATCTCGTTCCACTCCATAAACTGAGGAACAACAGCACCCTCAGGAAGGTTAAACAGCGTGAGGAACATTCCCATACCGTAGGCGCCCAAACAGAAGAAGAACGCCTGACACATCGACATAATTCCCGTGTAACCCCATATCAGATCGACACCAATCGCCGCAATGGCGAAACATAGATAACGACCCCAAACGGTCACTGTATCTATCGCAATTAATCCCGTCAAGTTGCCTATGGGTAGCACAACGAGTAGTAGGAGTAGCAGTGTCACTATAAATTTATCTTTTTGCATCTTTGTCTTGTTTTAGAGTTGTCGAGTTTATCAATCGTCACCAATGCGACCCTTATCTGCGAAGAGACCCTTAGGCTTGTACTGTAGGAAGATGATTATGAGCAGAAGGATCAACACCTTGCCATAAACAGCCTCGAAACCCGCCTCGAAGAACTTCGACAATACACCAATTCCCAATCCCGACACGGCACATCCTGCGAGTTTTCCAACTCCTCCTGTCACAACGACCAAGAACGAATCGACGATATAGGTCTGTCCCATATTGGGGACAACATTTCCAATGAGTGTGATTGCACAACCGGCAATACCTGCCAAGCCCGATCCCAACATAAAGGTAATCATATCAATCTTCTTCGTCGAGATTCCGACGCAGGCACTCATATTACGGTTCTGGGTAACCGCCCTAATTCTAACTCCCAAACGAGTACGCTGGAAGAGTAGGTAGACTCCTGCGAAGATCACGATCGTAAGACCGATGATGAAGAGTCGGTTGTAGGGGAGAATCAACCCCGACTCGAATGAGATACCACCCGAGAGGATTGCTGGTGCTTTGACCGTCGTGAGGTCACCGAAGATTGTACGTGCTAGCTGGATCAAGATCAACGAGATTCCGAGCGTTGCCAACATACTCTCCAAAGGGCGCGAGTAGAGGTGACGCAACACCAACCTCTCGATAACAAGTCCAAACAACGCCGCAACAATAAACGACAATGGCAACGACAAGAAAAAGGCAAAATCAAACATCGACGCTGGAAGAAACGCCTCGAAGAGCTGTTGTACGCAGTATGTTGTGTAGGCACCTATCATCAAGAACTCTCCGTGGCTCATATTGATGATACCCGCCAAACCATAGACAACAGAGAGTCCCAACGACACCAAGATCAAGATACTTCCTAGACTCAATCCACTAAAGATGTTTTGGTTTATGTTGTTGTTGCGCTCGATCATTGCGAAGAAATCCTTCAAATACTTACCCTTTGCGCGGTTTGTATTGTTGATATCCTCGCGATCCATATACTGTTTGATTGAGTTGGCAAATCGCATTGGGCGACTCTCGCGGATGTAGTCCAACGCCACACTCTGCTCCTCGTCGCTTCCGACGCTCAAGTACAACTCATACAATGACTCCTGCGCAACTAATACAGCCTGCTCGTTACTCTCCTCCGAGATGATCGACTTCAAGAACTCCTCATTGGCTCTATCTGCCGACTTACCGAGGGCTAGGTAGGCCTCCATACGAACTGTATGGTCGGGGCTCTTTGTGTTAATAAGCGTCTGGAGAGGGAGCAACGTCCTTCGATCCTTACGCGATAGTGTCACCTGTCGCAACCCCTGAGACTCAAGTTCTGCCCCCGAGAGGGATTTCGAACCGAAAAGAGTTTTGTAGGCATTTCCAACCTTGACAATTGGTGTCGCAGCGTTGGTGGTGTAGAGCTCTCCGCTGAGCGCTGCGGTAGCGAACATAATTGTAGAGTCACATTGCGTAGTACTCAAATACTTGCAAGACTCGCTGATTCGATCTTTGTCACTGCCAAGGATGTCGGTAATAGCTGAGCCTACCGACATCCCCGATTGCGCAAAGAGTTGACAACTAAACACCAATGAAAGTGCTGTTATCCATATCTTTTGCAGCATAGTTTGTGTGATTTAATTCAATTCTTACTTCGAAAATTCGCTGTATGGCTCTGGTGATACCAAAGCTTCAGTCTTGCTTACGATGTCGAACTGACCGTCGCGACGGATCTCTCCGATGTATGTATACTTAGCAAGGTGGTGGTTGCTGTCGTGCATCTTCACAACTCCCGCTGGTGAAGAGAACTCCATATTCGAAAGTGCTGCGATTACATCCTTCACCTCGAACGACTTAGCCTTCTCTACAGCAGCCTTCCACAAGTAAAGATCTGTGTATGCCCAACAGATTGGGTCGTCAGTCACACGGCTAGAACCTCCGGGTAGGTTGTTCTTTGCGCAGTAAGCCTTGAAGTTCTCGACAAACTTCTTGTTGGCAGCGCTCTCCTCGCTCTGGAAGTAGTTCCACGATGCAAGGTGACCCTCCAAATACTCTGTATCCATTGCACGAAGCTCATCCTCAGCAACCGAGAATGCCATAATTGGACAATCCTCCGCTGTAAGACCCTGATTTGCAAACTCCTTGTAGAATGGAACGTTACTATCTCCGTTGATTGTACTCAACACACAAGCATCACCTGCTGCTGCAAAACGCTTGATCTTCGATACGATAGTTTGATAATCTTGGTGCTGGAATGGTGTGTACTCCTCGATGATGTTAGCAGCAGGGATTCCCTTCGACAACAAGTAGTTTTTCATAATGCTGTTAGCCGTACGAGGGAACACGTAGTCTGTACCAAGTAAATAGAACTTCTTGAAATCTCCTCCATCCTCACTCAACAAATAGTCAACCGCAGGTAACAACTGCTGGTTTGGTGTACCTCCCGAGTAGATAATGTTAGGTGATGTCTCCTGTCCCTCATACTGAACTGGGTAGAACAACAACCCTCCATACTCCTCAAATACGGGAAGAACCGCCTTACGTGATACCGATGTCCAACATCCAAATACTGCCGACACCTTCTCCTTACCAAGGAGCTCCTTCGCCTTCTCAGCAAATAGGTCGACATTCGACGCTGGGTCTACAATAACTGGTGAAATCTGCTTGCCTAGGACTCCTCCTGCGGCGTTGATCTCATCGATTCCCATCATCAACACATCACGAAGAGACACCTCCGAGATCGCCATTGTTCCACTCAACGAGTGAAGGATTCCGATCTCTACTACATCCTCGTCGCTTGCTGCTGCCGACGACGATGTTGTTGTTGAGGTTGCTGGACAACCCGTTAGCACAAGTGCTGTTGCAGCCAATGCTGCTGAACCTAAAATGTTTCTCACTACTCTTTTCATTTCTCTCTTTTTTTATTTTAGTTTGTTCTTTGTGTGTCTCTCTCTTTCGGTTGTCCTCCCCGCCTCCAGCTTGTGGCTATACCCTTATACCCTATAGAGTCCTATAGGAAGAAGAACTGTAGCTGTATCCAAGTCTGACCATAGTAGCTACCAACCAATGAGTTCTTGCGTGCTACATACGACAGACGTAGGTTTGATCCATATCCATTGAAGAAGTAGTTTACTCCTCCTCCAAAGACCTTCTCATCTGCAAGACCCTCAATCGTACGATCCTGTAACTCATATTTCACCCAAGGCTGTATTTTAATATCCTTGAAGTAGTATCCCGCCTCAGCAAACAATATGTTCTGATCGGCGATAACCGACTTGAAGTGGTACTTTGCATTGGTGTTTCCACCCGACATATATGAGTATGCTGCGTTCAACGTGATAGAACCTGTATCTCCAATTGGAGCATCAAGATATAGGTCAGCTCCTACTGCGTAGTATGAACCTTGATTGTCGAATCCTGCGGCGAGTGTAAATGTCTTACCCTCACCAAGGTTAGTTCCCGAGTAGTTATCTACGTCGAGGAAGTTGTACTGAACACGTCCCACGAAGCGTAGTGGTGCTGACTCCTCTCCGGTGTAGAGCGAATAGTCGCGGCAACCACTGAATGCTCCCAAACGATATCTGAGCTTACCCTCGTTGAATCCTCCCGACAGGTTGATACCTATGTCGCGTCCACAATCATTATTCAATGGATCGCTCTGCGTCATATTATATGCATATTGGAAGAAACTAAAGTCATTAGCCATAAGTGTACCTGCGGTCTGCAATCCGTTACGATTATAAGATGTGAGCATCTTACCTGCCGACACTGTGAACGCATCACTAAATATGTGATCGTACTGTGCGTCGAGGATCTTGATAGATGCCGTCTTGTCGGTACCCATTCCAACAGAGGCTGACAGATCTGTCTCGATAAAGATCTTATCCTTATCTGTTAGTTTCAAATCAAACAGAACACGTGCTCGATAGAGGCTCGCACCATAAGTACGTGCCGATGGATCATCGAGATCCATCACATCGTCATAGCCCAAACCAAATCCATCCTGTTGGATCTGAAAATAGGAGTGCAACAAAAGACCTACATCGACCTTTGGTTTTGACTCTTGAGCCTGAACCGAAGTTAGAGCCGCAGCAGTAAGCGCTAACGAGCAAAGTGTTGAATTAATAATTTTTTTCATTTTTTACGTCTTGTGATTTTCGTTAATAATACCTCTTTATATAACCATTTCTTCACTAAACTCGTCGGCAAGTAAGCGAAAAAATGTCGATTCTAGAGCAATTTAGCATCATTTGTTTTTCTTGGCGGTGACCCTGCTATTAAATTAACACAAAAAAGCCCTAAATAATTAATAATTTATTTTACAAATAGTGCTTCACTACCAAACTCGTTATTTTGAAATTTAGTTTCAATTTAGGGTCTGGCGAGTGAACTAAGTAGTGTAAAATAATTATTGCTGTGTTTTAAGAGTGCTGTTAAAAATATGGCAATAATTGTTTTACACTACTTACAGTCGCGAAAATAAGATAAAATATTATAGAATGTTATTTTTTTGTTACTTTATTTTAATGTTTTGGGTAATATCGTGTCTATACATTATAACCCATATAAAGTGGGATTATTGTCTATGAGTATAAAAAGTGCTATTGAATCGTTCGAGGGGATAACTCTTAGCGAGATGGATAGGGTGAAGTTGATGAATCGCACTGACCGTAAATTTTGGTTCAACATATCTCACCTAGAGGAGTTACTCCTTGATATAAAAGATCACTATTTCGCCCTAGAGATTGGGGGTGAGCGTAACCTACCCTACGCCACAACATACTATGATACCCCTGAGGATCATATGTATAGAACACACCATCGCGGCAAACTCAACCGATTCAAGATCAGACGTCGCAACTACGTCTCTACGCAACACTCATTCCTCGAAGTGAAGTTCAAAAGCAACAAGGGACGAACCATAAAACAACGAATCCCAACATCATACCCCAACCCCGATTTCAACCCCGACGAGGATCTATTCATCGCCAAAGAGAGCCCATACCACAGCACCGAATTACATACCGTATTAGAGAACTCCTTCAAACGATTGATGTTGGTTGGATGCGATATGAATGAGCGCTGCACCATCGACCAAGAGCTAGCATTCGTAAGCAACGGTGTGGAGGCTCACCTCGAACAGCTCGTGATCGTAGAGGTGAAGAGTGAGGGGTATGCAACCAGCAGAATAATCGACGCAATGCGACGCCAGAGGCTCAAACCATCGGGGTTTAGCAAATATTGTATCGGTCGCAGCATCACCGACCAGAGTCTTCGACGAAACGCATTCAAGGCGAAACATCGCGAGATCGAGAAGATTATCGACGCACCAATAGAAAAACTACTAATTAATTTATAATATTCAAACTATGTTAGACCTATTTCTTAAAACAGCAACCGATAATCCCAACTTCTTGGAGTGGCTCGAAGGTATTCGATTCTTGGGCATTCGACTAATCAACATTAGTGATTTTTCGGAGCTGTTATTGCGATTTCTCCTCAACACGGGGGTAGTAATCTTAATCCTACAATTCATCTACGCCCGAAACAGTAAACGTCGCGACTTCTATTTTAGTTATATGGCTGTCGGAGTTGTTGTCTTTTTGCTCTGTTTCTTGCTTAATAGCGTTAAGTTGGAGTTGGGATTTGCTCTGGGACTCTTCGCCATCTTCGGAATCATCCGCTATCGAACCGACGCCATACCAATCAAAGAGATGACATATCTATTTATTGTCATTGGTATCTCGGTGATGAATGCCCTCGCCAACAAAAAGGTGAGTTATGCCGAACTATTTATAACCAACACAGCGATTGTTTGGGGACTGTGGATGTTGGAGGGATATCTCAAACTCCGACAGGAGAGCTCTATGCAGATAACATACGAGGATGTGAAGAATATACACACCTCACAATATGAGACATTGATGAGCGACTTGAAGGATCGTACGGGAATCGACATACACCGTTTCGAAATCACCAAGATCGACTATCTACACGACACAGCCAACATCACAATATACTTTCACGAAAACCACTAAAATGAAATTAATTACTAAAATTGGCGCACTCCTAGCGCTTATTATTACCCTCTCTGCTGCCACCCTGTCAGCCACCGAGATAGAGAAGGTTAATCAGGTCCGCCTTGGGTTCGATATGAGTTGGAAACTCGCCAAAGGGTTGAAGTTAAACATAGCACCCGAGATGCGTCGAGGAGAGGATTTTGTCCTCGATCAGTTTCAGATGGAGGCGGGACTGCGATATAAAACCTTCGGATTCCTATACTGGAGAGCAAGCTATAGGTTTATAATTGTTCCCGACCACGAGAGTTCTGCCACATACTACACCCCAACAGATAAAAACCACCGATATGGATTTAGCCTCACCGCGAAGCAGAAGTTTGGACGCTTCACCCCCTCACTCAGAGCCCTCTACAGCAACTACTCGGATGAGGATATCGACGACAAGGCGTATATGCGCTATCGAGCAAAGGTGGAGTACAACATCCGCAAATCACCATTCACTCCATATATAGCGATCGAGGCGTATCACGGTCTCGACAAGGGTATGATCTCGAAGATGCGTTACAACACGGGGTTCGACCTCAAGGTAAAGAAGGGACAGCACCTCAATGTAGATTATAAGTTCGACCTCTACACGCTCAAATACAAAAATCGCAACGTATACTCAATTGGTTACAAATTTGATTTCTAAACATTATGTATAAACATATAACAACACTACTCCTTCTATGTGCGGCTATGACGTCGTGCCGCAATGTCGACTACATAACCGAAGATGCCTACGACAACGACGTCGAGATCTTCGACGCAGAGACCGACACTATAGATCTAACCAAATTCCCCGACTGGACAACAGAGACACACAGCAACGCCGTAGATCCCGATATGGAGGAGGTATTCTTCGAGGGGCAAGAGGTTGGCGTGAAGAGGATAGACCTCACAATAAGCAGCTCTAATTGGAGCTCTATGTGGTCGGACCTAAGTAGCAACCTAAGTCGCAACACAATGGGAGGCGACTCTGACCTCGACTTCACCCCCATCTGGGTCCCCTGCACGGTGGAGTACGATGGGCGAGAATGGTATCAAGTGGGTGTGCGATTCAAGGGTAATTCGAGCCTCCAGCAGACCTACTCTTCGGGTAGCACAAAACTCTCGATGAAACTCGACTTCGACCAATACGAAGATAGCTCCGGTCTTAAGAACCAACGTTTCTATGGATTCAAACAGCTCAATCTCAACAACAACTATGAGGATCTATCGTTTATGCGCGAGAAGGTTGTGTCGGATCTACTACGTGAGTTCAGTATTCCGGCGGCTCACACAAGTTTCTGTGAGCTCTATGTAAATGACAGCTACCACGGTCTCTACACCATCGTCGAGGAGGTCGACGACACCGTTATTAAGACACAATATAGCTCTGGCGGCAACTGTTACAAACCCGAGGATGATGCAGGATCATTTAAGTCGGGAACATACGACACCGACGAGTTCTACCTCAAAACAAATACCTCAACCCCCAACTATAGCGACGTACGAGCGCTCTACGACGCTCTCCACAGTTCAAGCAGAACATCAAACGAAACAAGTTGGAAGAGCGACCTCGAGTCAACGTTTGACGTAGATCACTTTTTGAAGTGGCTAGCGGCAAACACAGCGATACAAAACTGGGATGTCTATGGAAACAAAGCACACAACTACTACCTCTACAACAACCCCGACACAAATAAGTTGACGTGGATTCCGTGGGATCACAACGAGGCTCTACAATCAGCTACGGGTAACTACATCACATTCGACCCCGACGAGTATAGCAACAGTCGTTACACCGGTACGTCGTGGCCTCTACTCTACTACTTGATGCAGGTCGACGACTACGAGGATATATTCTACGACTATCTCGAAGATTTCATCAACAACTACTTCGAACCAACAAAGATGCAAGCACTCTACGAAGATTATGAGTCTCTCATCCAGAGCTACGCCTACGCCGAGACAAAGAGCAACTCATTCTTGAGTTCTAATGCTCAATTTAATAGCGCTGTGTCGACACTCCAGAGCCACGTGTCAACACGCTACAGCTACATAAGTAAATACCTAGATTAACAACCAACAAAAAACTATTTAATTATGAGAAAATTCATTTTAGCAACCTTCGTCACCTGCCTTGCTACGGCGGCAGTTGCACAGAAGCTGAGCTACCCACTTGTTTCGACAGGTCAAGTGGAGTGTTACGACCTCAACGGAGAGGCGATTGCCCCACCCAAGAAGGGTAGTGCTCTATATGGGCAGGACGGAAACTACCAAGCAGGACTCCCAATGTCATATCGCGACAATGGAGATGGTACTGTCACCGACCTCAACACAGGTCTTATCTGGGAGCAAACCCCCTCGGCAGGTCCTGTTACGTGGGGCGAAGCAGGGGAGTATTGTGAGAACTTGGAGCTTGGAGGCTACAGCGACTGGCGTCTGCCAACCCTCAAAGAGCTCTTCTCGATCAGTAACTTTAGCGCAGGGTGGCCCTACCTCGACACCTTCTTCTTCAAACTCTCAGTGGAGGGTCGCGTAGATAAGGATGAGCAGTATTGGGCATCTGAGAAGTATGTTGGCGAGACTGTCGAGGGGCGTAGCAACGCTGCCTTCGGAGTGAACCACGCAACAGGACACATCAAAGCCTACCCCGCAGGTGGTGGCAGTGATGATCGCCCACAACAAGGGAATCGTAACCAAGCACAACGAGGCGGACAAAGACAAGGTGAGGGGCAAGGTCAACGCCCTCAAATGGGACAACGCCCCGAGGGTGGTGACTCACTACGTATGGCTGGCGGACGCCCTCCAATGGGTCAACAAGGCGGTGAGCAAAGTCAAGAACAAGGTCAAGGTCAACGCCCCCCAATGGGTCAACGCCCCGAGGGTGGTGACTCACTACGTATGGCTGGCGGACGCCCCCCAATGGGTCAACAAGGCGGTGAGCAAGGACAAAGTCAAGGACAGCGCCCTCAAATGGGACAGCGTGGTGAGCAGGGTCAACAACAAGGTGGTGGCGCACCACAAATGATGGGTAACCCAATGCAAAAACGTGTTAGAGCCGTTCGCGGAAGTGTCTACGGAGTCAACAAGTTTGTAGACAACGGCAATGGTACAATTTCGGATAAAGCTACAGGGTTGATGTGGTCAAAGGATGACAACGGCAAGGGTGTAGAGTGGTCTGATGCTATCAAGTACGCAGAGAGTTCGAAGCAAGCTGGTCACAAAGATTGGCGTCTACCAAATGTCAAGGAGTTGCAATCTATCGTCGACTATCGTTACGCACCAAGCATCAAGGGTGTTACAGCGGCAATAGATCCGATCTTCAACTGCACACCATTTGTCAACGAGGCAGGCGACAACGACTATGGATACTATTGGACAAGTACGTCGGCACTATTCAGAGGTGGTTCACCATTCTACTTTGCGTGGTACGTGGCGTTTGGACGCGCAGTCAACAATGCCGGAATAGATATGCACGGAGCAGGTGCTGTACGCTTCGACACCAAGCACGACAACGGAATGGAGGTCGAAGGTGGCGAGGAGCGTTACTATAACTTTGTTCGTCTAGTTAGGGTCGAGAAGTAGGGACATCTCTCGTTAGCTTATACCTTTGAGACCATTCGCCACAAGTGCCAAAGAGTCCCGACCGGCGAGTGGAGGATCATCCGCCTACCCGAGTAGCGCATAACCTCCGTAATTTTATTTCGCATTTGGGGCTTATAGCAGTGGGTCGTGCATCTATTACAGACAGGTTTGTTCTCACCATATCGACACCGATCCAACTGTCTATTAGCATAATCAACCAACATCTTGCAGTCACTGCAAAGTGTTGGTTGATTGTGTTTTGCACGACAATGCAGCTCGACCATCTGCGTCACAATCTGCTTTTCCCGTTTGATAGTGTTCCCCATATCCTATTTTAACGTGAGTTCAAAAATAGAGACAACTCTATCTTCTGAAATTATATTTATTGTAAATCTCCTCACGTTCCGCCTCGTTTAGGGAGTTGTAGTAGAGTCGCCACCCGGGACAAATGTTGATATGCCAACGCCAAAGTCGACCCACAAAAGAACTATTATCACGATCGTAAGCCGCTCTGAACCTACATTTTGCACACAGTTTTGCCATAATCTTAGATTTGAAATTTTCTCGCTTAACACAAATGTAACGATTTTTATTGATATCCAAGTTGTTTACATTACCTTTGTGGCAAATTAATAGCAAAATATGAGTAATACCCCCTCTGTGAAAAGACGAATTTCATCTATTGATACCCTGCGCGGTCTTGTGATTATACTGATGTTGAGCTACTCTTCATATATAGATTGAGACTTCGGCATATCGTGAGAGTGCTCCTCGTTTTGGCGCGATACGCTGAGGATCATACCCAATGCTATTGAGTTGAAGAGTAGCGACGAACCCCCTCTCGATATTAGGGGTAGGGTCTGCCCCGTTTCGGGGATTAGGTTGATTGTAACGGCAATGTGGAGGAGCGCCTGCGTGGTAATCATCACCGCAAGCCCCAACACCAGCAGTGCTGGAAATATCGTACCACATCGTTCGACAATTGTGATGGCGCGGAAGAAGATCCATATGTAGAGAAGTAGCAGCGCAATTGCAAACAACGAACCATACTCCTCAACGAAGAATGCAAATGCGTAGTCGCTCTCGGGGTGTATCATCTCGACCCTCATAACCGACTTACCCGGACCGACACCTATTAATCCACCATTATACATCGCAATCATTGATCGCTCCGTATCGGCGAGATCCTCCGTAGCGACTTCGCTACGATCGGTTCTCCAGAGCTCTATCCACGTCGACAAACGCCCCTCTGCGGTGTCGGAGCGCCCCGCCCCAACGAGGAAATAGACCCCTCCCAACAGAGCCATCAACAGAAGTATTTTACGTAACTCCGAGACCCGCACGCGCCCAATCATCAATACCACCATCGATGCCCCAAAGAGTAGAACTGCGGAGGATGTGTGGGCAGGAAGAATCACAACACACGCCATCAACATAGGCAGAAGAATTGGTTTGAACCCCTCGTTGATGATCTTCTTCTGTTCGGGTAGTCCCCAGTTGAAGATGTTCCACGTTGGGATGATTTGTAGCTTTTCGATTTTATCTTGTCTCGCGGCAAGTTGTCTCGCGAGGAGCATTATTGTCGCCACTTTGAGAGCCTCGGAGGGTTGAAACTGAAACCCCATCAATGGCAACCAACGCGCTGCGCCATTTGTGACGTTACCAAAGATGTAAGCCGCCACAGTGAGTATCATCGACGCCCCATAAGCCCACGGTGCAAAGCCCCTGTAAAACCGAGAACTAAAGAGATAAGCGGAGGCGAAGAGGGCGATAGCTCCAAAGATGAGTGAACCAATTTGTTGTTGAAGAAATTGTGATGTTGATTTTATCGCTGCATCGTCATACGCCATCTTTGCGGTCGAAGAATAGACCACCAAAACCGAAACAATTGAGAGCACTGCAATGATAATCCACAACACGCGATCCCCCCGAAACCAACTCTGGGTGGGGGTTATATTCTTGATTGTTTGGCGTGTTGCGGCGATGTGTCGCAGTGTTCGGACAGAGTATTTTCGAGCCATAGCTTTATAAAAACGGAGTTATTGATTGTTGATGGGCTTAACTAAGAATCTGTTTGAGTTATTATTATCATTTTCACCCCTTTTGTGCCACCCACCCTTTGAATTGGTGTCCACGATCTTCGTAGTTCTTGAATAGGTCGAAAGAGGCGCAGGCTGGAGATAGAAGTACCCGATCTCCCAACTCAGCTATACTACGTGCCACCGTCATTGCCTCCTCCAACGACGAGGTGGAGATAACTGTTGGCACGACACCCTCGAATGCCGCGATAAGCGCTGCGTTATCGAGACCCATACAGATGAGAGCCTTGACTTTGTTGCGAGCCAATTCCAAGAGAGGTGTGTAGTCGTTTCCTTTGTCTGTTCCGCCGGCGATCCAGATTGTTGGCGTTGTCATTGATTCGAGGGCATACCACGTCGAATCTACATTTGTAGCCTTGGAGTCGTTGATATACTCTATGCCGTCGATCTCTCCTGCGGGTTCGAGTCGATGCTCCACGGGTGAAAATTCGTAGATCGACTTGACGATGCTCTCCCCGGCAACTCCGGCAGCTTGGGCGGCAAGGAGTGCGGCTTGGGCATTGAGGCTATTATGTAGACCGGGTATCTGTAGTTGACGTGTGTAGAGCGCTGTGCCCTCGACGAGAACCACACCTTGAGGATCTATCTCCGCATTTGAGAATGTATGTCGTTGAGCCCTCCCGGTTGGGGTTATGTTGGAATCTTCGGCGAAGTAGATAAAGTGGTCGCCCTCGCATTGATTCTGCTCGATACGCATCTTCGAGGCGATGTAGTTTTCGAATTTGTAGTCGTAGCGATCCAAGTGGTCGGGAGTGATGTTGAGCAGCACCGCAACGTCGGCACGGAACTCATACATACCATCGAGCTGAAACGAGCTTAGTTCCAACACATACCAATCAACATCTCGTGTAGCAACAGAGTAGGCGAAACTCTCCCCGATGTTGCCCCCCAAAGCCACAGAGTAGCCTGCGTCACAGAGGATTTTATAGATTAGGGATGTGGTAGTTGTCTTGCCATTCGACCCAGTGATACATATCGTGCGTGCTCCGCGAAGGTAGCGACCCGCAAACTCAATCTCTGAAATTATTGGAATCCCCCTCTCGCGTAGCGCCACAACAAGTGGTGCTTTGTCGGGAATACCGGGCGACTTTATCACCTCGTCGGCTTCGAGTATTCGCTCCACGGAGTGCTCTCCCTGCTCATACTCTACTCCCCACTCATCGAGTAGTGAAATATATCGGGGGTCGAGCGCCCCACGATCCGAAAGGAGTACATCGAACCCCTCCTTTTTTGCTAGAATAGCCGAGCCATAACCCGACACGCCTCCGCCAAGAACTACAATCTTCTTTTTCATAGTTATTACTGCATTTTAAGAGTTGCTACTGTTAGTGCCGACAAGAGGATCGAGATGATACAGAATCGAATAGCGATCTTTGTCTCGAACACATCTTTTCGTTGGAAGTGGTGGTGGAGTGGTGCCATAAGGAATACGCGACGCCCCTCACCAAATTTTTGTTTCGTATATTTGAAGTAACCCACTTGAATCATAACCGACAGAGACTCCAACAAAAACACCCCACAGAGTAGTGGCAGAAGTAGCTCCTTGCGGATGCAGAGTGCAAATACCGCAATGATACCTCCTATTGCGAGTGAGCCGGTGTCACCCATAAAAATCTGTGCCGGGTATGAGTTATACCACAAGAAACCGACAAGAGCTCCAAACATAGCCGCCGCAAAGACCACTAACTCACCACTATGAGGAATATACATTATGTTGAGGTAGTCGGCATAGACGATGTGCCCCGAGAGGTACGCCAACACACCCAACGTCGCAACAATCGGTGCTGAGACACCCGTCGCCAATCCGTCGAGACCATCGGTTAGGTTTGCACCATTCGAGACTGCCGTTACGATAAATGTTGCTATTAGGACGTAGAGGATAAATGTTAGGGGGTTGTTGTTTCCAGTGAGGCTACCATAGTCGAACCTATTCTCTTTGAGGAATGGGATAGTTGTACGGGTACTCTTTTGGTTCTCGGTGTCGAGGACTAGGCGCACGCTTGTTGAACTCTCCGTAGTACCATCTTCGTTGAGGATTAGTGTCTCGATTGGTTGTGCTAGGTTTTCGCGTATCACGATGTCGGGGGAGTACCACATCGTCGTGCCCACAATAAATCCCAAACCAACTTGACCTATTATTTTGACTTTACCGCTCAGACCCTCCTTATTTTTCAGGAACACCTTGGTGTAGTCATCCAAAAACCCAATAACACCCAACCAGAGGGTGGTTATAAGCATTAGGATGATGTATATGTTGTCGAGGCGACCAAAGAGAAGTGTCGGCACAACAATCGCTAGGAGGATCATCAATCCGCCCATTGTGGGTGTACCCTTTTTTTGGAGCTGTCCTTCGAGCCCAAGGTCGCGGATCTCCTCGCCGATCTGGCGGCGCTGCATAAAACGGATAATACGACCACCAAAGATGATTGTTATCGCGAGTGCCACAACAATCGACATCGTAGCACGGAATGACAAGAAGTCAAAAACCCCATCTCCGGGGAAGGTTACGCCCCACTCTTGGAGCTGTTTGATAAAATGGTATAACATAAATTTGGATTGAATATTTCTTTGGTTTCGATTATTTTAGATATTGGGTAACTGCCTGTTTTGCCTCTTCGAGGTCATCGAAGTGGTGGCGCGACTCTCCAATGATTTGATATGTTTCGTGCCCCTTGCCTGCGATCAGTATAACATCGCCATCCTCCGACAACATTACTGCCGTGCGAATAGCCTCCGCGCGGTCGGTAATTTTGAGCCACCGATGTTCCGCGGAGCGACCAATTTGCAACACCCCTACGACCATATCTTCGAGGATCGACTCCGGATTCTCGTTGCGAGGGTTGTCGGATGTAAAGATCGCTGTCGATGAGCCATTATAGGCTATACGTGCCATATCGGGGCGCTTTTCGCGGTCGCGATCACCCCCACAGCCACAGACAGTGATTATTTTACAACCTGTTGATTTTGTCATCTCACCGATTGTCGAGAGTGTAACTTTCAGTGCGTCGGGTGTGTGGGCGTAGTCGATGATTATCGTACGCCCTCCAGCTGCCGCGAAGTTCTCGAAGCGACCGCGAACCGACTCTAGACGACTCATCGCAACCAACACCTCGTCGGAACTCATACCCAACTCCAACGCCGTGGAGTAGATAGCAAGGAGATTGTGAAGATTAAACCCTCCGATGAGTTTGACCCACAACTCACGCCCATCAATCGAGAGTAACATACCGTCGAAGTGCATCTCGACAACACGCCCCGTGTGGTCGGCAACTCTGCGAGAGGAGTATTTCACAACCTTTGCCCTGCTGTTCTGCACCATCACCTCGCCATTGCGATCATCCACATTTACCACCGCGAACGACCCCTTCGGTAATCTATCGAAGAGCGACCTCTTAGCTTTGAGGTACTCCATAAATGTACCGTGGTAGTCGAGATGATCGTGCGTGAGGTTCGTAAATATTGCCCCCGCAAATGTGAACCCTGCAATACGCTCTTGAACAATCGAGTGTGAAGACACCTCCATAAAACAGTAGCTACACCCAGCGTCGACCATCTGCCTCAACATAGCATTGAGGCGTATCGTGTCGGGGGTTGTGTGAGTTGAGGTGAAGTAATTGCCTGCGATACGATATGTGACGGTTGAGATAAGTCCAGTTTTATAACCTAACTCCTCGAAGAGGTCAGCTAGGAGTGTCGCAGTAGTGCTCTTTCCATTTGTGCCGGTCACCCCGACAAGTTCGATTTCGCGGCTCGGGTCTCCGTAGAAGAGTCGCGCCACATCCGCCATCGCCCGCTCGCTCGACTCCACCACCACAAAACATACATCCGCCTCAACGTGATCGCACTCCACCATCTCCTCACAGACAACAACCGATGCTCCACCACGAACAACTGCCGCAATGAAGTTATGTCCATCGCACCGCGTGCCACGAATAGCAAAGAAGCAAGAACCGCGCTCCACACTCCGCGAATCAAAAGAGAGAGAGTTTATATTCAACGTATCGTCTACCTCTCCAACCACAGATATGGTGTCGACACGATCTATTATATCTTTAATTTTCATACTCTTATCTATCGTAGGTAGAGTGTAACCACGCTACCTTTTTCCAATTTACTACCAGCCTTTAGGCTCTGTCGCCAAATAGCGCCTGTACCCTCGAACTTAACCCTAATGCCTCGGCTCTCCAACAAAAAGATGGCATCACGAAGTCCAAACCCAACAAGATTAGGCATAACACCCTCCTCGAACTCCATATCCTTAACCGTAACACGGTTAAGTGAGTCGTAGACGACCTCTCCCCACCCTTGACGTTTGTTGATTCTCTTCGAATTGGGGCTCAGTTCGCTTGCCACACGTCGTATCGAGGCTATGTCGCCACTTTTTATATTGCTCGGCGAGCTATCACCTTGAAGTGTTTCAAGGTGAGTTTGCCACTCATTCTCGCCGTTGTAGAGTTGCTGCATAACATCTCGAAGCACTGGACCAGCTAGAGCTCCTCCATATATGTTGCGTGTATTCTTTACATTGACTCTGAAGGTTGTGATGACACTATATTTGGGATTTTCGGCTGGGATATACCCTACCATCGAACTAATATAGATACCATCATCGTGGGTATACCCATCCTGTGCAAACTGTGCCGTACCCGTCTTTGCCGCCACCGAAAAGTCGTTGAAGTGCCCAAGATAGGGATATGCCGTACCATTTTTCTTGTTGGCGACATCTGTGAGATAATGGCGCAGCGTGTCGAGGGTCGATTGTGAACAGATCCTCTCTTTGATAACCTTTGTTTCGAACTGCTCCACTATGCGACCTTCGTGCTTGATCTCCTTAATGAGTCGTGGCGCAACCATTCTACCATTATTTGCAACGGCATTGTAGAGCGTCAGAATCTGTATCGGCGAGAGCTCCAAAGCATAACCATACGCCATATAAATAAGTGTCGCGTCGTCGGACCATTTATCCGAACTTTTGTCAAATATTATCGGGGTCGGCTCTCCGTAAATATCCAACCCAACAGTGCTATCGAGATTTATAGATCTCAGGAAGTTAACATATTTGTTGGGATCACTTCGGTAGTGGTCGTTTATCGCCTTAGTAAAGTAGACATTAAGCGACTCTATGAAGGCTTTATGAAGATTTACATTGTATCCCCCGGCGTGGGAGTCCTCAACCTGAACCTTTCCAACATAGACTCTATTTCCATTCTCCGAGTTATAGATCTGCGACGTGGGCATCTTAGCATCCTCCAAGAGCGCCATCATCGCCGCCAACTTAAATGTTGAACCGGGTTCGGATCTCGCACCAATAGCGTGATTTCGCTCCTCTTCGTAACGACCACTATTCATACGTTTAACATTCGACATTGCTAGAATGTCGCCCGTCGCAACCTCCATCACAACGGTTGTTCCCCAGTCGACTTTATATTTCTCCGCCTGCTTAAGGAGCGCTGCGTGGACAATATCTTGAATTCGACTATCGAGAGTCGTCACAATGTCGTGTCCATTGACAGCCTCTTGACTCTCTCCACCCACAACACGCCCATAAAAACCACGCGCTATACGCTGACGTTGCTCAACTCCATCACGTCCCCTCAACAAACTATCAAAAACGGCATCTATACCATAGGGTTGTTCCATACCCTCCTTGATCGAGCCTAGGGTTCGCTTCGCCACATCACCTTTGGTGTAGATTCGCTCCTCCGCGTCGACGAGGTTATAGGTAAAGCCCATATTCCAGTTAAGGATCGGGTAGTGACGCAGGGTCTGCCACTCGGCGTAGTCGACCGCTTTGGGGAAGATTGACACCCTCTTGTGGTCGCGGATTGTGTCGTAGAGTTTGATCTGCTCCATCGACTCGTCACGCATCCAGTCGACAAGGCGATTAAGCCAACCCTCGGAGCGTGTGACAAGCGTATCTTTGAGATAGGTGAGTTGGTAGTGTTTTTTGCGCTCCTCCTCGAATATTTTTTTATACTCTTTTGCGCTCTTGTCGCGGAAGTAGAGTGCGAGAAGCTTCGAGAGAGAGTCACTCTGACGCTCATACTCCGTCTCGTCATCGAACCCCGTACTTCCGAAATCTACCTCAACCTGATACCTCAATATAGAGGTTACGAGAGCCTCCCCATCTCGCGACAGGATAGAACCTCGTAGCGCCTTTATCTTCTGGTTATGTATGATGCGCCCTTGGATAACCTTATCGGCATTGATTGCTACGTCGTTCGAGAAGTGTTGTATCCACACTATGCGCAGGGTTATCACAATCGCTGCGACGATGAAAAATAGATATAAAAATCTAACACGAGTGAGTATGTCACTCTTGATTTCGCGGCGGTCGTGTTGATCTATTTTCGAATCTCTATTCATTGTGTTTATCTCCAAAATCCTCTCTTCTCAATAACTGTTGCGGAGGTTGTTGCCGGGTGCAAATCTATATTACGACGCTTCAACTCCTCAACAACCGCAGGGTGTGACGAACACATCGTACGGGTCTCCTGCATCCTTACACTACGTTCGCGCAGGAGTTGTAGTTGACGATTGAGGGTGTTGTATTGCATATCGAGGTGGAGCGACCAAAACATAACCACGATACTCAACAAAAAAAGCGACGCAAGTATAATCAATTGCCCATAGTATCGTGTTATGTCGCGCTCCAACAGAACATTACCCGAAATGAGCAGCCAAAAAAGACCTCTCTTAGATCTTCTCTTCTCGCTATCTGTCCTCTGTTTATCCATACTCGTATGTGTATTAGAGTTTTATGGCGGCTCTCATCTTAGCGCTGCGAGAGCGTGGGTTACGCTCCAGCTCATCTGCCGAGGGGGTTATAGCCTTTCGGGTTGTTATCTGCCACGGAGTTGAACTCTGACCGTAGAAGTCGCGCTCTACCCTACCCTCGAAGTTGCCACTGCGAAAGAAGTTCTTCACCAAACGATCTTCGAGCGAGTGGTATGATATGACAACAAGACGCCCCCCGGGACGCAACACCTTGAGACTCTGCTCCAACGCCATCTTGAGCGCCTCCATCTCCCCGTTTACCTCGATTCGTAGTCCTTGGAATAGTTTGGTGAGGAACTTCGCAGGTGCAGCCTTCGGAGTACAGGGCTCTACCGCGGAAACCAACTCTGCGGTGGTGGTGATGGGGGCTAGCGCGCGAGCCTTGACGATGCAATTCGCCACCTTCCACGGCGTCTGCACCTCACCCCACTCTCCGAGGACGCGTGTTAGCTCCTCGTTGGTGTAACGATTCACTACATCCGCCGCAGTGATCTTGCCGCGCTGATTCATTCTCATATCGAGTGGCGCATCTCCACGGAACGAAAAACCTCGCTCCACAGCGTCGAAGTGGTGCGACGACACCCCTAGATCGGCAAGTATCCCATCGACCTGCTCCACCCCACGTAGTCGAAGTGCCCCACGCAAGAAACGAAAGTTACTCTCCACATAGTGAAATCGAGGATCATCGGGGATGTTATCCCGAGTGTCGGCATCTTGATCGAAGGAGTAGAGCTGCCCCTGCACCCCTAGCTGGCTCAATATTAGGCGAGTATGACCTCCTCCTCCGAATGTAAGGTCGCAGTAGGTTTGATCTTTGTTTGCCTCTTGATCTATTTCGAGTAGTTGCACCGCCTCCCTCCAAAGTACGGGTGTATGATAGTTGCTTTCGTATGACTCCATTTTCAATTAAATCTTAAGCTGCAAAGATACAACAATTAGCGCAAATTATCTCAATATAAATATATATTTTTATTTATGCCATTAAGCGGCATTTCGTATAAAATATTTGATTTGCAAGCCCATCGCTATTGCAAAGAGCAACCACCTACCACTATCTTTGTTGTTAGTTGGTTAGCTCTTATTTCAACAGGCAACCAAACAAACAATTATTAAAATATTTACTACACAAAATGATCTATTATGAAAATTAAACAGGTAGCTATGATTGCTATACTAGTAGCTGTGATTGCGGTGGGCACTTTTGCTCTACTCCATCGAGATCGAAACGTAGAGTCCGTGGAGATCAAAACAGATACGCTTCGATATGAGAAGGTTACGCCTCTCTCGATCGAAGTTGAGGAGGGAGGTGTCGACTCAATCTACACCTTTCGAGACACACTGCAAGAGAGATGGAGTGCCGAGGTGTCGGGCTCGAACGTAGAGTTACGATCGTTGGTTCTACTCGACAGGGTGGAGCGACAGAACTACTACACAAACCCCGAGTGGGAGGTGGCTCTCAAGACAGGACTCTCCCCCGGATCGCTATGGGTTGGAGTTGGGGTGAGTCGAAGCGTTGGGCGTTTTACCTTCTCTCTTGATGGGGGTTATGACGGCTGGCGCGACAGCCCCTATGTGGGTGGGTCTGCCTCGTTTAAGCTCTGGGAGGAGTAGTGTAATTTTTTGTTTATTTTTGGGCTTTTAGGGGCAATAATTGGCTAGAACCACTCGTTAAGTGAGAAATTAGTTATCTATTAAAATCATTGTAGCCTATGGCAGAGATCGACACCGAACAAGAAAATTACACTCAACTGACACAAACGCCCTCGGATTTAGAGTTTGAGATCGACGAGTCTCACTCAGACGACGATCTGTTGGTGCACCACGTAGCGGGGTATGACCACGAAATATATGGTCTGGATTGTACTCTAAAAGAGTTACTAAATGTGTGAATTTGTGTTCAACGAAAGAGGTTGGGTGGTTGCGAGGGTGACCACCCATTTTTTTTGGGCAAAAAAGTAAAGAGTTATTTTTATAACAGAAAAATAATTACTACATTTGCAACGAATATGAGAAATGTAGGACAAATAACTTTAAGAGTGCCTTTTTGGGCTCAGCAGATCACCGACAACAAGGTGGGATGGAGTTGTTGTTTTAAGTTGAGAGGGTAGCCGTTTGGTTACTTTTTTTTTGCCTAAAAAGACAAACAAGATGAAACAAGTACTCAGAGGCGCGCAATACTTCACTCCAGAGGGGTTTAAGAGGGGTGACATAGTGGTCGAAAATGGAATTATTACAGCCATTTTATCCCCCGGACATAGCCCCGAAACAGCGGATTTCGAGGTGGTCGACCTTGCAGGTTGCACCCTCGTTCCGGGACTTGTTGACCCACACGTTCATCTGCGTGAGCCGGGCTTTTCGCACAAGGAGACAATCGCCAGCGGTACGGCGGCAGCAGCACGAGGTGGGGTGACAACTATCTTCTCGATGCCAAACCTCTCGCCTGCACCCGATTCGGTGGAGCATTTGCAACAGCAGATTGATATTATTGATCGCGACGCAGTGGTGAGGGTAATACCTTACGCCTCAATTACGTTAGGGCAAAAGGGACGTGGTGAGTTGGTCGATATGGAGTCGTTAGCTCCAATGTGTGGAGGATTCTCCGACGATGGGCGCGGAGTACAGAGTGGTGAGTTGATGCGTGAGGCGATGGTGGCGGCGGCGAGGGTCGACAAACCTATCGTGGCACACTGTGAGGTGGATGATCTACTCTTCAAGGGTTACATCCACGACGGAGAGTATTGTAAAGCAAATGGACACCGAGGTATCTGCTCCGAGAGCGAGTGGGCACAGGTGAAACGAGATATTGAGATGGTGGAGAGCACAGGGGTCGAGTACCACGTATGCCACATCTCGACAAAGGAGAGTGTAGAGTTAATTCGCGAGGCGAAGAGTCGCGGATTGAGAGTTAGTTGCGAGACTGCCCCCCACTACTTGATCCTAACAGATCAAAACCTCCAAGAGGAGGGACGATTTAAGATGAACCCTCCGATACGTTCGGTGGAGGATCGCGAAGCACTACTTCGAGGTGTTGTGGATGGGACGATTGACGCAATAGCTACGGACCACGCACCACACTCCGAGGATGAGAAGAGCCGCGGATTGGAGATGAGTGCCTTCGGGGTTGTGGGCATCGAGACATCGTTTGCGACGAGCTACACACACCTTGTGGAGTCGGGGTTGATCTCGTTTGCGAGGTTGATGGAGCTTATGTCGAGCCGCGCGAGAGAGATCTTTAGACTCCCCAAAGGAGAGATTGCGGTTGGGGCGGTTGCCGACTTGGTGGCGTTCGACCTCAATGAGAGATTTAAGATAGATCCATCGGAGTTTGTCTCGATGGGTCGGGCGACACCCCTTGAGGGGATGGAGGTCGCAGGTCGCACCAAGATGACGATGGTCGACGGAGAGATTGTATATAGAGAGAACAAATAACATAATAGTAATAATGAGAGCTTACAACAAGAAAATTGTCCTTGAGAATGGGCGCGAGTTCTATGGCTACGGCTTTGGAGCTGATCGTGACGCAGTGTGCGAGGTGGTATTCAACACCTCGATGGTGGGATATCAAGAGATCCTATCCGATCCATCGTACACCGATCAGATCGTGGTTATGACCTACCCCCTCATCGGTAACTACGGTACTGCCGAGGAGGATTATGAGACGAAGTTTCCAACTATCGGAGGTATGATCGTTAGGGAGTACAACGACAGCCCGTCGAACTTCCGCTACACCAAAACACTAAACGAGGTGTTGGAGGAGCATCAGATCCCAGCTATCGAGGGGGTCGACACACGTCAGATCACACGTATCATCCGCGACGAGGGGTCGCAGCGAGTATTGATTACCAACGCTGAGACACCGCTTGAGGAGGCGTTGGAGACGATCAAAAACTCGGAGATACGCACCGATATGGTCTCTCGTGTTAGTTGTAAGAAGCGTTGGTTCTCGCGTACGGCAAACCATCAATACGATGTGGTTGCTATCGACTGCGGAATCAAACACAACATCATCCGTTGCCTCAACCAAAAGGGGTGTAACGTGACGGTTCTTCCATTCGACACTCCGTTGGAGGAGATTATGGCGTTGAAGCCCGATGGAGTATTCCTCTCGAACGGACCGGGCAACCCGGAGTATGTGACACCAGTTATTGAGTTGGTTAAGCAGCTGAGAGGAAAGTTGCCAATCTTCGGAATCTGTATGGGACACCAGATGATTGCGTTGGCGTATGGAGCGAAGGCGTTTAAGATGAAGTTCGGACACCGCGGCGGTAACCACCCTGTTCTCCACATCGAGAGTGGCAAGGTGGAGATCACAAGTCAGAACCACAGCTTCGCAGTCGACACCGACTCGCTGAAGAACACACGCCTAGAGTCGACACACTACAATCTTCTTGACAATACCTCTGAGGGTGTTGAGTGTAAGGAGGATATGGTGTTCTCGGTACAGTACCATCCCGAGAGTGCGCCGGGTCCAAACGATAGCACATACCTTTTCGATAAGTTTATTAAAATGATGGAGGAGCACAAAAATGCCTAAACGTACAGATATAAAGAAAGTGATGGTGATCGGATCTGGTCCGATCGTGATTGGTCAAGCAGCGGAGTTCGACTACTCGGGAACACAGGCGTGTCTCGCTCTCAAGGAGGAGGGATATGAAGTAGTCCTCGTCAACTCGAACCCAGCGACAATTATGACAGATACCCATATCGCCGACAAGGTGTATATGGAGCCATTGACATTGGAGTATGTTGCGAAGATCATCCGTTATGAGCGCCCCGATGCAATTATCCCCGGCTTGGGAGGTCAGACAGGTCTTAACTTAGCTGTTCAGTTGGCTAAGAAGGGTGTGTTGAAGGAGTGTCAAGTTGAGATTCTTGGTACATCGTTCGAGAGTATCGAGATGGCGGAGGATCGTGAGCTCTTCAAGGAGTTGTGTGAGAGATTGGGTGAGCCAGTGTTGCCATCGGTCATCACAACCACTATCGAGGAGGCTGTTGTTGCAGCTAAGGAGATCGGTTACCCCGTTGTGTTACGTCCAGCCTTTACGTTGGGTGGAACAGGAGGTGGTTTTGCCGACGACGAGCCTATGTTACGCGATATGATGCGTACGGCGTTGGCACTCTCACCTGTTAGTCAGGTTTTGGTCGAGAAGAGCATCAAGGGGTACAAGGAGATCGAGTATGAGGTGATGCGCGACGCAAACAACACCGCTATCGCAGTATGTAATATGGAGAATATCGACCCTGTGGGAGTCCACACGGGAGACTCTGTGGTTGTCGCTCCGAGCCAGACCCTTACAAATAAGGAGTATCAAATGTTGCGAGACTCTTCGTTGAAGTTGATCCGCGAGCTTAAGATCGAGGGAGGTTGTAACGTTCAGTTTGCGTTAGATCCGCTCTCGTTCCAATACTATTTGATTGAGGTAAATCCACGTGTGTCGCGCTCGTCAGCTTTGGCGTCGAAGGCTACGGGATACCCAATCGCACGCGTTAGTGCAAAGATCGCTGTGGGTATGCACCTTCACGAGATCCGCATTGCCAACACTCCGGCATCGTTTGAGCCAGCGTTGGACTATGTGGTGTCGAAGATCGCTCGCTTCCCATTCGACAAGTTCACCGACGTATCTAATAGCCTCGGTACACAGATGAAGGCTACGGGAGAGGTTATGGCTGTGGGTCGCACGATGGAGGAGTCTATATTGAAGGCTATCCGTTCGTTGGAGACTGGCGTGTGCCACCTCTACCACAAGAAGTTCGACCGTATGTCGGCAGACGATATGTTGCAGTATATCAAGGAGGGTACAGATGATAGACTCTTCGCTGTGGCGCAGTTAATCCGTATCGGTATCGACTTGGGTCTGATCTACAATGCGTCTAAGATTGATATGTTCTTCCTCGAAAAGTTCCGTAACATCATCGATTTCGAAAAGGTCGTTGCGAGCAACGTAGGCGACATCGAGACTCTGAAGGATGCAAAGAAGATGGGCTTCTCGGATAAATATATCGGAATGTTGTGGGGCAAGAGCGAATCGGATATGTACTTTCTTCGTAAGAGCGAGGGTATCTACCCTATCTTTAAGATGATCGACACCTGCGCGAGTGAGTTCAGCTCTTATGTACCATACTTCTACTCGACATATGAGTCGGAGAATGAGTCTATCGTCAGCAATCGTGAGAAGATCGTAGTTCTTGGCTCGGGACCTATCCGTATTGGACAGGGTGTGGAGTTCGACTACTCTACGGTTCACGCTATATGGTCGATCCGCGAGGCGGGATACGAGGCGATCATCATCAACAATAACCCCGAAACAGTATCGACAGATTATACAACATCCGACAAACTATACTTCGAGCCATTGATGATTGAGGATGTAATGAATATCCTCGACTACGAGAAACCAAAGGGTGTAATCGTATCGCTTGGAGGTCAGACCGCGATCAACCTTGCTGAGCCATTGTCGAAGTTGGGTGTGCCAATCATCGGAACAGATGTCGAGGCTATCCGCAACGCTGAGGATCGTGGCTGCTTCGAGAAGATTATGGAGGAGTTGGGAATCCCACAGCCCGAGGCTGAGGCGGTAACTAACATCGAGGATGGTGTCGCTGCGGCAAGCCGTATTGGGTACCCTGTTTTGGTGCGTCCTAGCTACGTGTTGGGAGGTCGCGCGATGCAGATCGTGAGCAACGAGGAGCGTCTGCGTCACTACTTAATCTCGGCTGTAGAGGTAAATGTTGATTCACCAGTCTTGGTTGACCGTTACATTATGGGTAAGGAGTTGGAGGTTGATGCAATCTGCGACGGAAAGGATGTCTATATCCCCGGTATTATGGAGCACGTCGAGAAGACGGGTATCCACTCGGGAGACTCTATAAGTGTCTACCCTACCTTCTCGGTTAGCCAGAGTGTAAAGGATAAGATCGTTGAGTATACAAAGGCGTTGGGTCTGCGTATCGGAATCATCGGTCTATATAATATACAGTTCATCTTGGATGAGAAAGAGGAGGTATATGTGATCGAGGTAAATCCACGTTCGTCACGTACAGTTCCATTCTTGTCGAAATCTACGGGTGTTCATATGGCGGATATCGCGACACAGGTTATCTTGGGTCGTTCACTCCGCGATCAAGGCATCACCGAGACTATCGGCGCTGAGAGAAAGCGATGGTTCGTCAAAGCACCAGCCTTCTCGTTTGCGAAGATCCGCGGAATGGAGTCATACCTCTCACCCGAGATGAAATCTACTGGTGAGGCGATCGGATATGACAACCGACTCACACGGGCTCTCTACAAGGCGTTGCAGTCGTCGGGAATGGCAGTTGCTAACTATGGAACAATCTTGGTTACGATCGCCGACGACGACAAACCAACAGCACTCCTTCTCGTAAAACGGTTCTACGACCTTGGATTCAACATCGAGGCGACAGAGGGTACAGCTGAGTTCCTACGTAGCCACGGCATTCGTACCCGCGCAAGGGCGAAGATATCGAGCAACAGCACCGAGATCATCGAGAGCTTGCGTCAAGGTCACGTAAACTATATTATCAACACCAACGATATCAATCAAGTAAATGCACGTCTCGATGGATATGACATCCGTCGTGCTGCGGTAGAGAATGCTGTAACAGTATTTACATCGTTGGAGACAGTGAAGGTTCTACTCGACGTGTTGGAGGAGATCACCTTCGGAGTATCTACCATTGATGCTGAGTAGCCTATGTACAAGAGAGGAAAATATATAGTAACAGAGAACGTATCACTCACTAGCTCCATCTATAGGATGAAGCTAGAGGGTGATACCCAATATATTACTGCTTCGGGTCAATTCATCAACATCGAAATTGCAGGGTGCTACCTACGTCGTCCGATCTCGATAAGCGACTATGGCGATGGGTGGATCTCGATCATCTACAAAGTCGTAGGTGAGGGTACTACCGCAATGAGTCAGATGACGGAGGGTACGCAACTCGATATATTGACGGGTCTGGGTAACGGATTCAGCACGATGATGCGAGGATTCCGCCCACTACTTGTTGGAGGAGGTGTCGGTATACCGCCGCTCTATAACTTGGCGAAGAGGCTCTTGGGTGAAGGTAAGCAGCCAACCGTATTGTTGGGATTCAACACTGCGGCAGAGGCGTTTATGGTCGAGGAGTTCGAGGCGTTGGGAGTTCGAGTTGTCGTGACTACAGCCGATGGGTCGATGGGTGTTCAAGGCTTCGTGACGGCAGCACTTGCCGACATAGAGTTTGACTTCATCTACTCTTGTGGACCGATCCCGATGCTCAAGGCACTCTACGACGCAACCCCTAACGTAGGTGGCGAATATAGCTTCGAGGAGCGAATGGGTTGTGGATTTGGCGCTTGCGTCGGCTGCACCTGCAAGACGAAGTATGGATATAAGAGAATTTGTAAAGATGGTCCTGTGTTGGACAGAGAGGAGATTATATGGTAACCGATAACAAATTTGATCTAAGTGTAACATTGTGTGGGTTGGAGTTGTATAATCCGATCATCCCGGCTAGTGGTACTTTTGGTTTTGGCGAGGAGTTCAAGGATTTCTACGACATCAATATGTTGGGTTCGATCTCGTTCAAGGGGACAACCAAAGAGAAACGCTTCGGTAACCCAACACCCCGTATTGCGGAGTGTCGAGATGGTATGATTAACTCGGTGGGGTTGCAGAACCCGGGTATCGACAAAGTTATTAAGAGTGTGATCCCCTCGATGAGGAGCTACTTCCGTAAGCCGTTGATCGCTAACATCAGTGGTTTCTCGGTTGATGAGTATGTATACTGCTGCGAGAGAATCGACAAGCAGGAGCAAGTGGGTATCATTGAGGTTAACATCAGTTGCCCCAATGTGCAACACGGAGGTATGAGCTTCGGTACGTCGGCAGAGCACGCTGCGGAGGTGACACGCGCGGTGAAGGCTGCAACAACAAAACCAATATTCATCAAACTTAGCCCCAACGTAACCGACATCGCAGAGATCGCCGTAGCGTGTGAGGAGGCTGGTGCAGATGGAATCTGTTTGATAAACACAATCTTGGGAATGCGTATCGACACGATGCGTCGTCGCCCAGTGATTGCAAATAAGATGGGTGGGTTCTCAGGACCTGCGATCTTCCCAATCGCATTGAGAATGGTCTACCAAGTTGCTCAGGCGTGTAACATTCCGATTATGGGGTGTGGCGGTGTGGCAACAGCGAGCGACGTCATCGAGATGATGATGGCTGGTGCAACAGCGGTACAGGTCGGTGCAGAGAATCTGCGCAACCCCTACGCCTGCAAAGAGATTATTGAGGCACTACCGGTGGAGATGGAGAGGTTAGGTATCAGCTCGTTGCGTGATATAGTTGGAATCATAAAATAAGACTTATTAAATATAGTATGAAAAAAGATGTAATCATCGCCTGCGACTTCGCAAGTGCCGAGGAGACCTTCTCGTTCCTCGATAAATTTAGCAACCAGAGCCGCAAACCTTTCGTTAAGATCGGTATGGAGCTCTTCTATGCTGAGGGACCTGCAATTGTCAAAGAGATCAAGGAGAGAGGTCATCAAATCTTCCTCGACCTAAAACTTCACGACATTCCAAACACAGTAAAGAAGGCGATGAGCGTCTTGTCGCGTCTCAATGTAGATATGTGTAACCTCCACGCTGCGGGAACTATCGAGATGATGAAGTTCGCTGTCGAGGGTCTCACACGCCCCGATGGTACGCGTCCACTTCTGTTGGCTGTCACACAGCTTACCTCAACAAGCGAGGAGCGTATGCAACGTGACCTATTGATCGGAGCAACAATCGGTGATACGATTGTTCACTACGCAAAAAATGCACGTGAGGCAGGTCTCGATGGTGTTGTCTGCTCTCCGCTGGAGTCTGAGTTGGTGCACGAGGCTTGCGGAGCTGAATTCTTGACTGTAACGCCGGGTATCCGCTTTGCGGATGGCGAGGTTGCCGATCAAGTTCGTGTCACAACACCTCTGAAAGCACGCGAAATAGGTTCAGATTATATTGTGGTGGGACGTCCTATCACAGCAGCTATTGACCCTGTTGCAGCGTATGAGCGTTGCGTAGCAGAGTTTTTGGGAGAGTAAACAACAAAATATCAAAAATAATATGGAAAAAAGCATAGCAAGAGATCTACTGTCAATCCGCGCAGTATTTCTTCGACCACAAGATCCATTCACTTGGGCTAGTGGCATCAAAAGTCCAATCTACTGTGACAACCGCCTAACGTTGAGCCATACAGATGTTCGCGACCACGTAGAGGCAGGTTTGGCAAAGATCGTAACAGAGAAGTTCCCCGAGGCAGAGGTGTTGATGGGTACATCTACAGCAGGTATTGCACACGCAGCTATCACAGCCACAATTATGGGGCTTCCGATGGGTTATGTACGCAGTGGATCGAAAGATCACGGACGTGGCAACCAGATCGAGGGTCGCTTGGAAAAGGGTCAGAAAGTTGTCGTTATCGAGGATCTAATCTCGACAGGAGGATCGTGTATAGATGTGGTAAATGCACTTCGTGAGGCTGGAGCAGAGGTTTTGGGTATCGCAAGTATCTTCACCTACGGAATGAAGAAGGGGCTGGATCGTCTCGCCGCAGCGAATGTTGTAAACTACTCACTCTCGAATCTCGACGCTTTGGTAGAGGCGGCAGTCGAGGAGGGGTATATCGCCCCAGAGGATAAGGCAAAGTTGTTGCAGTTCCGCGACAACCCATCCGATGAGAGCTGGATGACAAAATAAAAAAGAAACCTACAAAATAAAAATAACTATGCGCCACCTAATCGACCCAACCGACCTCTCGGTTCAAGAGACCGACCAGATCATCGCACTTGCGGAGGATATTATCGCCGACCGCGAGAAATATAGCAACATCTGCCGCGGCAAGAAGCTCGCGACACTCTTCTATGAGCCGTCGACGCGAACGCGCCTAAGCTTTACGGCAGCAATGATGGAGTTGGGAGGTAATGTGATTGGTTTCTCGGATGCGTCGTCGTCGTCGGCATCGAAGGGGGAGACAGTCGCCGATACGGTGCGTGTCATTAGTTGTTTTGCCGACATTATCGCGATGCGCCACTTCAAGGAGGGTGCTCCATTGGTTGCATCGCGCTATGGGTCGATACCCGTCATAAATGCTGGTGACGGGTCGCACGCCCACCCAACACAGACTCTCACCGACCTGCTCACAATCAAACGTGAAAAGGGTCGCTTGAGTGGTCACACAATTGGCTTCTGTGGAGACCTTAAGTTCGGTCGTACGGTGCACTCACTCATCAAGGCGTTGGCTCGCTATGAGGGTATCAAGGTTATCTTGATCGCACCCAAGGAACTTCAACTTCCAGACTATATGTTACAAGACTTTTCGGAAGAGTCGTCTATAGAGTTCCGTGAAGTGGAGACGATGGAGGAGGTAATGGGAGAGCTCGACATCCTCTATATGACTCGTGTGCAGAAAGAACGATTCTTCGACGAAGATGAGTTCGACAGGTTGAAGGATTCATTTATCCTAACCCCCGAGAAGTTGATCCCTGCGAAGTCAGACCTCACAATTCTCCATCCACTCCCTCGTGTCAACGAAATCACACAGGAGGTAGATCAAGATCCCCGTGCAGCATACTTCCGTCAGGTCGAAAATGGAAAATTCGTCCGTATGGCACTTATCTGTAAACTCTTCGAGTGGCAGGACCGAAGCCTCGACAACCACACATTTGGAGAGCTCAACGCAGAGGGTCTACGCTGTACGAATCGTCGTTGCATCACCGCGACAGAGGATGTAAAGCCCGACTTCCACACCGACAAGAGCGGCGTGAAAAGGTGTACATACTGCGAGGGTAAGGCGCGAGTTTAGAGAGAGTAGGTTATTGCCTCACGTGGGTAGTATCAACGATGATAGATAGTAGAGAGTGGAACTATTAAAGCCAAATAAAATCTAAGAAACTATGCAATACCTCAACGAACTACTAAACATCCTAAACGCAATGTCGCCCTACCTACTGTTAGGTTTTTTCGTTGCCGGATTACTTCACGTCTACGTCCCTAAGAGAACATTTAGTAGATACCTCTCCCAAAAGGGGTTTAAGTCCGTAGCTCTGTCGGCTCTTTTTGGTGTGCCACTACCCTTATGCTCCTGTGGCGTGATACCGACAGCTATGTCACTCAAAAAAGAGGGGGCTTCAAATGGCGCTACAGCGTCGTTCCTGATCGCTACACCTCAAACTGGTGTAGATTCAATATTGGCTACTTATGGACTCCTCGGATTACCTTTTGCAATCATCAGACCCATCGTAGCTCTTATCGTTGGTATTATAGGAGGTCTATTGGTGGATAGATTCTCAGGTGAAAAGAGTGCTGCTGCTAAGAGGAATATGGAGTCGTCAGAGACTAAACAACTAACTATTATTGACGCCTTTAGGTATGGGTTTGTCGATATGTTACAAGACCTTGGCAAGTGGTTGTCTATCGGTCTTATTGTGGCTGCTGCAATAACTGTCTTTGTGCCATCAAACATATTTGAAACTTTAGGTAATTACTACGTCATTAACATCTTAATCGTATTATTACTCTCCATACCTATGTACATCTGCTCGACAGGTTCAATTCCTATAGCGTTGTCGCTCCTCCTAAAAGGAATATCACCCGGTGCAGCACTTATCTTCTTAATGGCTGGTCCTGCAACAAACGTCGCTACATTAGCCGTGGTCAAAAAAGTACTCGGGACACGAACTACAATATTATATCTGTTGAGTATTATTGGAGGGGCTATTGGCTTCGCTGCACTTATTGACTTTATGTTGCCAGCCGAGTGGTTTACAGCTAAATTGTCGGTAATTAACAGCTGCAATGAGTGTGGTGATGGTGCAGCATGGTGGCAAACAGGATCTTCTATTCTATTTGTTGCGCTTTTAATCAATGCCTATATTCTCAAATTTCGCAAAAAAGAGTCTCCCACCCCTGCAATAAAGGAGGTGACAATACAACGATTCAAAGTTACAGGTATGCGTTGCAACCACTGCAAAGCAAATGTCGAAAAGGCTGTAATGGCTCTTCATAACGTTAACTCAGTCACAGCTGAGCTGTCGAGTGGCATAGTCGAAGTAGAGGGCGAGACTCCAAAGAGTGACGTGATTAATGCTATAAAACAACTTGGATTCGAGGTTTGTGGCGATTGATAATATCGCTCTTCCTATCAAATTAAATCTAGTACTGATGCGTTAATAATCTCTACCACTGCCCTGCGCGGGCGGCGGCGGAGGGCTCTCCGCGGAGCTATTCTATCTTTGCAATGCGCTAAAGTACTGTAATATTACACTCTGGGTTTACATTCGGCAATTATAGGGATGTCAGCCGATGGCTGACATAAAAACATTAAGGTGTAGCGTGTTGAAAGCTTGCTTTCATAAAATGCTATGCCTTAATGTTTTGTAATGCAAAGCATTCCTATAATTGTCGCAATAAAGATAAATTCAAGCTTGCTTGCCGCCCGCGCGGCGTTAGCGCGATACCCGACGTTTTTCGTGCGTTTGTCCTAAAATTTTCTGTTTTTTCTATATTAACTATAAAATATAGTTGTAAAACTAAATAATTTAGTTACCTTTGTGTAGGTGTATTTAATTAGACTTTCACCACCCACAACATAGGGCGGTGGTAACATCTACTAAATACCGCAATACTAACACAAAACAGAACAGAACAATGAACAACTCAACAAAAAAATTGACTGCAAAAGAGGAGGAGGTTATGTCTCATTTTTGGCGTTTAGGGGCGCTATTTGTTCGAGAGCTCCTCGGGGAGTATGATGACCCCAAACCACATTTTAACACACTCTCGACCGTTGTTCGAGGGTTGGAAGAGAAGGGTTACATAGCTCATAGAGCCTTCGGCTCGACTCATCAATACTATCCGATTATCTCGCTCGATCAGTTCCGCGCATTGACGCTAAAGGATGTTATTGGTCGATATTACGACAATTCGATATCCTCTGTTGTCTCGACATTGGTCGAGAGTCGTGAGATATCGACCGAGGAGCTACGAGAGTTGTTGGACCTAATTGATCGGGAGGGGAGATTATGACAATTGGAGAGGTCGTTATATATCTTATAGAGGTTGCTCTATTTATGGGGGTATTTTATCTTTTCAACACTCTCTTTTTGGCGCGCGACACCTACCACAAGCTAAATCGTTATATCTGGTTGTCGACGATTGTAGCCTCATTTTTGCTACCTCTAGCAATCGGTGGTGGCGAGGTGGGAAGGTCTCTAACAACTCTTGACGCTTCTGTCGAGGTCTCTGAGATGGAGGTCGAGATGGTGCAGGGTGTTAGGTGGTTGGAGCTGATGGTGAATATAGTGTTTGGGATCTATTTGGTTGGGGTCGTTTGGGTACTGACACAACCTAAGGTTACATTACTCGCTCTTAAGGCTTATATCTAAAATTCCATCAACACCCGAAAAAGATCTATTCAGAGAGTATGAGCAGCAGTTGGGCATTGATTTCTCGGTGCGTTATCTTCTTCACGATCAGAAGATTCCTCCATTCAGTTGGTTTCGGAGTGTGGTTGTATCCCGAAGGGATCTTGAGGAGGGGTGTCGAGAGATCATCTTACACGAACTCTCGCACGTCGTACAGCGACACTCGTGGGATATTCTCTTCGCAAACCTAACGACTATTGTGTTATGGTTCAACCCTGCGTCGTGGTTGGTGAAGCGCGCGTTACAGCAGGTACACGAGTATTGCGCCGACGAGTCGGTCATTGCGCGTGGGGTAAATATAAAAAACTATCAACTATTATTAATAAAAACGAGTGTTGGTTCTCGCCTCGCATCGATCTCCAACACTCTCAATCACAGTAACCTTAAAAATCGAATCACTATGATGTTAAAGAAAAAAACATCCCCAATGGCGGCGGCAAAGTGCCTATACGTCATTCCTATGTCCGTCTTAGCACTGACGCTACTCTCGACACCTATTGTTGCAAAGGTATCGAAGAGGGTTTCGGATGTTACTGTTGTGGACAACTCGAAAACACCCGTTATGAAGAGCGAAGATAACGATGAGCCATATCTCTTCGTTGATACGATGCCCACATTCAACGGCGAGAATCTTTCCTCATTTCGTAATTGGTGTATGGCGGAGTTTGTGTTCCCTAAAGAGCTAGCAACCAAGGACTATTCGGGACGAGTCGTTGCGTCGTTTATCATCGAGAAGGATGGATCTCTCACAAATGTTGAGATCCTCTCCTCCTCCAACGAACTGTTGTCTGCGGAGGCTACACGCGTACTCCTTTCGTCACCCAAGTGGAGCTCTCCAATGAGCAATGGGGAGTGTGTGAGGTTAAAGTTCACAATCCCATTTTCGTTATCCATTACTCCAGAAGAAAAAAAAACCACAGAGACAAAGTAGGCTTTTTCTCCTTAAGGAGAGTTCTAGCGTGACGGGATGTGTGTTCCCGTCACGCCAATTGAGTTGATAGCCCACTTACCGTGCGAGCGAAGCCACTGTTCGATAATGTCGCGTACGCAGCCTCTGCCTCCATCAAACTCACTTACATATCTCGCTGTTTCGAGGATCTCCATCGCGGCGTCGCGTGGAGCAACTGGCATACCGACCATTCGCATACACTCCAGATCGGGGATGTCATCACCCATATAGATTACATTTTCGAGTGAGATATCATATTTCGCAACAACCTCCTCTATTGCAGCGCGTTTATCCATACAGTCGATATATAGATCTTTGACCCCGAGCATCTCCATTCTGTGGCGTAGATTCTCACCTCGTCCACCCGTGATGACACACACCTTATAACCCATCTTGATGGCGTAGGCTACGGCATATCCATCCTTAGCGTTGTAGGTGCGGATGAAGTCTCCGTCGAGTGTGGGGGTTATTCCGCCATCGGTTAGGACGCCATCGACGTCGAGCACTAACGCTTGACATAGTGCTATATCTTCTTTGAAGTTTCCCATATGTATTTGCTTATTATTTTATATATCTGAGTTAGATTTTCGTCGTGACGTAGCATCTCAACGTGTCGAGACTGAATCTTCATATCACCACGGCGTGCCGCACCGGTCTGTGCTTCGTGAGGTGTTGATGTGAATGCTTTGGATATTGTCTCCTCGACGAGCGGTCGATAGAGATCGTACGGGATATCCTCCTGCGAGAGAATTTCGTGTGTCGCGGTGAGCATTGCATTGGTGAAGTTACAGGCGAACACTGCGGCTAGGTGTAGGGTTTTACGCCTCTCGGAGCTCATCTCGATGACATTACTGCTTATTGCATTTGCCACGGCGGCGATCACCGGGGAGTCACCCTCTATGAACAGTGGAACTTCACGAAAGTTAACCCTGCGACCCTTCGTGAAGCTCTGCATAGGGTATATAACCCCATCCAACTCCCCCATCGGCACTGAGCCTGCAGTGTGGACGAGGAGCGATTCTGCGGGACGTATTAAGCTATGTGCGAGGTTCTCGATCGTGTCGTCACTGACCGATAAGATGTAGATGTCAGCCTCAGCGAGGTTCTCGATGTTGGAGGTCCGACAACCTGTTATTTGAGAGATCTGCACTAGACGCTCTTCGTTGCGCCCCGCAACCTCCACCAACTGCAACACCTCGCCATCACACCCCGAGAGCGCTATAGCCAACGCCTCTGCGACGTTACCACTACCTATGATCGTAACCCTTATCACCCCTTATCACCCCTTTAATATAATCATTATCTGCTGCCCTGCGATGGTCGTCAATACGATACGTCGCGTGCCACCCTCCTTTATCTTTAGCTGCTTGGTTATTCGCTCTATCGAGTGGTTAAATTCGCGTTTGAGGATCTGCGCGCGGTCGATGGCTCTTGATGCTAACTCTCGTCGCGCGATCTTCGTGTCGTAGCTGCCGATCCACTCGATCTGTTCGACACGCGCAATATGGCGATTTTTTTTGATATTTGCAACTCTCTCCGCGTCGGATAACCCATATCCATTGTCACTCCATATATCACACACCTCCGCAAGGAGACGTCGTGCGATACGACCCTTCTGTAGGGCGACATCGGGAATAAGAAGGTGAGTATAGTTGTCGAGAGTTAAAGTTGGCGTTGGAGGCAACTCCGCGCAGTGCTCAACCCAAACCTCACCCCTTCCAATAGCCGTTGCACCGACCATTTCGGAGCTCCTCGTACTATCAGAGTAGATAACGACCTCCTTGCACTCATCACCTAGCGACACCACCTCGACAGAGCAGTTGGGGTAGAGTCGAAATGCCTCGTCGATGTCGAAAATTGGGGAGCATTTTATAGCGACACGCCTCGCAACCCTCTCTATATCCCTCCTTAGAGCCAACACATTGGGAGAGCAATCCTCCAGAACGACAACTTTACGTCCATCTATATTGCGACGGTCGGGATCGGCATAGAGCCAGTCGAACTCTTCGTTGCAAGCTGCGAGATACTCCTCGGCACACCCTGTTACGACCTCTATGTTTGTCACCCCGAGGCGTCGGAAATTCTCTCTCGCCACCTCTGCCAACACCTCGTCACGCTCTAGGGTCACTACCCTACCAAATCTCTTCGACAGAGCGAACGCGTCGACACCCAATCCACACGTAAGCTCCAAGACCGACTCTCCATCTATTCGTTTTGTGGCGGCTGTAGCCTCGCTCGACGACTGTTCGAAGGCGCGACTTGGAATCACACACCTCGCCTCATAGTATGATGGAAGTTTGATGCGTGCGCGTTGGAGGTACTTCACCTGCCCTGCGATGAGCGCACTATGGCACAAAGATTTATCGAGCGCAACATCATTGTGTTTGCGCTCGATATTTCGATCTATCTGATCTAGAGTCTGCTCCTCGCAGAGTATATTTAGCTCCTCGCGAGAGATCATATTACTCCCACTCGATTGTTGCTGGTGGCTTCGACGAGATGTCGTAGACTACGCGGTTTACACCTCGCACCTTGTTGATAATCTCGTTCGAGAGGTTCGCCAAGAACTCATAAGGAAGATGTACCCAGTCGGCAGTCATACCGTCGGTAGATGTCACAGCGCGCAGAGCAACACAGCTCTCATAAGTACGCTCATCACCCATTACACCCACACTCTTCACCGGCAACAAAATTGCACCTGCCTGCCACACCTGATCGTAGAGACCCGCAGCGTGAAGAGCATCTATATATATCTTGTCGACATCCTGCAAGATGCGTACACGCTCCGCAGTGATCTCACCCAAGATACGGATCGCAAGACCCGGACCGGGGAATGGGTGACGTCCAATAAGTTTCTTTGATATTCCCATCGAGAGACCTACACGACGCACCTCATCTTTGAACAAGAGGCGTAGAGGCTCAACTATTTTGAGGTTCATCTCCTCGGGAAGACCTCCCACATTGTGGTGAGATTTGATGGTTGCCGATGGACCATTTACCGAGCACGACTCGATAACGTCGGGGTAGATAGTACCCTGTGCCAACCACTTCACATCTTGAATCTCGTGTGCCGCAGCGTTGAACACCTCCACAAAGTCGCGACCAATGATCTTACGCTTTGTCTCGGGGTCGCTCACGCCATCGAGGTCGGTCAAGAAGCGCTCCGACGCATCTACGCCACGAACATTCAATCCCATACCTTTGTATGACTCCAACACCTCCTCGAACTCGCCCTTGCGGAGAACGCCCGGGTTAACAAAGATACAGTAGAGGTTCTCGCCAATAGCCTTGTGCAACAACACAGCAGCAACCGTAGAGTCAACACCGCCCGATAGCCCCAACACAACACGATCATCACCCAACTTAGCCTTCAAATCGGCAACAGTTGCGTCGACGAAGCTCTCCGAAGTCCAACTCTGCTCACATCCGCAGATGCCAACGACGAAGTTCTTCAATAGCTGTGTACCATCTGTTGAGTGGTATACCTCGGGGTGGAACTGGATCGCCCACGTAGGCTCTCCATCTACAGCATAAGCCGCCACCTTCACCTGCTCCGTACTCGCTATAACGCGGTAGTTGTCGGGGATAGAGGTGATTGTGTCACCGTGCGACATCCACACCTGCGTCGTTGCGGGGAGATCCCTCAACAGTGGGTTCTCGACATCTCCTACAGTCAACATTGCGCGACCATACTCACGTGAGGGAGCTGGTTGCACCTCACCTCCATAGTTGTGCGAGAGGTACTGCGCACCGTAGCAGACACCCAATAGAGGCATCTTACCCTTGATCTGCGACAAATCGGGCTGCGGAGCAACCTCGTCGCGTACCGAATAGGGGCTACCCGAGAGGATCACACCACGGATCGAATCATCAATCTCGGGCATATGGTTGAATGGGTGGATCTCGCAATATACATTCAACTCACGCACGCGACGTGCAATGAGCTGAGTGTATTGAGATCCGAAATCTAAAATTAATATCTTTTCCATCTAGTATGTGTATTTTCTCTATGAGCGAGAGTAGTTCGGCGCCTCCTGTGTGATTGTTACGTCGTGAGGGTGGTTCTCGACAACACCCGACGAGGTGATGCGGATAAACTTAGCCTGCTGCAACTCTCTGATCGTAGCAGCGCCACAGTAGCCCATACCCGACTTGAGACCTCCAACCAACTGGTAAGCCGACTCCGCCAACGTACCCTTGAATGGGACGCGTGCCACGATACCCTCTGGGACGAACTTGCTTGTGCTAGTCTCATCGCCTTGGAAGTAGCGATCCTTCGAGCCATTGTTCATCGCCTCGATAGATCCCATACCTCGATATGTCTTGAACTTACGACCGTTGTAGATGATAGTCTCGCCGGGCGACTCCTCGACACCTGCGAACATAGATCCAACCATCACACAGTCACCTCCAGCAGCCAACGCCTTCACGATATCTCCCGAGTAGCGGAGACCTCCATCTGCGATAACAGGAACACCCGACCCCTTGATAGCTGCCGCCACCTCGTAGATCGCCGTAAGCTGAGGCACTCCAACACCTGCAACAATACGAGTCGTACAGATCGAACCCGGTCCGATACCAACCTTCACACCGTCAGCACCCGCCTCAACGAGATACTTCGCAGCCTCGCCTGTCGCGATGTTACCAACAACAACATCTAGATTTGGATACTTCTCCTTGATAGTTCTCAGCGTCTTGACGATGTTTGCCGAGTGTCCGTGTGCCGAATCCACAACTACAGCGTCGACACCAGCGTTAACCAACGCCTCGACACGCTCCATCGTATCTCCCGTAACGCCAACGCCTGCAGCGACACGAAGTCGACCCTTAGCATCTTTGCACGAGTTTGGGTTATCCTTAACCTTTGTGATATCCTTATATGTGATAAGTCCCAAAAGCTTTCCGTTCTCGTCGACAACAGGCAACTTCTCGATCTTGTTTTTCAACAATATATCAGAAGCGTTCTCCAACGTTGGATTGTGGGTTGTGATGAGCCCCTCTTTGGTCATTACGTCGTCGATCTTACGCTCCATATCGCGTTGGAAACGTAGGTCGCGGTTTGTGACGATACCGATCAAAGTACCCTCACCGTTTATGACCGGAATACCTCCGATCTTATAGTATGCCATCATCGAGAGAGCATCCTTTACGGTAGCCTCCTTAGAGATCGTTACAGGGTCGTCGATCATACCATTCTCGGCACGTTTCACACGCTTCACCTGAGTCGCCTGCTCCTCGATCGACATATTTTTGTGAATCACACCGATTCCACCCTCGCGAGCCAACGCAATTGCAAGTGGTGCTTCGGTCACAGTATCCATCGCCGCCGAAACGATCGGCAGATTCAACTTGATGTTACGCGAAAAGTGCGTCTGAACGCTGACATCTCGTGGCAAAACCTCCGAGTATGCGGGTACGAGCAGAACATCATCAAATGTTAGCCCCTCAGTTTTTACCCTCTCATCAATAAACGACATACGATTATAATTTTATATATTAAACTCTTTCATACGGTATTGCGCGCAAAGATAGCGTTTTTTTCGCGCTTTTGCAAATATGCGCAGTAGTAAAAAAACGTAACATCCGATCTCAAAATTATATTGAAGTCGGATATTTATTCAAAGAGAGAGACCCTAAAACTCCACCAAACAGTTTTTAATAGCATAGACCACCAAGTTTGCCGTGTTATGACATCCGGTCTTCTCCATTATGTTGGCTCGATGTTTGTCGACAGTTCGCTTCGATATATACAGAGACTCGGCGATCTCTTGATTCGAGAGACCACTACAAACACCAACCAACACCTCTATCTCACGACTCGAGAGAAGATCATCGCTACACTCCGTGCGACTCATCGTGCGGAGGCTACCACGAAATGACTTAAGAAGCTCCGCAGAGAAGTAGTCCCCTCCGTTACACACACTATCAATAGCCTCGATAACCTCACTTATCTCTGAGTTTTTGAGGAGGAAGCCTCGCGCTCCAGCCTTCACCATTCGAGTGTAGTAGAGCTCCGCACCATACATCGAGAGGGTTATTATCTTTAGATCGGGGTATTTGGCTATGGCGCGCTGCGTCGCAACATCCCCCGAAACTCGCTCCATCGAGATATCCATAAAGATCACGTCGGGCTCTAGATTGTCGATGATCTTAAGAAATTCATCCCCATCCGAAGCCTCTGCTATAACCTCTACATTTGCATAACGCTCTAGCAATCCGCGCAACCCCTCCCTAAAGAGAGCGTGGTCATCTACCAATATTACCTTTCGTCTTCTATTTTCCATATATATTATACCAATTTACGAGGTCTACCCCACCCTATGTGGGCAGCGACAGAGACTCCAACCTACTCCGTAACTACTGCAACAGATATCAACGCCGTCATACCCCGCCCCAAACAGCTCTTAATAGAGACAACACCATTGAGAGAGTTTATACGCGACGATATGTTGGAGAGCCCCATTCCACAATCAATAACCGCATCGGGGTCGAACCCATCCCCATCATCTAGATACTCCAACCTCAACTCACCATCGACCTCATTAAGATTGATAGTAACATTCCGACAATTTGAGTGCCTCAACGAGTTGCTAACCAACTCACAAATTACACGATACAATATAACCTCCAGATCTCCATTGTAACGCTCCCCATTAAGATTTGTCACAAAGTCGATCTTTACGGTGTGGAGCGTTGAGCTTTTGTATATAAATCGAGATATCGCACGGTCGAGACCAAAGTCACTCAACATCTGTGGCGACAAGTTATTCGATATCTCGCGCACCGACCGTATTGCCTCGTCGATTGCGAAGGTAGTTTTTGCAACAATCTCGCGACGCTCCTCGTCGGTCGTACATTGGCTAAGTGCCGAGAGCGACATCTTTGCCGCCGAGAGAAGAGGTCCTATGCCGTCGTGTAGATCCTTCGAAAAACGAGAGCGCGACTTCTCCTCCGTATGCAACATTGCCGACAGGATACGCTTCGAGACGAGGCTTCGTTGGTGGTTGAGTCGATCAATGTAGATAAACAACTTGTGGGCATACATAACCCCGATCGAGAGACCTATCGACACCACGAAACCCGTAACGTGAAATATCTCGCTCGACACCTCACCCCCATTGTAGTTAATTAGTTGGAGATATCGCTCTGCCGAAAGTACCAAAAAACCAACGATAAAGAGTATCCACACCGCATTATACTTGGTCAACCTCACCAGACGCAACGCAAAAAGTATCGCCACAGTTTGGACGATAATTGCGATTATGAATAGTAGTTTGACAAGCATCGCACACAACCTCTAAAGATCCAACATCTCGGCAGTACTCTGCATCTGCGCATAGTTGGTCATATCGACCTGCACCGGCACAACCGCCACATACCCACTATTGAGAGCTGCAATATCGGTGTCGTTAGCCTCTGGTTCGTGGTTGATAAATGCACCCGACAGCCAAAAGTACTCTCTATCGCGAGGATCACGACGCCCGAAGAACTCCTCAACCCAGTAACCACGATTTTGGCGTGCAGTTTTTACACCCTTAATCTCACTCAATGGCAGATCCGGGATGTTTACATTAAGGCAATATGGGCACTGAGGCGCAGCCGAAATAACACGTTCGATTATCTTCTCAGCATAATACTTCGACGCCGTAAGGTCTGAATCCTCCGTGTTCCCGAGGTGCGAGAATCCAATCGCTGGAGCGTTGTAGAAGCTACCCTCAATAGCTGCCCCCATCGTCCCCGAGTAGAGAATATTTATTGCGGCATTCGAGCCGTGGTTTATACCCGACAAGATCAGATCAATCTCCACACCCAACAGCAGATGGTCCGTAGCGAACTTAACACAATCGACGGGAGTGCCATTGAGGGCATATATCTCCACGTTATCTCTCTTCGAGATAGTGTCAAGATACAGCGGAGCATATGATGTTATCGAGTGGCTCTTACCGCTCTGAGGCTCTTTGGGAGCCACCACCACCACACGTCCAAACTTCGACGCAACCTCTACCAATGCTGCGATACCCGGTGCGCTATAACCGTCGTCGTTCGTTACTAAAACAACCCTCTCTCTACTCATATTTATCTTTATAGAATCCATTTACAATCAAAAAAAACTACTCTCCCTTTAACTCCTCGATTGCCCTCAACATAACGCTATCGAGTGGATATATATTGGCATAATATCCATTGTCGCTAAGGTTTGTGTTGCGTCCGATATAGGCACGAAGCTGGTGTCGAAGTCGCTCCTCAGACTCTTTGAGTTCATTACCCTTAGCCTCGACACCTTCGCGAGAGGCATACTTCACAAAGTCCGAAACCAAACTCTTATCCAAGGATAGGTATCGATCAAGCTCCTCCAAACTACTCAACGACGCAAGTTCATCTCGATGGAGGTCGGAGTACTCTATCGTATACTTATATAATATGTTGCGACCCATAACCTCGATATAGAACTCTGGCAACTTCTCTTTCGAGAGAGGTACAAATATGTCGGGCATAATTCCACCTCCGCCATACACCACACGTCCCGCTGGTGTCACTCGACGCAAAGAGTCGTTAAACGATATACTGTCGATCGAAAAGAGTTCGTCGTGTTCGATCCGGCGATATAGGTCGAGGCTATAATCCTCGCCAGCCCCCATCTCATATGGTTTTTGGATAGATCGCCCCGTCGGAGTGTAGTATCGAGCAACCGTAAGTCGGATTGCCGACCCATCGGAGAATGGTATCTGCTGCTGCACCAACCCCTTACCGAAGCTTCGACGTCCGATGATTGTCCCCTTGTCGTTGTCTTGCAGCGCGCCTGCAAGGATCTCACTCGAAGAGGCACTTCCCTCATCTATGAGTACAACCAACGGCAGATCTTGCAGTGCACCATTGCGGCTACTATATTGTCGATCTTGACGACCCGACCTATCTTCGGTGTAGACAATCAACTGATCCCGAGGCAAAAACTCCCCTGCGAGCAGAATCGCTTGATCCATAAACCCGCCCGAGTTACCCCTCAAATCAAATATCAGAGACTCCATACCCTCGCTCTGGAGCTTCGATATCGCCGCCAAAAATTCAGCGTAGGTCTTACGAGAGAACTGATCGAGACGAATATACCCGATCTTATCCTTAATGATAAATGAAGATGATATACTATTTATCGGCACCTTGTCGCGAACCACCTCTACCTCCACGAGACCATCTATGCCACCCCTTTCGAGCCCCAACTTAACACTTGTTCCTCGCGGACCTCTGAGTCGACTCACAACATAATCTTGAGATAGAGACTGTCCAGCAACAATAGTGTCGTTGATCTCAATAATACGATCTCGAGCCATCACACCTGCCTTAGCACTTCCGCCCCCCGTAATTACGTTGAGTACAATAACCGTATCGGTCGCCATATTAAAAACAACACCAATACCATCAAACTCCCCATCCAACGCCTCATTCATCTTCGACATATCTTGCACCGGGATATATGTTGTGTGAGGATCGAGGCGGTTGAGCAGTTCGGGCATCATCGCCTCAACAAGAGTGTCGATTCCTATCGTATCGATATAGTGATCTTTTATTATGCGCAGCGTACTCTCTAGCTTCGAGTTATTGGTGTGTATGGGTAGCCGCCCCGAACTGAACAACTCCGACAGTTGTCGTTGCGTCATTATTCGCGTATAGGTAGCCCCTCCCAATGCCCCAACAGCCAAAGCTAGAAGCGTCAAAAGGAGTACACGATAGATTGTTTTCTTTGGAATCATATCAAGTTATCGATTTTATTTACTTGCAAAGTTATACGACAATCCAACACTTAGGAGTGTCTGAGTCTGTATTTTATAGTTTTGTGCTCGATTGTAGTAGAGCTGGAAGTTGAGTGTCGTCGAGAGGTATTTCGACGCCTTTATCTCCACTCGATTCTCCCATCGTACAGTCGGATGAAGCGACAACAACGGCTTAAGTCCCTCATAAGTGCTATTCCACTCATCGAGAGCTGCCTCATATTTGTCGGTATTTCCATATATATTGTCATACGAAATCTGAGTCATCCATCCATAGAAGGTGTAGAACGATGTTACATATTTCAAAAACGAGTTCTTACCAAAACTCTTCGTCAAATCAATCTGAACAGATGATCCTCCCTCATAATTCGACGTCTTCATATGATTCACACCATAGGGCTCTGTGTAACTATAGTTGCTATCTGTCTGTTCGAGATATTTGTACTGAGAGTTTGCGCGCACCAACTCGCTGCTGACATACGTCGCACTCATCGCAAGTGGCGACAGCGTTAACGTAATTGGGTAACTCTTACTTGGACTCTTGTAGATCATACCTCCCGAGATATCAAGATAACCCGGTGCCATAAACTTACTCTTCAAGTTGTAGCTCTCCTGCGACGAACTCGACACATATCCATCGGCAAATTGACTTCGGAACTTTATCGTCGCACCATAGCTCCAATTATCCGAAAAATTAATCGACGGCGTAACCGAGAACTGTAACTCATCCTGATTCTTATACCAAACAGGGTCGCGATCGACCGAACCATCATCAAGCGTCGTCTCCAACATCATTCTGTAATATCCAAACTTCACACTCAAATAGCTCTCCAACGAAAAATTGTCGCGCTTATATGTATGTTTGGCGTAGAGTGTCGCCGTGAGGGTGATCGTATTGTCTCCTCCCGACGTCTCGATCCACGAATCCGACAGGTTCGTCATACTTCCCTGCAACGAAGCTGTAATGTCAACTTGATTTCGCTCCTGCCGAACCAGCATCTTCTGGTGTCGATGTAGCGCCGGCGAATAGTAACTATGGCTAACACTCTGCATCTTTATTGAATCGCGAAATGCTCGCGGTCCACCACTCCTCTCGGTGGCTGTCGGAGTGTCGATATCCATCTGTGCAACAGCGGTTAGTGGTACGATTGCTGCAATAAGTGAAGTGATATAAAGTATAGCTCTCCTCATATCTATTATATTTGTTGTTGGGTAATTACTCTTTGTTCAGCACAAATGTACAGAAAAATATTGAATTTCTATCCATAAATAGTACCTTTGGAGGGCTTAATCACAAAAAACAGAGATATGAAATATATAGGAGCGCACGTAAGTGCATCGGGAGGTGTCGAGAACGCACCCGCAAATGCCGCAGCAATAGGGGCTACAGCCTTCGCCCTCTTCACCAAAAACCAACGCCAATGGGGTGCTACACCCCTCACCACCGCTCAAATTGAACGGTTTCAAGCCGCCTGCAAAGCTGCCGTATTTGAACCCTGCCAGATACTGCCACACGACAGTTATCTCATAAATCTGGGACACCCAGAGCCCGAGGCTCTCCAAAAGTCACGTGACGCATTTACCCTCGAAATGAAGCGCTGCCAAGAGCTCGGACTTGATCGCCTCAACTTCCACCCCGGGTCGCACCTCCGCAAGATCTCGATCGAGGAGTCGTTGGATCGTGTCGCGGAGTCAATCAACCTATCTCTCGCAGCAACGGAGGGTGTCACTGCCGTCATCGAGAATACAGCAGGGCAAGGGTCGAACCTCGGTTTTTCGTTCCACCACCTGCGCCACATAATAGATCGTGTAGATGACAAATCACGTGTCGGCGTGTGTCTCGACACCTGCCATACATTTGCTGCGGGGTATGACCTTAAGAGTTCCGCCGCCTGCGATGCTACATTCGCAGAGTTCGACGAGGTGGTAGGATTCAGCTACCTCCGCGGAATGCACCTCAACGACGCAATGAAACCCCTAGCAAGTCGTGTCGACCGTCACGCCCCTATCGGAGAGGGTGAAATTGGACTCACCTGCTTCCAATATATAATGGGCGACTCTCGTTTCGACAACATTCCGCTCGTTCTTGAGACCCCCGACGATGCAAGATGGGCGGACGAGATCCAAATGCTCAAAAATATGCAACGATAATCTCTTTTATGTTTTAACTCATTATCAGATAGTTACGAAATAAAGTTAATTTTTACTGCAAAAAAGTATCAAAATAATTTGCAGGACTCAAAAAAACGCCTTATATTTGCATCACAAAACCGGTGGATTCATCTAAGGGCTAGGATACCTGCCTCTCACGCAGGACATAGGGGTTCGAATCCCCTATCCACTACTAAAGCTACTCAAATTTGATTTGAGTAGCTTTTTTTTATGTACATCCAGCACGGGTATAGAGGATTTTCGGGATCATACGCAAACCCTGTGTTTTTTAGGGGTCAGGCATAAATTTTACAGACCCGAAAAAGGAAGAACTTCACATCCCTAACTCCTCTAAATTGCGTTCT
>JBCQTT010000028.1:0-20006 GCA_047174765.1 Rikenellaceae bacterium | reverse complement strand
GTTTTCCGAAAGTAGTACGTATCTCATATAAACTTCTGATTATGAAGTAAATATACGAAATATTTGTCAATTATCCAAAGAAAATACGAAAAATATCGCAATAATTATTTTGCGCTACTTACATAAAGAGATGAAAAAGAATTTAACAACAATTATTCTATCAGCTTTATTACTCTCCTGCTCTGAGAGTAATACTTCGGACCCTTCCACAGAGAGTACCGTAGGTCAGACCATTACCATCGCCGTGGGCACACAAGACCCAGAGACCAAAGTTGCGACAGACTATTCGGACTCAAGCAATTGGAGCTTCGGCTGGGAGTATGGCGACAAACTCACAGCTGTGGACAACACATACGCAAAGAGTACGATGAGTATGACCTCATATGGTGCGGATTCATCAACATTTAGCGGTGACGTTAGTGACAGTGCTACTTCATACGGTTTGCTTTACGGATATAGCGAAGATAGCTCTTCGATATCAATTGGCAGCGACGGTAGCGTAGTGCTTGACCTAACTGCCCAAAACGGAGAGATGGATGATATCTATATGGCTACAGATGGCACTGTTGACACAGAGAGTGAATCGACACAGATATGTCATTTGTGCAGCTTTTTGGAGCTCGACATCACCTATACAAATACTCTTGACATCACACTTGAATCAATTGAGATTAGTGGATTTAACTCAAAGGGTAGTGTTAGTTTTCTTAGTGGGCTTGATGATGACAACTATTCGACAACAAACACTGACTCGATCGTTATTACATTGGAAAATAGTGATTTGATGGCGTTGACTAGCAACACGCTGTATGTAAATATACTACCAACAGAGTTAACTACAGAGGATACATTTACCTTTAAGCTATACTTCTCTGACGGAACGAGAGTCGACGTAGAAAAGAGCCCAATAGAAAGTGGAGCTATCTCACGAGGATATCACGAAACTCTATTAATAGCGTGCGACCTTAGCAACAGAGTATATGAGTTTGATAATGCGGATTTTGACTCTACTTACACTTACACCGATTTCGAATACTACGAAATTGCAACCACTCGCCAAATGAAAACTTTCGCCACTTTGGTTAATGAGAGTAAGATTCTTGAGGGTAATGTAAGTGCTCAAGGTAAATTTAAGTTGACAGCCAATATTGATCTTTCAGGAATAGAGTGGACTCCTATCGGTAGCAAAGTCAGTGACGGTATAGGATTTTCTGGCATATTTGATGGAGGTGGTTATACAATTAGCAACCTAACTATCAATAATAGTGACTTAAGTTGCGTGGGACTCTTCTACGCTATTGATTCATATGACCACAACAATCATACTATCCTTGGTCAAATACGTAATCTCACCCTTTCGAATATTGATATTACCTCTACAGTTTCAGACTCTTATGTTGGAGCTATTATTGGTTGTGCAAACAGTAGTTCGGGATTAGTATACAATTGCGGTGTAGAGAGTGGTTCTATAACTCTTTCAGCAAATAGCGGTGATATCGGAGGTCTTATTGGAGTATTAAACTCTGGTTGTGCTATCTACAACTGCTACAATCAAGCAAGCGTTATCGCAGAGGGATATAGCTCAACAAGCGACATCCGCATAGGTGGCATCTGCGGATGGAATAATAGAGGAACCCTCAACAACACCTACAACTCGGGTATCATTACAGCTGCTACATCATCATCGTTACTATACAGAGGAGCCGTGGCTGGCTACTACTCTTCACCAACAACATCACTGGCGTCGTCACCGGGAAATAACTACTATCTAACAGGTTGCGCTGGATCTGGTATATACGGTAGCGGAATGGCTAATGGCGTAAGCATTGATACAACTGGAATAATAAGCAAGAGCGACAGCGAACTAAAGGATTTGGCAAGCACTTTGTCGACAAACGCAGCTTCGTTGACAGTTTATAATTTCTACAAATGGAAAAGTGTAGCGGATAGTTATCCAGTATTGGACTATGAAACCATAGCTGAATAACCGAGGCATTTAATCCAACATACACAAAGCAAATACGAGAGACCTTATTTCAAAGGGTCTCTCGTATTTGTTTTGTATAGTTGTCTGTAAAAAGTTCTAATACAACTTCTCAACTCGCGCCTGAACCTGCTCGTCCGCTAGATACTCATCATACGTCTCATACTTATCGATCATACCCTTAGGTCCAATCTCAATAATACGCGTCGCAACGGTATTGATAAACTCGTGGTCGTGAGAACTCATCAATACAACTCCCTTATAGTTTATCAAGCCATTATTAAACGCCTGTATAGACTCCAGATCAAGATGGTTGGTCGGAGAGTCTAGTATCAAACAGTTCGGATTATCGATCATCATCTTCGCAATCATACAGCGCATCTTCTCGCCTCCCGACAAAACATTAACTCGCTTCTCGATCTCCTCACCCGAAAAGAGCATCTTACCCAAATATCCTCGAACAAATACCTCTGTCGTGTCGGGTGAGTATTGCGCCAACCAATCGAACAACGACAAACTATTATTAAAATATGACGCGTTATTGAGTGGCAAGTACCCCTTCTTGATAGTCACACCCCAATCAACAATACCAACATCGGGCTTCTCTACACCGGCGATGATATCCAAGAGCGAAGTCACAATACGTGGGTCACGCGACAGGAACACAACCTTATCGCCCCTCTCAATCGTAAAGTTCACGTCTCGAAACAACTCCTCACCTCCAACAGATGCCGCAAGATCGGCTACAGCAACAATCCTATCTCCGGGCTCTCGCTCCATCTGGAAAATAATACCCGGATACTTACGCATCGACGGCTTGATATCCTCAACATTGAGTCGCTCCAACATCTTCTTTCGTGAGGTTGTCTGCTTCGACTTTGCAACGTTGGCACTGAAGCGCTGGATAAACTCCATAAGCTCCTTTTTCTTCTCCTCTGCCTTCTTGCTCTGCTGCGCCTGCTGCGACTTCGCTAGCTGGCTCGCCTGATACCAGAAACTATAGTTACCCGAGAAGAGATTGATCTCATTATAGTCAATATCGAGAATGTGCGTACTCACCGAGTCCAAAAAGTGACGGTCGTGCGAAACAACCAAAACCGTCGTGTCACAATTGGCAAGATAGTTCTCCAACCACGCAATAGTATTTACATCGAGGTCATTCGTCGGCTCATCGAGCAACAAGTTGTCGGGCTTCCCGAACAGCGCCTGAGCCAACAAAACTCGAACCTTATCCTTACCACTCAAATCCGACATCAACGAATAGTGTAGATCCTCCTTGATACCCAATCCGCTCAACAACTTCATTGCGTCACTCTCGGCATTCCAGCCATCCATCTCAGCAAACTTCTCCTCTAGCTCTCCTGCTCGAACGCCATCCTCCTCAGTGAAATCCTCCTTCGAGTAGAGTTCGTTCTTCTCGTTCATTATCTTCCACAACGGTTGGTGCCCCATCAACACAGCATCCAAAACCGTATGCTCATCGAACTCATTGTGATCCTGCCTAAGAACCGAAATACGCTCTCCAACCCCAAACGACACATTGCCGCGATTGCACTCAATCTCGCCACTCAACACCTTTAGGAACGTAGACTTTCCCGCTCCATTTGCTCCAATCACACCATAGCAGTTACCCGCCGTAAAGTTGAGATTAACATCCTTAAACAAAACTCGTTTTCCGAAGTTAACCTCTACATTTGATACTGTTATCATTCTATATTTTAATTGATTATTTTTCTATTACCTCTGCGCAAGGATCATCGTATCGACCTGCGGCGCATTTAAGTCGGGCAACTCTTCGAGACTTGTGATATACTCCGACTCCTCTAGCTCGTCGTTCAACTCAGCGACGATCCTCTCCTTTATATACTCAAAATGAGCTCTATTCTCCGCAGATATTGGCTCTGCAGGCTCTTGTGGCAACTTTAATGGGTTGATTGGGGTTTTACCCTTCCACACTCGATAGTCCAAGTGTGGTCCTGTCGACGTACCCGTAGACCCAACATAAGCAATAGTTTGACCCTGCTTAACGGTCGATCCAACTGCGATATTTTTGGCATATCCCTTCAAATGCAGATACCCAGTTGTATATCCACCCGGGTGTTTGATCTTCAAGGTGTTGCCACCTCCTCCACCCCAACCTTTATAGACAACCGTTCCATCGGCTACCGACTGGACTGGTGTTCCCATTGGCGCAGCGTAATCGACTCCTGTATGGGGCTTATACACCTTGTAGACTGGGTGCAATCGCGAATAACTAAATCCAGAACTTATTCGAGTATATTTAAGCGGCGCTTTAAGCATCTGCTTGCGCAGACTTCCACCATCTGCCTCCCAATATTGAATCGTACTATTCTGCTTAAACGGAATGGCGTAGTACTCCTTATTGGAGTGTTCGAACTTCGCTCCCCACACCCGTCCCAATCCAATCGAGACCGTATCGTCCACAAACATCTCATCATATATGACCGTGAAGTTATCACCCTTATCAATCGAGAAAAAATCAACCGTCCACTGATATATATCCTCAATCTGCGAACTCAGCGCATCGGGCATACCAGCCTTGGACGCTGCCAACCACATCGAACTATCTATAACTGCCGTCTGCTTATGACGTTTTACCGTGGTAGGTTTCGACCCTTTGTAGGCGTTGATAGCTCCATCTGCAAACGAAAAAACTGCATAATCAACATTCGTTATGTCGTACACCAAATAGTCGAGCCTCTCAACCCCAAGTGAGTCGGGCTTTGTAAATGTTGTATAGCTATTTCCACTACGGATTTTGTTGAGCGGATAGACCGCTTTCGCAGCCTTCTCCAGATAATATACCTCAGTGGCAGACGCCCCATAGCGAGAGAGTATCGTCCCCATTGTCTCGCCTCTCTTAACGCTCTGTTTGTCGAGATTATATCCATCAGAGAGTATTCCATAATGACGATTCTCAACTATTGGCTCTTCGGCTATAGTCGCATCACTCTGCTCTGCTGCCTCGTCGGAAAAACACGAAACTAGAAGCATCACAGCAACAAGCAAGAATATGTAATCAATCCATTTTCTCATAACGGTTGTAAAAGTAGTAAAATTTTTTGGTTCAAACAAAAAATACAACAACATAGATCCATCAATAGCAAATATTCATCAAAAAGAGGGTTTTGATAGTGTAAATTGATCGATTTTTTACTCTAAATATCCGAATTTATTACTACCTTTGTTTCGGAATATTGTCACTCAACCAATAGCAACTAATAAAATAAATTTAATAACAACTACTAAAAAGAGAGTATGAATCTAACAAACAATCTGTTAGCAGTAGGGCTACTACTTTCAATAGGTAGCGCCACTGCTAGTTCAAATCTGCCCGAGTACAAGGACAAGAGCGTGACCGGGGTAAACCGCCTCGATGGTCGCTCTACATTCTGGTACTACACTAATCGAGAGGATGCCCTCAAATCAAGCTACCTATACCACCCAGAGAACATATCTCTAAATGGTGATTGGGCATTCAACTTCGTCGAGAAACCTGCCGACCGTGTCGTAAACTTCTACGAGGAGTCATTCGACGTGTCGGGATGGGACAAAATTGAAGTCCCCGGTAGCTGGCCTCTTCAGGGTTACGACAAACCACTCTATATGAACCATAAATATGAGTTCGTTGGAAAGAACCCTGCCTACCCTGCATTCGTACCAGACGACTGGAATCCTGTAGGTGCTTATCGTCGCGACTTCGAGATCCCAGCAGATTGGGATGGAAAACGCGTTGTGTTGCACTTCGGCGCTGTGAAATCATCTTTCTACGTTTGGGTTAACGGAAAGAAAGTAGGTTACTCACAAGACTCTAAGATGCAGGCTGAGTTCGACATCACACCATACATCAAGGTTGGTGAGAAGAACAGCGTCGCTGTAGAGGTATATCGTTTCTCTATCGGCTCTTATCTTGAGGGACAAGATATGTGGCGTCTCGCAGGTATCAAACGTAACGTTTGGGTCTACCCCACCGAGAAGAGCTACGTAGCTGATTTCTCTGCTGCTACAAGCCTCACAAACTGCTACAAGGATGGTGTCCTCGATCTTACTATCGACATTGCAGGTGCACGCGCATCGAAGGGTTCGATCTCTGTAGAGTTGCTCTCACCAGAGGGTGACGCTGTATTCTCGGAAAAGATCAAAAGCAGCAAGGCCGGTAGTTACAAACTTAGCAAAATCGTAGAGGCTTGCCAGCCTTGGAGCGATGAGTTCCCAAATCTCTATACCCTTGTTATTGGATACAACGACGGTGTAAACACAACATATCAATCATCAAAGGTTGGTTTCCGCTCTGTAGAGTTGAAGAATAGCCAGATGCTTGTAAACGGTATGCCAATTCGCGTCAAGGGTGTTAACCGCCACGAGCACCACCCAAAGTATGGTCACTACATTCCAGATGAGACTACAGAGCTCGACATACAGCTTATGAAAGAGCTTAATGTCAACGCAATACGTACATCTCACTACCCAGCAGACCCTTATATGTATGAGCTTTGTGACAAGTATGGTATCTTCGTACTTGACGAGGCAAATGTTGAGACTCACGGCTTGGGTGCTGCGCTTCAGGCATACTACGACCCAGCAAAACACATCGCCGACGATCCATCTTGGGAGGCTATCTTCCACGACCGTATTATAAGAATGTATGATCGTGACAAGAACCACCCATCTGTAATTATTTGGTCTATGGGTAACGAGTGTGGAGATGGTTCTATCTTCCGCAACGGTTACACTAAGTTGAAGGAGACAGATCCTACACGTCTAGTTATATTCGAGCAGGCTGGTACACAGAGCCACACCGACATCGTTGGACCTATGTATATGACTATGGACAAGATCCGCAACTACTCACTCTCGAACGATACATATCGTCCACTTATCTTGTGTGAGTATTGCCACACAATGGGTAATAGCTTGGGTAACTTCCAAGATTACTGGGATCTATTCGACAACTCACACAACCTTCAAGGTGGGTTCATCTGGGACTGGGTGGATCAAGGTCTTGAGGATGTTCGCGACGGAGAGCGATTCTTCGACTACGGAGGTGCATTCGGTCTACAGGGAGAGCACAACGACGGTGCATTCTGCTTGAACGGTATAGTAAACCCTGACCGCGTTCCAAACCCACACGCTTATGAGATGAAGAAGGTCTATGATAACGTAGATGTATCTAAATCTCGCAACTGCGTTAAATCATTCAACATCCGCAACAAGTTCTCATTCACCAACCTATCACAGGTTAAGACCCTATGGAAACTTACGAAAGATGGTGAGGTTGTTGAGTCTGGAGAGTTGAAGCTCGACATCGCAGCTAACAAAGAGGCTACAGTAACTGTTCCATTCGAGACAGAGATTAATTGCGGTAGTGAGTATCTTATCACATTTGAGTTCTCACTCCCTGCCAACAAGGATGGTCTTAAGAAGGGACACGTAGTTGCTGCAGATCAGTTGCAGCTATCGGCAAAGAACACCCTCGGATTCGAGGCTGAGGTTGGTGCTCCACTATATCTCAATCAGAACGACAAAGATATCACCGTAAAGGGTAATAACTTCACATACGTAATCAGCGCTGCAACAGGTCGTCTAACATCTATCAACGTTGCTGGTGAGGAGTTCTTGAAGGCTGAGGCTGAGTATGACTTCTACCGCGTACCAGTAGACAACGACGGGTGGGATAAGCTAGCACAGCACTGGAAAGGTGCTCACGAGCGTGTTTCATTGGTTGATCTTGACGTAACAGGCGAGAAACTTAACAAGAAGAGCTACAAGAGCATCTCTGTCACTGCGAAGAGCTATGTTGCAGCAAACGAGAAGATGCGCCTCAACGGTGATTTCACAACTACATACACAATCACTGGCGACGGAGCTATCGCTGTAGACAACAAGTTCATCCCAACATCATACCACGCAGAGCAGGAGAATGCAATGCCTCGCTTGGGTGAGCGTTATGAGCTTCGTGGAGACCTTAAGAAGGCATCTTGGTATGGTCGCGGACCTTGGGAGAACTACTCAGATCGCAAGACGTCAGCATTCGTAGGTCACTACACAATGCCTACAGAGGAGCTTTCACACCAATACATACGCCCACAGGAGAGTGGTTACCGCACAGATACTCGCACCCTCACATTGAGCAACGGTAGTGGTGTTGAATTGAATGTATACGCAGGTACACTCTTCGCGTTCCAAGCGTCACACTACCCTAAGGAGAACTACTTCACCGAGGCTGGCAAACCAATCCGCAACACTGTAGATTTGAAGCGTGAGGAGAACCTATTCCTCAACGTCGACTTCGGACAGAAGGGTATCGGTGGTGACAACTCTTGGGGTAACCCAGTGCACGTAGATTATCGCCTACTAATGCGCTCTTACAAATACAACTACGTAATCAAACCAATAGTTAAATAAACAAACAAACAACCTAAATTAATAGTTCAAATGAAAAGCAATCAAATTATGCTAACCGCAGGAGCATCGCTCCTAACACTTGGCGCTGCAACATCTTGTTCGACAGAGGCTAAGGAGACTAAACTTCCAAACGTAATCTACATCCTAGCTGACGACCTTGGATGTGCAGACCTTGGATGCTATGGTCAAACTAAGTTCGAGACTCCCAACCTAGACGCTATGGCGAAGGGTGGTATTCAATTTATGCAACACTATGCTGGATGTACTGTTAGTGCTCCATCTCGTTGTGCTCTTATCACTGGTAAAACTACAGGACACACTCACGTTCGCGGTAACAAAGGTTACAAGTGGACCGATGGCAACGACTACGATACCCCAATTCCAGACGAGGAGGTAACACTCGCAGAGATCTTCAAACAGAAGGATTACGCTACAGCTTGTATCGGTAAGTGGGGTCTTGGTGGACCTCAGAGCGAGGGGCATCCAAATGTACAGGGATTCGACTACTTCTATGGATACCTTGGACAGGGACACGCTCACCACTACTTCCCATCATTCCTACACGAGAATCAAGAGTTAGTTGAGCTCAACGGAGAGTACTCACACGACCTAATTGAGGCGAAGGCTCTTAAGTACATCCGCGAGAATAAGGACAACCCATTCTTTATCTACCTCACATTCACACTTCCTCACGCAGAGATGGTTATGCCAGACGAGGATATGGAGAAGTTCGTAGGTAAGTTCCCTGAGACAAAGTATACTCGCCCACAGGGTGGTTCATATGGCGATCAGGAGAATCCACACGCTGCATTCGCAGGAATGGTTGAGCGTCTTGACCTATCTGTTGGACGCGTTAACGCTCTTTTGAAGGAGTTGGGACTTGACGAGAACACACTCGTACTCTTCGCTTCTGACAATGGAGCACACGCTGAGGGTGGTGCAGATCCAGAGTTCTTCAACAGCACAGGTATCTACCGTGGTATCAAGCGCGATCTTTACGAGGGTGGTATCCGCACTCCATTCATCGCCTATATGCCTAACACAGTTCCTGCTGGTGTAAAGAACAACGAGATGAGTGCATTCTGGGATATGATGCCTACATTCGCTGAGTTGATCGGTGCTGAGTGCCCAGCTGAGAGCGACGGTATCTCTATCCTTCCTACATTCCTTGGTCAGGAGCAGAAAGAGTTCCACGAGTCTCTATATTGGGAGTTCCACGAGCAGGGCGGAAAGAAAGCTGTTCGTAAGGGTGACTGGAAGCTTATCGAGCTACAGGTTAAGAGTCCTAAGAAGAGCTACTATGAGCTTTACAACATCGCTACAGATCCATCAGAGAAGAACAATGTTGCATCTTCTAACCCTAAGATCGTAGAGGAGCTTGCTGAGATTATGACAAACTCTCGCGTAAAGAGTGATATCTTCGTTATGCGATAATCAAAATGCAAAATAGCAGATGAAGAGATTTTTAACAACAGTTGTTGCGATTGCCACATCCCTAGCCGTTTCGGCTCAGGGATTTGGTGATCGTGAGACTATCAGCAATGATTGGCGCTTCAACCTAGGTGACATAACCTATGGAGGTGTCGAGTTCTACGACCACAGTAAGTGGGAGACTGTACAGATCCCCCACGACTGGACTGTTTTGCAGACCCCAAGCCCCAACTACGCAAGTTGTACGGGATTCCTTCCCGGAGGTATTGCGTGGTATCGCAAAGATCTTCAGATCGACGCAAAGCGCGAAGGTCAAAAGGTATATGTCTACTTCGAGGGTGTCTACAACAACAGTGAGGTATTTATCAATGGTAAGTGGGTCGGAAAGCGTCCTAACGGATATATCTCATTTATGTATGATTTAACTCCATATATCAACTTCGGAGGTCGCAACGTCATCGCAGTTCGCGTAGACCACAGCGACGATGCAGATTCACGTTGGTATACTGGTAGTGGAATCTATCGTGATGTACATTTGGTGTACGCTAACCCTACTCACATAGATTTGTGGGGTGTAAGCTACTCGGCTGACATCAAGAAGCTAAACAAAGCAAACGTAACGGTAAATTGCGAGGTAAGCAACACAACAGCTAAGACATCGAACGTAACAGCTAAGTTTACACTCAAGGATCGTGACGGAAAAGTTATCGCAAAAACAGAGTCTAAGGGTAGTGTAACAGGTGAGGAGAAGGAGACTTTGAGCTCAACATTCGCCGTTACAAATCCAAACCTCTGGAGCGTAGATAACCCATACCTCTACAAGTTGACTACAGAGTTGTACGCTGGTTCAAAGAAGATCGACGAGACAACGACAAACGTAGGTCTTCGCAAACTAACATTCGATGCTAACAAGGGATTTGCACTCAACGACGTCCCAACCAAGATGAAGGGAATCTGTATGCACCACGACGCGGGAGCTTTGGGTGCGGCAGTACCAAAGGAGGTTTGGATTCGTCGTATCGAGCAGCTCAAATCTATCGGCTGTAACGCAATTCGTTTGAGCCACAACCCACAGGCAACAGATCTGTACGATGTGTGTGACTCATTGGGTATGATGGTTAAGGATGAGGCGTTCGACGAGTGGGAGTACCCTAAGAAGAAGTGGATCACTGGTTGGAACAAGGGAAAACCTGGTTTCCAAGGTTCATCGCAATACTTCCGCGAGTGGAGCAAGCGCGACGTAGCAGATATGGTTAAGCGCGACCGCAACCACGCATCTATCGTATTGTGGAGTATCGGAAATGAGGTAGACTACCCCAATGACCCATACTCACACCCTGTTCTCGACAAGGGAGCAAAGGTTGGTCAAACATATGATGCTGGTTACAAACCAGAGCTTCCAAACGCAAATCGCTTGGGCGAGATCGCAGAGGAGTTGGCAACCGTTGTTCGCAAATACGACACATCACGCCCCGTAACAGGTGCTATGGCAGGAGCCGTAATGTCGAACGAGACTGGTTACCCTAACGCTATCGACGTTGTTGGTTACAACTACACCGAGTATCGTTACGACCAAGACCACAAGACCTATCCAAACCGTATTCTATATGGTAGCGAAACTCGCCACGATATGGCTGCTTGGAAGTCGGTTCGCGACAACGACTTTATCTTCGGACAGTTCATCTGGACTGGATATGACTACTTGGGAGAGTCTGGTGTATGGCCTTCACGCGGATTTACAACAGGTATGATCGACCTAGCTGGTAACATCAAACCTCGTGGATATCACCGCCGTGCATTGTGGAGCGAGAGCCCTACAATCTACGTAGGTTCATATGTAGCTCGTCCAAATGAGAAGAACGTATCGACTCACGCACCACAGTTGTGGAACTATGATGAGGGACAGATGGTTCGCGTCGTAGCCTACACAAACTGCGAGGAGGCTGAACTTCTTCTCGACGGTAAAGTTATCGGAGACAAGAAACCATACGATGACTCAAATGCAGTTATCTACTGGGATGTACCATTCAAGGCTGGAGAGTTGAGTGTCAAGGGTTACAACAAAGGTAAAGTTGTCGCTGATGACTCGATGAAAACATTCTCGGCACCTGTTCGCTTGGTAGCGAAGTTAGACAAGTCTACTATCTCTAAAGATCGCGAGATGGCACACCTATTCGTTGAGGTTCAAGATAAAGACGGAAACGTCGTTACCTTGGCAGACAACGAGGTTATTGTTCGCATCGATGGCGAGGCTCGCTTGTTGGGTCTTGAGAGTGGATCGAACAACGTCGCTGACAACTACACCGATAACAAACAACGTTGTCAAGGTGGACGCCTCCTAGGATATGTCGAAAGCAAGGGTGTTGCAGGAGAGGTGAAGATAAAACTCACTACCCCACTTCTTGAAGATTGTGAACTCACACTTACGGTAGAGTAATCTTCAACCAATATCTTCTCGGGGTGTGATAAACGGTAAAACGTTAATATCACACCCCGTTTTTTCAAAAACACCCACAAGATACAACAACCAAACCTAAACAACTACAATTATGAAAAAAGTATTCTCCCTTATCGTTGCACTCTTCACAACCCTCTCGCTTTCGGCGCAGGGATTCGGAGAGAGGGTAACAATCAATGAAGATTGGCGATTCAACCTTGGAGATATTAAATATGGAGGAGTTGAGTTCTACAACCACGACGACTGGAGACTCCTCGACCTACCGCACGACTGGAGTGTCGAGCAGGTAGCAAGCCCAACATATGCTGCTTGTACGGGATTCTACCCGGGAGGTATCGCGTGGTATCGCAAAGATCTCGACATCCCAGCAACACGCAAAGGCGAAAAAGTATACATCTACTTTGAGGGTGTATACAACAATAGTGAGGTATTCATTAATGGTAAGTGGGTCGGAAAACGCCCCAATGGATATATCTCATTTATGTATGATTTAACACCATATATTAACTTTGGTGGTCGTAATGTAATTGCGGTACGTGTGGATCATAGCGATGATGCAGATTCGCGTTGGTACACAGGTAGCGGAATATATCGTGAAGTACATTTAGTATATGCTAACCCTACGCACATAGATCTGTGGGGTGCAAGCTACACAGCAGAGATCGAACAACTCAACAGAGCCGAAGTAACGGTAAACTGCGAGGTAAATAATGGCGACACAAAACGAAAGAGTGTAACTGCCAAATTTACACTAACCGACCGCAATGGTAAGGTAGTAGCGCGCAGTAGTGCAAAAGGAAGTATTGATGCTGAAGAGAAGCAGAAGCTATCATCTTCATTTGTAGTGGAGAGTCCAAACCTATGGAGTTTAGATAACCCATATCTATATAAGCTAAAGACAGAGCTATTCGCAGGAGCAAAGAAAATCGACGAAACAACAACAAATGTAGGTTTGAGGAAGTTGACGTTCGACCCCAATAACGGATTTGCCCTCAACGATGTATCGATGAAGTTGAAGGGTCTATGTATGCACCACGATGCAGGAGCTTTGGGAGCAGCTGTACCCAAAGAGGTTTGGGTACGTCGTGTAAACTCTCTCAAAACTATCGGATGTAACGCAATCCGCCTAAGCCACAATCCCCAAGCAACCGACCTATACGATGTATGTGATTCACTCGGTATGTTGGTCAAGGATGAGGCGTTCGACGAGTGGGAGTACCCAAAGAAGAAGTGGATCACGGGTTGGAACAGAGGCAAGTATGGATATCAAGGTTCATCGCAATACTTCCGCGAGTGGAGTGAGCGCGACGTAGCCGATATGGTTATGCGCAACCGCAACCACCCATCGATCATTATGTGGAGTATCGGAAACGAGGTAGACTACCCCAACGACCCATACTCACACCCTATTCTCGACAAAGAGAAGGTTTCACAGATACACGGAAAGGGTTACATCCCATCACAACCAAATGCTGAACGTATCGGAGAGATCGCAGAGGTGTTGGCAGCCGTTGTCCGCAAACACGACACCTCACGCCCCGTAACGGGAGCTATGGCAGGTGCTGCAATGTCGAACGAGACGAAGTATCCTAGTGCCCTCGACGCCTGCGGTTACAACTACACTGAGTATCGTTACGAACAAGATCATAAAACATATCCAGATCGTATTCTATATGGTAGCGAGAATGGACACAGTATGTCAGCTTGGAAAGCGGTTCGCGACAACGACTATATTATGGGACAGTTCCTATGGACGGGATATGACTACTTGGGAGAGACCCTCGGATGGCCTCTTCGAGGTGCTAAACCCGGACTATTTGACTTTGCGGGCACTCTCAAGCCTCGCGGATATTTCCGTAAGGCTCTTTGGAGCGACACACCGGTTATATATGTTGGAACGTATCTTGCCCCAGAGTCAGAAAAAGCACTTTCGCAACACGCAGAACATCTATGGTGTAACACCTATGAGGAGGGCGATATGATTCGCGTAGTAGCATACACCAACTGCGAAGAGGCAGAGTTGCTTCTCGACGGTAAGGTCATAGGCGAAAAGAGAGCTTACGACGACTCTACCTCTATCATCACGTGGGACGTTCCATTCAAAGATGGCGAGTTAAGCGTCAAGGGTTACAACAAGGGGAAAGTAGTGGCTACAGATGCCATAACACAATTCTTGGCAGCGACACAAATCGTTGCTACGGTAGACAAAAGCGTCATCTCTAAAGACCGAGAGATGTTGCATCTCGACATTAAGGTAGTCGACAAAGATGGAAACCTTGTGACACTCGCCGACAACGAGATAACCTGCAAGATCGAAGGTCCTGCACGACTACTCGCTCTAGAGAGTGGATCGTACGACGCCACATACAACTACAAAGATAATGTACAACGCTGCGTTAAGGGACTCCTTCTCGGTTACATCGAGAGCGAGGGTGTCAGCGGCGAGGTAAAGATCAAGCTATCATCTCCAATGCTCAAAGGGTGTGAGGTTAGCTTTACGATAGAATAAACTTAAATCCTAATATATGAAAAAAACAAAACTTAAAATGCTGCTATCTGCTGCTCTCGCTATTGCGACGACAACACATAGCTTTGCCTCTTCTGGGCAAAACATCAACATTGGATGGAAATTCAACCTTGAGGATACCCCTGAGGCGAAAGAGATTATCTACGATGATTCATCGTGGCGAACACTCGACCTACCCCACGACTGGGCTTTCGAAAATGGTTACTCAATCGACGGTGCACAGACCGAAAAGGGTGGTTACGCATCGGGTGGTATCGGATGGTATCGCAAGGAGCTGACATTTACAAAGTCAGAGCTCGATGGACGCAACATCTTCATCGACTTCGACGCAGTATATATGAACAGCGAGGTGTGGATCAATGGTGAGTACCTCGGAAAGCGTCCTTATGGCTATATCTCATTCCACTATGAGATGACGAAGTATCTCCGTGAGGGAAAAAATATCATCTCGGTACGCGTCGACAACTCCCTAGAGCCAAGTGCTAGATGGTATCACGGATGTGGAATCTATGGAGATGTCGCAATCCGCAACCTCGACAAAATCTACTTCGAGAAGGATGGTCTCACGATCACAACCCCAAAGATCGATGCTAAAAAAGGTAGTGTCGCTATCACATCGGAGATAGTTCTTCGTGACAAAAGGGGTAACTATCAAGTAAGTTGTACAATCACCGACGCAAACGGAAAGAGTGTTGCAAAGAAGATGGTTCAGAGTCTAGTGCTATCGGAGGGTCTCAGCAAAGTTGCATTCGAGGTAGATGTAAAGAAACCAGCGTTGTGGTCTCCAGAGTCTCCAAATCTCTACTATATGGAGCTTGCAATCATCGACTCAAAGGGTAAAGTTATTGAGAAGCACAACCGCCACTTCGGATTCCGCACAATCGAGTGGGATGCAGCTACGGGTATGTATCTCAACGGCTCTGTCTATAAACTCCGCGGTGTATGTGAACATATGGAGGGTGGACCTACAGGTGCTATCGCAACACGTAAACTCCTCGAGTGGAAACTACAACAGATCAAAGATATGGGATGTAACGCAGTTCGTGTAGCACACAACCCATACCTACCTATCTTCTATGATATATGTGATGAGATTGGACTCCTTGTAATGGATGAGGTATTCGACGGATGGAGTCGCAAAGCAAACTTCGACTATGGTATGCAGGCATTTGATGAGTGGTGGGAGCGTGACCTTCGTGCTTGGGTGCGTCGCGACAAAAACCACCCATCTATATTCCTATACAGCTTGGGTAACGAGACTCACGGAAAGATCGCAACAGAGTTGGTTCGCGTCTGCAACGAGGAGGATCCAACACGCCTCGTTACTTCGGGAGATTGTAACCCACAGGATATGAATGTATATGGAGTGAATGGACGCAGCGAGAAGATCTCATTCCTCGAAACATTCAACCCACTGGATCTCAACAAAGCATTCATCGCAACAGAGAACCCTCACACGTGGCAGGTTCGTGGCTACTACCGCACACAGACGTGGTATCGCGACGGTCAGCCAACAGTAAAAAATGGTGCTCAAACTATTCCGAACCTAACAGAAAAAGAGATCTTCTGCTACGACTGGACCTCTCCTGCTAAGCGTCACAACGTAAAACAGATCTTCAACTCATCGTATGATAACGCAACAGTTCGCGTTACAGCACGTCGATTGATCGAGGTTCTTCGCGACACAGAGTGGTTCTCGGGATCATTCCGCTGGACTGGTTACGACTACCTCGGTGAGGCTGGATATGTACACGGAGGATGGCCTTTCCGCGCATTCCAAGGTGGTGCGTTGGATTTGGCTGGATTCCCCAAAGATCTATTCTACCTATACCAGAGCCAGTGGAGCGACATTGATATGGTACACATCCTTCCTCACTGGACACACCCCGTTATGCCTGCTGGAGAGTTGATTCCGGTTTGGGTCTACACTAGTGGTGACGAGGCTGAGTTGATCGTCAACGGAAAGTCGTTGGGTCGCAAACAACGTGGCGAAAAATGGGATGAGATGCAACTTGAGTGGCTCGTACCTTGGTGCGAGGGAACTGTGGAGGCTGTAGCATATCGCAACGGCAAGGAGATTGCTCGTTCAATGCAACGCTCATCGGGAGCACCTACAACATTGAAGTTGGAGCTATCAGATAGCTCTCTTGCTGCCGACAAACAAGACTTCACAATCCTCACCGCAACACAGGTTGACGAGAAGGGTACTCTCTACCCATATGGAGAGAATCGTATCTACACAAAGATCTATGGTGGTGCACGTATCCTCTCATTCGAGAGTGGTAGCCCCGTAGATGTAGAGTGTAACTTCGAGGCGGACTCTAAGGAGTGTTTCTTCGGACTCAACAGAATGTTTATCCAATCTACATCACTCGACGAGAAGGAGGGTGCATCAATTGTAACTGCTGTCATATCAGGTGACAAGAAGTTGATGCTATCGGATAAGATCTCTATCGACGTTCAGGAGACATCTCTTCGCGGAGAGCTCCCATCACGTAACTTCACAATCCGCTACACAACAGATGGTAGCGAGCCAACATCAAAGAGCACTCTCTACAAAGCACCTTTCAGCGTTAAATTGGGAACAATCGTTAAGGCTGTAGTATTCGAGGGCAACGAGGCGATCATCTCTATGGAGGAGCACTTCACAGAGGAGGATGGTCTCTACTGGGGAACTCCGGGTGAGAAAGTTTGTGAGTTCGATGGTGAGCAGGCTGAGACTGCCGATATGGCTGATGGAGCATTCAAGCGTGGCGTCGGTGGTGGATACTTCGCTACGGGTTACGCATCGTTCCGTAACGCAGGTGCATCTGTTGCGTGGTATCAAGAGAATGATGGAGCTCCTATCGCAGGACACATAACAATCCGATATTCACAGCAGGTGGAGGCTGGTTCTACAGAGATGGAACTTTGGAACAACGAGACTCTAGTGTCGGTTGTTAAGTTCGCCAACACAGGTAGCGAAGCGACTGATTGGGAGGATCTCATCGTTGCTCTCCCTCTCAACTCAGGTGCTAACAACGTGAAACTCGTTAGCCGCGGAGGTCTTGATGCGTCACCAAACATCGACCAAATCAAAATTACACAGTAAAAGACAAAGATTATGAGTAAAGTTATATTAACCTCTACTGCCGCAGCCCTATCGCTCGCTACAACAGCGGCGATAGGTGCTCCCCAAAGTGAAAAACCTAATATCATCCTCATTATGTGTGATGATATGGGTTTTTCTGATTTGGGCTGCTACGGTAGTGAGATCAACACACCAAACATTGACCAACTAGCTCAAGATGGAGTTAGATTTACACAGTTCAAAAATACGGGACGTAGCTGCCCCAGTCGAGCATCTCTACTATCGGGACGTTATCAACACTCGGTAGGTATGGGTTGGATGACGGCTGTCGATGAGCATCGCGATGGTTATCGCGGAGAGTTGACCAGTGAAGTCCCAACAATCGCGGAGAGTTTGAAAGGGGCTGGATATAGCACCTATATGTCGGGTAAGTGGCACGTAACTGTCGACAGCGCCTACAGCAACGCTCAAAAAAGAGGACTTACACCCAATGGAAGTTTCCCCACAGAGCGTGGTTTCGACAAATATTATGGAGCTCTCTCGGGTGGCGGTAACTACTACACTCCAAAACCTCTTCTGCGTGACGATGTTCTGATTACGGAGTATCCCGATGACTTCTACTATACCCACGCCATCACCGAAAACGCCGTACAATATATCGAAGATCACGACACATCTGATCCAATGTTTATGTATGTCGCACACTACGCACCACACCGCCCTCTTCAAGCACCTCAAGATCGTATTGATGCCGTAAGTGAGCGTTATGAAGTTGGTTACGACGTGTTGAAGGCTGAGAGATTTAGACGTCAACAAGAGATAGGAATAGTCCCCTCCGCAGATGAACTACCACTCCACAACAAAGAGTTTAAGGATAGTGAGCGCCCTAGTTGGGAGTCTCTAACTGAGAAGCAACAACAAGAGTGGATCAAGGATGTATCCACGTTTGCTGCAATGGTCGAGATCATAGATGATGGAATAGGTGAACTAATCGAGGCTACAAAACGTAAGGGCATCTACGACAATACAATCTTCATCTTCCTCAGCGACAATGGAGCGACGAGCGAAGGTGGTCAGATTGCACAGCTCACAGCAGACCTCTGTAACACCCCTTATCGAAGCTATAAGAGGTGGTGTTTCCTCGGAGGCGTGAGCTCTCCACTTATCATCCACTACCCAAAAGCTTTTGGTGAGGAGTGTGGCGAGATACGCACAACACCGGCTCACATTATCGACATTATGCCAACCTGTCTCGACCTCGCAGGGGTCAACTACCCCACTTCATTTGCGGGTAAAAAGATCTCAGCACCCGACGGTGTGAGCATCGTAAAGTTGGTCGAAGGTGGTAAGATCTCAAAGCGCGACCTATTCTTCGAGCACCAAACTTCGTGTTCGATCATCTCGGATGGATGGAAGATGACGCGTGAGAACTATAAATCTGAGTGGGAGTTATTCGACCTCGCGACAGATCCATTTGAGACAACCGACCTCGCGAAGTTAATGCCCAAAAAGGCTGCTCAGCTAGAGGCTAAGTGGAATGCGTGGGGTAAGAAAAATAATGTATTCCCCCTAGAGACTCGCGTATGGACCGATCGTATCAACTACTACAAGTCTCAATATCCGCCAAAGTAACAACATTCAATTGAGCTAAACGGAACTGATTGTATCGCTCTGCACTCAGTGGCTGCGGATAACTCATCACAACCAATGGTAACCACAGATCACCCTCTCTAAATGGGGGTTGACTGTGGTTATATTCATTTATCACGAAACCTACCCTCTCATAGAATCGCTGGCGTGCACTTGTGAGATCATCGACCACCTGCTCAATCTCCAATATCACCTCACAACCTTGCTCTTTGAGGTACTCCATCACTACACCACCAATACCACCTCCTCTCCTCTGTGGTGAAATAGCAATATGCTCCACAAATAACATATCACCTCCAAAAAGCCAATATCCAACCACTCCAACACATTCATCACCATCTAAGTAGCGCAAAATAATTATTGCGATATTTTTCGTATTTTCTTTGGATAATTGACAAATATTTCGTATATTTACTTCATAATCAGAAGTTTATATGAGATACGTACTACTTTCGGAAAA
>JBCQTT010000027.1:0-20528 GCA_047174765.1 Rikenellaceae bacterium | reverse complement strand
AGAGTTTTATCTCTCTTTCCTCTCTGAAAAAATATTTTATCTCATTCCCTGCAACCTTTCCAATTCCTCAGTTGCATTTACAAGTTGAATTTAGGAAATATAATCGTCTATCAGCAAGATATATCAAAATAAATTTGCTATCTTTGCGCGTTATAGATATAGACGAAAAAATGAAATTTACACTCGAACATAAATCCCCCGCCACAAAGGCTAGAGCTGGTCGTTTTACAACAGACCACGGTGAGGTGCTCACCCCAATATTTATGCCCGTGGGTACTGCCGCTGCGATGAAGGGTATATTCCACCGCGACGTTGAGCAGGAGGCGCAGGCACAGATTATCCTTGCCAACACATATCACCTCTATCTGCGTCCCGGAATGGAGATTATTGAGGCTGCGGGAGGGGTACATCGCTTCTCGGGGTGGGACAAGCCGATGCTTACCGATAGTGGTGGGTTTCAGGTTTTTTCGCTCTCGGGGTGCCGTAAGCTCAAGGAGGAGGGGTGTCAATTTCAGTCGCACATCGACGGTTCGCGCCACCTCTTCACGCCCGAAAATGTGATGGATACACAGCGCATAATCGGAGCTGACATTATGATGGCATTCGATGAGTGCCCTCCGGGGGATGCCCCACGAGACTACGCCACAAAGTCGCTGGCATTGACTCAGAGGTGGTTGGATCGTTGTTTCAATCAGTTTAGCCGTACAGCGCCAAAGTATGGACACGCACAATCGCTGTTCCCAATTGTTCAGGGATGTGCCTACCCCGATCTGAGGGCTCAGGCGGCAGAGAGCGTTCAACAATATAATGCTGATGGATATGCTATTGGTGGTTTGGCGGTGGGAGAGCCTGCTCCTGTGATGTATGAGATGATCGAGGTGTGCAACGCGATCTTGCCCGAGGATAAACCTCGATATTTGATGGGTGTAGGTACGCCGGTCAACATATTGGAGGCGATAGATCGAGGAGTCGATATGTTCGACTGCGTGATGCCGACGCGCAATGGTCGTAATGGTCAGCTCTTCACGTGGGAGGGGGTTATCAACATCCGCAACAAAAAGTGGGAGTTGGATTTCTCGCCCATCGACGAGCAGAGTAACTCCTTCGCCTCACGAAAATATACAAAGTCATATCTCCATCACCTTGTGGTTTGCCGCGAGATGTTGGCGGCTCAGATCGCATCACTACACAATATAGCCTTCTACTTGAGTCTGGTAACCGCAGCGCGTGAACATATCGTTGCCGGCGACTTCAAGGAGTGGAAGGAGAGAATGGTGATACAACTAGCGCGTAGATTGTAACAAAACACCAAAAACTAAGAGTTATGAGATTTCCCGGATTTAAGATCCTCGATCGCTACATATTAAAGAAGTTTTTGTCGACCTACTTCTTTGCCAATGCGATGATTATCATCATTGTGGTGATCTTCGACTACGCCGAAAAGGTGGATGACTTCACTGAGTCTAATGCGCCGTTTGATGCTATTATCTTCGACTATTACCTCAATTTCATACCCTCGTTCATCAATCAGTTTAGTGGACTGTTTGCTTTTATTGCGACGATCTTCTTCACCTCGAAGCTGGCGTACCAGACCGAGATCATCGCTATGTTGTCGGGTGGAATGAGCTTCAAGCGACTTATGTGGCCTTACTTCCTTGGTGCGTTGCTTATTGCGTCGTTGTCGTTGTCGCTCAATTTGTGGGTTATCCCTGTCTCGCAGCGAACCTGCGTGGAGTTCGACGCTAAGTATATAGATCAGGTGAAGAGTGGCGACTATGATCGACACATCTACCGTCAAGTTGAACCGGGGGTGTTTGTATATTTGAGGAGTTACCAACACTCTGGCAGAGCCTCATTCTTTACGCTCGACCGCTATCGTGATGGGCAGTTGGTTGAGTCGCTTGAGGCGTCGGGTGCATACATCGACACAGCGTCGGGACGCTGGAAGGCGGATAGATATATCACTCGAAAGTTCAATGAGGACTCTATGGGAGAGCTCTTTACGCAACACCGAAACCTCGATACGCTGATAAATTTGGAGCGTACGGAGTTGGCGCGAATAGAGGACTTCCTCAAAACGATGAAGATCGGAGAGCTCTATCGCTTTCTCGACCAACAGCGCGAAAAGGCGTCGGACTCGATAACGCTCATTGAGGTTGCCAAGAACACTAGGTTCGCATACCCTGTTGGAACATTTATATTGACACTTATCGGAGTGTCGCTATCGAGCCGTAAGGTGCGAGGAGGTACGGGGTTGCATATTGGAATTGGTGTTGCGCTCTGTTTCTCGTATATTCTCTTTAATCGCTTTGCTGAGGAGTTTGCCAAGGGAGGGGCGCTACCCCCCGATATTGCGGTGTGGAGTCCCAATGCGATCTATATGTTGATCGCTATTTACTGTTACCATAAAGCCCCCAAATAATAATGTTTAATCTTCCATTACATATTGACACAATAGCTAGCAAGTGTTCTCGACGTGAGAGAATCACTGCGGCAGAGGCTATTACGCTCTATCGTGAAGCACCTCTGTGGTTGCTCTCTAAGTTAGCTGCCGAGCGTAAGGAGTCGATCTGTGGTGACGCGATATTCTACAATCGCAACTTCCACATCGAGCCAACCAACATATGTCGTTTTAAGTGTCGTTTTTGCTCCTATCGCCGCGACGCCCATAGCCCCGAGGCGTGGGACTACTCGATAGAGGAGATGGTACAGATGGCACAGCGATATGTTGATTCGGGGGTTACGGAGGTGCATATTGTGGGTGGGGTACACCCTCGACACGATCTGGATTTCTTTGTGGAGTTGATCGAGAGGGTTCACACTATCCTACCCAATGTGACGATCAAAGCCTTCACGGCGGTGGAACTTGCTGCGATGATAAAGGCGGCAGGGCTACCTCTGCGAGAGGGGTTGGAGAGGTTGCAAAGAGCTGGTATGGGGGCGATTCCCGGTGGCGGTGCAGAGATATTTACCCCCGAGATACGCAACCAAATATGCCCCGAAAAGGGGAGTGCCGAGGAGTGGTTGGAGGTTCACGCTGTAGCGCACGAGTTGGGGTTGTCGACGAATGCAACAATTCTGTATGGTCACATAGAGTCGTTAGAGGATCGCGTAGATCACCTCGATAGGCTGCGCCGACAGCAGGATCTGAGCGGTGGGTTTAATGCTTTCATACCGCTTAAGTATCGCAGTTCGCACAACGAGATGTCACATCTTGGGGAGGTGTCGGTGGTTGACGATATGAGGATGATGGCGATTTCGCGCCTCTTCCTCGACAACATCCCCCATCTCAAAGCATATTGGGTTATGTATGGCAAGGCGACCACGGAGCTAGCTCTTGCATTTGGGGCGGACGACGTAGATGGAACGATCGACGACTCGACGAAGATATACTCGATGGCGGGAGCCGAGGATCAACGCCCCAAGATCACCCTTGCAGAGATTGAGGCGATGGCACACCGTGCCGGTGGACGCGTAGTTGAGAGAGATACACACTATAATATAATAGAGGGGAGTTCTAATTTCTCCTAAAAATTAAAAATTGGGAGAAAATAGAACTCCCCTAGAGCATAAATAATTATGACACAGAGGTCCGATGAGGTAAAAGATTTTTGGAAGAAGCCAGATCACCTATCAACGAATAACAAATCCCCCAAGAAGCCGAAAAAAGAGAAGGGAGGACTCACAATCAAGGAGTTTGCGATACGGTTGCTTATCCACGGTGCAATTATATTGTTGCTAGGAGGAGTTGTTGCTGTTGGGGCGCACTATGGTTTGCAGTCTGTGACGCGTCACGGGGTTCGTCGCACAGTACCCGACCTTCAAGCTCTCACTATAGATGCTGCGGAGAGGTTGGCGGAGCGCTATGATTTGATGTTGGTTGTCAACGACTCACTCTATGCGCCAGCATATGAGAGGGGGACGGTTCTCGATCAGCTACCTGCCGAGGGAACTGTCGTGAAGCCCGGACGTGCAATATATGTAACGATCAACGCGACGCAGCAGAAGATGGTAGATGTACCATATGTTGCTGGTCGGTCGTTGCGACAGGCAAAGAATATGTTGGATGTGGCGGGTCTCACGATCGAGAGGCTCAACTATCAACCCGATTTGGCGACAAATTATATCCTCTCGCAGAGTTACGACGGTAAGATGGTGCGTGCAAATAGCAATCTGCGAGCACCCATTGGATCGGGCATCGTGCTTAATGTCGGGGTTAGTGAGGATAATAACGAGACTCCAATGCCGTTAGTTGTGGGGCAGTCGCTCTATGCTGCGAAGAGCGCTCTGTGGGGTGCTGGTCTCAATGTGGAGTCGGTCGAGATGGAGTATGGAATAGATCAGTCGAACATAGATTTGTCGATCGTTATGTGGCAGAGCATCCCGCCCGATAGTACGTTGAGGTTGGGTTATCCGATCTCGCTGGAGGTCACGATGAGCAAAGATCGCGCAAGTAAGGCACTCAAAAATCTGGAGATTGAGAGGAGTTTTGAGGCGCAGATGTTGGAGTTGGAGCAGGCTCTCAACGACTCGTTGGAGCTCATCTATTACCCCTATCGTGAAGAGGAGGAGAAACCGGTTGTCGAGAAGGTCGACTTTGAGGATCTGTTTAATTAAAGGGGGCTAAAATTACTTTTAAGCGATTAACCACCTCTTCCCGATTTTACAAAAATCGGCAATGAATAACAGAAAATTAAAATCAGGGGAGAAAATAGAACTCCCCTAAAAAGAGATAGCTTTGGCAGAGAACAATATATATGAAGAGGAGTTCGACGAACTCGACGAAATGACCACCAACGACTCTGTGTCCGATGGAGAGGGTGAGATGTATGAGCATTTTCGATTTGATGTTGATAGTGGTCAGTCACCCCTTAGGCTCGACAAGTATTTGGCGATCAATATGCGAAACTCGTCGCGTAGCAAGATCCAGTCGGCTGCCGACGAGGGTCAACTTCTCGTAAATGGTGTGGCGCAGAAGGCGAGCTACAAGGTTCGTCCGGGAGATGTGGTGACGATCGTAATGGGGCGTCCGAAGTTCCAAAACGAGATCATCGCAGAGGATATCCCCCTCGACATTCCATATGAGGATGACTCTTTGTTGCTCGTAAATAAAGCGGCAGGGATGGTTGTCCACCCCGGTCACGGCAACTATCGAGGTACGTTGGTCAACGCTCTGACGCACCACCTCAAGGGGTTGGAGCTCATTGAGGATGCCGATATGAGGGCGGGGCTAGTCCACCGAATCGACAAAAATACGTCGGGACTTCTCGTCATAGCAAAGAATGAGAGGGTCCACGCCCACCTTGCGAAGCAGTTCTTCAACCACACGACACGTCGAAGATATATCGCCCTCGTGTGGGGTAACGTCACTGAGGATGAGGGGACAATTACGGGTAACATCGGGCGATCGGTCAAAGATAGATTGAAGATGTTTGTCTTCGAGGATGGGTCGGATGGAAAGCACGCTGTGACACACTACCGTGTGCTTCAGCGATTTGGATATGTGACACTTGTGGAGTGCCATTTGGAGACGGGGCGAACACACCAGATCCGTGTCCATATGGCGTGGAAGGGTCATCCCCTCTTTAACGACGAACGATATGGTGGAGACAAGATCATCAAGGGTACTACATTCTCGAAGTATAAACAGTTTGTCGAGAACTGCTTCGCGATGATGCCACGCCACGCGCTGCACGCCAAGTCGCTAGGCTTCGAACACCCGACGACGAAGGAGCAGATGCACTTTGAGTGTGATATGCCAGCTGACTTTGTTGCGTTGATCCAGAAGTGGGATAGCTACTCTGCGAATCGACTCGCCGCCGAGCGACTTCAAGCTGTCGAGGAGCGCGAAGAGGAGGAGGAGAAGGCTCGTATCGCAAAACTCACACGCGCAATGGAGCAGACTCGCCACCAAGCTAAGAAAGCTGAGGAGGCAGCGGCGCAGAAGAGCGAATATGACCCTGCATTTTTCAACCCCGAACGATAGTCGAAGAGGATGAATCATCGAGCCCAAAGTTATGAAGAGTCCCTCGATCGGGAGACACGTCGTGCCGAGGGGATCTATTATACCCCTGCCGATATTGTTGTGGATATGCTCTCGACGCTGAGGGTCGATGGCGATGAGACTCTCTGTGACCCCTGCTGTGGAGGTGGGAACTTCTTGATGGGGGCTCTCGAAATGGGTGTGAGGGTTGAGAACCTTTATGGCTTCGATAGCGACCCTCGGGCGGTCGATATAGCGCGAGAGAGGGTGCGCGAGGCTACAGGGTTTGACGCAACGGAGAATATTCGGGTTGCGGACTTTTGGGATGTAGCCCCCACGCTAGGGAGGCGGTTCGACATAATTGCGTCAAACCCTCCGTGGGGAAGCCACCTAGATTCGTTGCGACGTTGTGATCTCTCGACACTCTATGGAGCAGGGCGCTCGTCGGATAGCTCGTCGTTGATGTTGTTGGCGGCACTCTCGACACTTCGTAAAGGGGGTGAGTTGACATTCCTACTACCCGACGCGTTTTTTAATATTGGGAGCTTCGAGGAGGTGAGGCGAAAGGTCTTGGCGCTCGAAATAACACACCTTCGAGATTATGGAAAGCCATTTCGAGGACTTATGACACGCGCGCAGTCGATCACGCTCAGAAATCGAAAGAGCAAGAGCGATCACCAAGCCGAGTGCCGATATGAGGGTCAGCAACATCTGCGGTCGCTGCGGTCGTTTCGGCTGAACCCGAAGAGCATAATTAATATGTGGCTCTCATCACAGGGGGCGGAGGTTGTCGAGGCGATCTATGCAAAGCCCCACATCACGCTTGCCAATAATGCAACGTGGGGGATGGGGATCGTTACGGGGAACAACTCCCTCTACTGCCACCGAGAGCCCGAGGAGGGGGATGTTGAGGTTGTGAGGGGTTATAACATCACCCTCGATGGGATTACAACCCCCGATACATATATTTCACGCGACATGTCGAACTACCAGCAGGTGGCACACGAGGAGTTTTACGTAGCCCCCGAGAAGATAATATACCGCTTTATTGCCAACAGACCCATCTTCTGTAACGACCGCGAACAACACTATATCCTCAACAGTGCCAACGGATTTATCCCCAACAGAGGGTTTGAGATGAGTTGTGATCAGATCGTCGAGCGATTAAATAGTGATGTTATGGCGTGGTTGTTTGCCTCGCTGTTCCGCACCCACAAGATATTGAGATACGACATCGAGCGACTCCCTCTACATACCCAAGTGGGAGTCTTCAGCGAGGAGGCATACCAAGAGTACCTAGGGCTAGAGAAGAGCAAAACCGGATATTTTATATTAAGGGGAGTTCGAAAAACTCCTTAAAAATACTCTTGCAAAAGCAAAAAAGGGTAATTGTTAACTAAAAAATAATAACGTGTTTTTCCCAACAACAATAAAGGAGGTCCGCACTCTAGGGTGGGACTATATCGACGTGATACTCTTCACTGGAGATGCATATATCGACCACCCAGCATTTGGTGCAGCGGTTATAGCGCGACTCTTGGAGGCTAAGGGGTATCGCGTAGCAATCGTGCCCCAACCTAATTGGCGTGACGATCTGCGTGACTTTACGAAGTTGGGGAGACCTCGCCTCTTCTTTGGTGTTACGGCAGGGGCTATGGACTCGATGGTGAACCACTACACCGCTAACATCCGCCTCCGTTCGAATGACGCCTACACTCCCGGTGGAAAGGCTGGGTTTCGCCCCGACTATGCCGCCACAACATACTCAAAAATATTGAAGCAATTGTTTCCCAACACTCCTGTGGTGGTTGGAGGAATCGAGGCTTCGCTGCGACGTCTTACCCACTACGACTACTGGAGTGACTCGTTACGTCCCTCGATGCTTGTTGAGAGTGGCGCCGATATTCTGTGTTATGGGATGGGAGAGGGGGTTATGGAGCAGGTTGCAGCGGCTCTCTCGAATGGATTTAATATGAATCTTCTGCGTAAGATATCGCAGCTCTCGTTTGTCGCCGATGCCGACTATGTGAAGCGTCTCGATCAGTCGAGGACAATCCACCTACATAGCTTCGAGGAGTGCCAACAGAGCAAGGAGAAGTTTGCCAAAAACTTCACCTTGATCGAGCGTGAGAGTAATGTGATGAATCCCGATCGTTGGATTGTCGAGGGGGTTGGGGAGCGCTTCGTCGTGGTCAACCCACCGCGCAAGACCCTCTCCACGGATGAGATCGATCGATCGTTCGACCTCCCATATGAACGCGCTCCTCACCCCAAATATCGAGGTAAGGGGGATATTCCTGCGTGGGAGATGATTAAACACTCGGTGAATCTGCATCGAGGCTGTTTTGGAGGGTGTTCGTTCTGCACGATATCGGCTCATCAGGGAAAGTTCATCGCGTCGAGGTCCGATAGATCGATCCTCGCGGAGATAAAAAAGGTTACTCAGATGGAGGATTTTCGCGGAAATCTCTCCGATGTGGGAGGACCATCTGCCAATATGTGGGGGATGGGTGGACGCGACACATCACTGTGTGAGAGGTGTCGTCGCCCAAGCTGTCTGCACCCTGCGCCCTGCAAGAACCTCAATAACGACCATCGCCCACTCCTTAAACTATACGATAAGATCCGCTCCATAAGCGGTGTAAAGCGTGCATACATTGGAAGCGGCATAAGATATGATCTCTTCGACGACTCGCCATATCTGGAGAGGGTGTTACGATTCCACACCTCGGGGCGTCTCAAAGTAGCTCCGGAACATACCGAAGATGGGGTGCTGAATTTGATGCGCAAGCCCCCCTTCGCCTCATTTCAGAGACTCCATAGCGACTTCAAAAAGATCTGCAAAGAGGCAGATCTTCCCTATCAGTTGATCCCCTACTTTATCTCGTCACATCCGGGTTGTAGTGAGCGCGATATGGCGGAGCTGTCGAAAAAGGTGTTGAAAGGTATGCACTTCACCCTCGAACAGGTGCAGGATCTGACCCCCACGCCAATGACCCTCTCGTCGGTGATGTTCTACACGGGGATAGACCCCTATAGCGGTAAGCCGTTGTATGTAGCTAGGTCACAAGATGATAAACGTCGTCAAAAGAGCTACTTTTTCGCCCCCGAGCCCAAGGCAAATATCAAAAAAAGATCAACTCAATCATCAAAAAAGTGGGGTAAGAGATAGAGTGTTCATAACTTTTTTGTATATTTGTAGCCAAAGTATAACGATAAAACAAAGGAGAGGATAAATGAGCCAATCATTGAGCGAACAAGAGATTCAGAGACGTCAATCACTTTCGGCCCTTCGTGCCGCGGGAATAGAGCCATACCCAGCAGCAAGATATGAGGTTACAGCGACAGCCGCTGCTATCCACGCGGAGTATTCACCCGAAAAGGAGAACTTCCAAAATATAACCGTCGCAGGACGTATTATGAGCCGTAGGATTATGGGCTCTGCCGCGTTCTTCGAGATTCAGGACCATACGGGTCGTATCCAAATCTACATCCGTCGTGATGACGTATGTTCGGGTGAGGATACATCACTATATAACACTGTTTTCAAAAAACTACTCGATATCGGTGATTTTGTCGGTGTTGAGGGTTCGGCATTCCTCACCAACACGGGGGAGTTGTCGGTTCATTGCCGTAAGTTCACGGTGTTGAGCAAGTCGATCCGCCCACTGCCAGTTGTTAAGGAGAAGGATGGTAAGACCTTCGACGCATTTACCGACCCCGAGGCTCGATATCGTCAACGATATGTGGACCTTGCGGTAAACCCACAGGTGCGCGACGTGTTTGTGAAGCGTGCAAAGATCATCGCTACAATGCGCGAGTTCTTCAACTCAAATGGATATCTCGAAGTTGAGACTCCAATCTTGCAGCCAATTCCGGGTGGTGCGTCGGCAAGACCATTCATAACACACCATAATGCACTCGATACACAACTCTATCTGCGTATCGCCAATGAGTTGTACCTCAAGAAGCTGATCGTCGGAGGTTTCGACGGAGTGTATGAGTTCGGAAAAGATTTTCGTAACGAGGGTATGGATAGAACCCACAACCCAGAATTTACGGTGATGGAGATCTATATCGCCTACAAAGATTATTTGTGGATGATGGAGTTCACCGAGCAGATGTTGGAGAGGGTTGCGTTGGCTACAAACAACTCTACGACAGTAACTATTGGAGATCGTGAGATCTCGTTCAAAGCCCCATTCCGACGCCTCTCGATGACCGACGCCATTCGCGAAAAGACAGGTTTCGACATCACAGGTAAGGGTGAGGATGAGTTGCGCACAGCCTGCAAGGAACTTAATGTCGAGATCGACGAGACATATGGTAAGGGAAAGTTAATTGATGCCATCTTCGGTCAATATTGCGAGGAGGAGTTGATTCAACCTACATTTATCACCGACTATCCTTGCGAGATGTCACCCCTCTGTAAGCGCCATCGCGAGAATCCCGACCTAACGGAGCGTTTCGAACTCTTCGTCAATGGAAAGGAGCTCTGTAACGCATACTCGGAGCTTAATGACCCGATCGACCAGTTGGCTCGATTCCAAGATCAGTTGGCTCTCAGCGAGAAGGGCGATGATGAGGCGATGTTTATTGATATGGACTTTGTTCGCGCATTGGAGTATGGTATGCCCCCTTGTTCGGGTATGGGTATCGGAATTGACCGCTTGACGATGTTTATGACAAATCAACCATCAATTCAAGATGTGCTCTTCTTCCCACAGATGAGACCCGAGAAACGTGTGGTAAATGACCCTGTTGAGGCTTACACCGCAATCGGTGTGCCTGAGGAGTGGGTTGAGCCGATCCAGAGAATGGGTTACATCACTGTTGACTCTCTCAAGAAACTCGCCCACGCAAAGTTCTTCAATGAGCTCTGCGGCTTTAACAAGAAGAACAAACTGGGTCTCAAAGCCCCAGCAATGGCGGAGGTAGAGAAGTGGTGCGCCCCCGTAGAGTAATAAGCATACTCTATAGTGTCGCGGTGCTTGCAGCAATGTTAGCCTCGAAGTGGGGATACTTCCCACACGAGGTATATATAACAATGTTGATAATATTACATATTTGGATTTTTTACAGAATAGGAATATTTACTTATATAAAAACAAAAAAGAAAATGAGAAAGAAAATCGTTGCAGGAAACTGGAAGATGAACACACTCCCATCAGAGGGTGTTGAGCTCGCTAAGGGCGTTGTAGCAGGTAAGTCAGAGGTATGTGATTGCGTAAGCTTCATCGTATGTCCTCCATTCACTCACATTGCAGGTGTACTTGAGGCTGTTAAGGGATCGCCAATCGCTGTTGGTGCTCAGAACTGCGCAGCAGAGTCTAAGGGTGCTTACACAGGCGAGATCTCAGCTGAGATGTTGGCTTCAATGGGTGTTGAGTATGTTATCTTGGGACACTCTGAGCGTCGTGAGTATTACGGTGAGACATCTGAGACTTTGAACAAGAAGATCGCTCAGGTATACGCAAATGGACTTACTCCTATTTACTGTGTAGGTGAGGTTCTTGAGGAGCGCGAGAGCGGAAAGTACTTCGATGTTGTGAAGGCTCAGATTGAGGAGGTTGTATTCAACCTTACAGAGGAGCAGTTCTCAACTTTGGTTATCGCATACGAGCCAGTTTGGGCTATCGGAACAGGAAAGACTGCATCTGCTGAGCAGGCTGAGGAGATCCACGCTTACATCCGTGAGGTTCTTGCTTCTAAGTTTGGTGCTGCGGCTGCTGAGACAGCGATCCTTTATGGTGGATCTTGCAAGCCTTCGAATGCTGCTGAGATCTTCGCTAAGGAGAACGTTGATGGTGGTCTTATCGGTGGTGCTGCTCTTGTAGCTGGTGATTTCCTTGGAATTGGTAAGGGCTTTATGGCTTAATCTGGGTTGATCCTACTTATGAATCTCTCGAACTTCGGTTCGGGAGATTTTTTTTGAAAAATATCACTCAAAAGGCTCTCTATATCCATTTTTTGTGTAGCTTTGCCCCCATCAAGTAAATTTATATGTACGACAAGAGTGAGTTAAGGGAGGTCGCTGATCTGCTTCTGGATGTGGCAGCAGCGCTAATGGGAGCAGGGTCACACACGTCACGTGTGGTTCGTAATGTGTCGCGTATGGCACAATCGTTTGGTTATGAGATGTTCATAACTATATTTCAGAAAAACATAACTATGATGGTGCGTAAGGAGGGGCAAGTCGAGTCGATAACCCTCGTTCGATCCACCAAGCATATGGCACTGAATTTTAATGTCGTCTCGGAGCTGAGCTCATTGAGTTGGCACATCCACGACGAAGAGATAACTATACCTCAAGCTCGCGAGAAGTTCGAAGCTATAATGAACACACCTCGCCTCTCGCAGTGGATCGTCATACCGCTTGTAGCGTCGGCGAACGCCTCGTTTTGTAGGCTCTTTCAAGGGGATTGGGTTAGCTGTTGTATGGTGTTTGTGTCGACGTTTATCGCCTTCAGCATACGCCAGCAATTGATGAAACGACACCTTAACCACGCAGTAATATTTGCTATTGTGGCGATGGTAGCGTCGTTTATCGCAGGGCAGGCACTCGTATTCGGCTGGGGCGAGACCCCTAACATCGCTGTTGCGACGAGTGTTCTATTCTTGATTCCGGGGGTACCTCTCATCAACTCCTTGATGGATCTGCTCGAAGGGCACGTCCTCACGGGTATCTCTCGATTTGTGAACGCTACGATGCTTATTATTGGTATTGCGATTGGGTTCTTGGCGACAATGCTAATCCTCGGAGTGGAAAAATTCTAAAGAAATTCGAAAAAAATGTCTCTTTTTGGAAATATATTAGCCGACGCACTCTTCTCGGCAATTGCAGCAATGGGATTTGCTGTCATCTCGAATCCTCCCAAACGCGCAGTCGCAGTGTCGGCACTGCTGTCGGCTATCGGACACTCATTCCGCTACTATCTGCTGCACGAAACGACTCTCGACATAGGAACAGCTACCTTTGCGGCGGCATTCTTGATTGGTTCGATGAGCTTCATCTTCGCAAAGATCATTCGCTGCCCTAATGAGGTCTTTACATTTCCGTCTCTCTTGCCGATGATTCCGGGTATGTTTGCCTACAATATGTTTTTGTCGTTGGCGAAGTTCATCCGCACAGATGACCCATCGACATATCAGCATCTCATTGAGGATATATTCTCGAATGGACTCACCGCGACATTTATTCTGTTGGCACTAGTTGTTGGGGTGTCGTTGCCGGTGATGTTCTTCCACAAGGAGTCGTTCGCTGTGACAAGAAAGTCGAAAGAGTAGGGTATTGAGTCTCCGCTTTTTTTCGTCCGCTTACCCCTATCTGCGACGAAGTTTTATTACCCCTCCTGCTGCGACCTCTCCGACCTTTAGCTTATTCATGCTGCGAAGAGATCTCTCCTTGATTCCATATAGTTGTGATATGGAGTATATTGTCTCGCCCGTTGCCACGCGGTGGTCGCGGAACTCCCCGAGCCATTTTGATCCCTTCTTCTCAATATATATTATGTTGCCACTTGTGGGCTCTGCTCTGCGATCTGTGATGTCGTTATATTTGCGAAGTGTCGATTGTGAGAGCGAGAACTTTCTTGCGATAGATCTGAAGCTATCCCCCTCCTTGGATACCACATATAACTTTTGGTTGGTCCTAAAGAGGTTGTACCCATTCGTGGTGTTGACTGTCACGCGGAAGTTGTTGGGGTCGACCATCGCTCCCGAACGTGCAACCTGCTCGTTGGCGTTGCTGCCATTACGGGGAGTGTAGGCGCTTGTTGCGGAGTTTACTCCTGCCGCCTCCAAATCCAGTTCGTGGAGGTTACTATCTTCGATTATTCGTATCAACATCTGGGTGTATGTTGGGGCTGTCGCATACCCTGCGTTCTTCAATCCACGCGCCCAACTACGATAGTCGATGGGGGCGAATCGAAAGAGAGAGTCATATCGAGGTGAGTTGTCGAGGAACTTGGCGTGATCCTCGTATGATTTTTCAACACTGTCGTAGGCGCGGAAACACTCGTTGGGTGCATCGTCGTCGTGTCGTACGAATTTACCTTTCCAATCCCCCTTGCACTTTATTCCGAAGTGGTTGTTTGAGGCTCTGGCGAGGCGGCTGTTGCCACAGTCGGACTCCAAGATGCCTTGTGCCATCGTAATTGATGCTGGTATATTGTATCGTTTTTGGTGGTCTATAGCGATTTGACGATATCTATTTATATACTCTTCGCGTGATATTCTTGTGGTGGGAGCTACGGAGGCTATTTTGGTACTTTTTTTCTTGCGTGCGAAAGTTTCGTTTGTCGATGTCGCTGTGAGAAGTAAAAGCAGGAAAAATATTGTTTTTCGTAAAATAATCATTATCTTTGTTTTGTGTTTCTTTTTGTTACGTTTTGTCTCTGCTCAACAAAGGTAGTGATTTTTACGAAGCGAAGCAACCGCAGTTAAGATTTTATCAACCACACTAAAGAGTTAATGTTATGTTTACCTCAAATGCCAACCTTATATTCGAGCGAGCAATCGCCGACTATCACCTTACAGATTCTGTAGACCAACCAATTTCGAACCCATATGAGGAGGGATCTATCGACCATCTTCTCTATCACAAAAACTGGATCGATGCCGTTCAGTGGCACCTTGAGGATATCATCCGCGATCCTGAGATTGATCCTGTTGACGCTTTGGTTATCAAACGTCGTATTGACGCGTCGAATCAGGTTCGTACCGATATGGTGGAGTATGTAGATTCATATTTGTTGGATAAGTATAAAGATATCGCAGCTGTCGAGGGGGCACGTCTCAACACCGAGACCCCTGCGTGGGCTATAGATCGCCTCTCGATATTGGCACTCAAGATCTACCATATGGCACAGGAGGTGTCGCGCGACGATGTGGATGCAGCACACCGCGACGCTTGTCAGAAGAAGTTGGATGTGTTGTTGACTCAGCGTGTAGACCTATCGTCGGCAATCGAGGAGTTGATCGAAGATATCGAGGCAGGACGTAAATATATGAAGGTCTACAAACAGATGAAGATGTATAACGACCCATCGCTCAATCCGGTGCTTTATGGGCCGAAAAAATAGCGATAAACATCTACTTATTATCCGCCTCTCTGCGATGGGGGATGTGGCGATGAGTGTCTTTGCGGTGCGGGCTTTGAGGGCTCGTTATCCCGACCTACGCATCTCTATCCTTACGCGCGAACTCTTCCAGCCCCTCTTTGACGGGCTGGATGTTGAGTTTATACCCCTAGACCTTAAGGGGCGTCATCACGGTGTTCGGGGAATTTGGCGTCTGTCGCGTGAGATTGCTCGATTGGGGGTTAACTATGTGGTCGACCTGCATAGCGTGCTGCGAACAGCTCTTTTGAGGACGATGTTGTCGTTGCAGTTTATCCCCTCGGTGAAGTTGCGAAAGGATCGCTTCGGTAAGTGGATGCGTATGGATGGTGGGTGTAAAGAGGTTACACAACCCCTAAAGCATACAGTTATTAGATATTGCGACACGATACGTCGTGGCGGTTTCGAGATCGAGAACCCTCCAGCATCGACAAAGGTCGAGAGGGCTAACCCAATGCCTTTTGTCAAGGCGAGTGGTGCAACGTGGATTGGTGTAGCACCATTTTCGGCACACGAGGGGAAGTGCTATCCAAAACCTTTGGTGACGGAGGTTGTTGCGAAGTTGTCGAAGAGGTATGACCACATCTTTATCCACACCGGTGGAGGTGAGGAGTTGGAGTATGCGAAGTCGTTGGAGTCGGCATACCCCAATGTGTCGACAGTCTTCAAGAGGGTCTCACTGCGTGAGGAGATTGACTTGATATCGAACCTCGACTGTTTGATCTCGATGGATTCATTTGCGATGCACGTAGGGTCGTTGGTGGCGACGCCCGTGGTGTCGATATGGGGTGCGACACACCCCGCTTTGGGATTCTCTTGTTATGGTCAAGGGGAAGATGGTGTCGTTCAGTTACAGATGGATTGCCGCCCCTGCTCAACATATGGCAATAAGAGTTGTCGTTTCGAGAACTACCCCTGTCTAACAAATATACCTCCAGAAGAGGTGTTAACAAAAGTTGAAGAACTACTAACTAACAAAAGCAGATAAAATGGATAAAAAAACCTTATTCTATGTTGCCGCAGCACCGCTTGCCCTAGCGTCGTGTTGTGGGGAGGCTGTGAAGCAGCCTAACGTAATCGTAATCCTAGCCGATGACTTGGGTTACGGAGATATGAGCGCCTACGGAGCAACCGCAATTTCAACTCCAAACCTCGATAAGTTAGCCAACGCAGGTGTGCGTTTCACGGATGGTCACGCCACTTCGGCAACCTCTACGCCAAGTCGTTACGCACTGTTTACGGGTCTCTACCCTTGGCGAAACTCAAGGGCGCAGATCCTACAAGGCGATGCACCTCTCCTTATCGACGTAGACCAATACACGATGCCCAAGATGTTTGGTGCAGCAGGCTACGTGAGTGCAGCTATTGGAAAGTGGCACTTGGGAATGGGTTCGGGTAACCCTAACTGGAATGAGACGGTGAAGCCCGGTGCGAATGAGATTGGATTTGACTATTCGTGTCTGATTGCAGCGACGAACGACCGCGTACCAACAGTCTATGTAGAGAATGGAGATGTTGTGGGTCTCGACCCCAACGACCCAATCGAGGTGAGTTACAAAAAGAACTTCGCAGGTGAGCCAACAGCCCTCACCAACCCCGAGATGTTGAAGATGGAGTGGGCTCACGGTCACAACCACTCGATTGTGAATGGTATCCCTCGTATCGGATATATGAAGGGTGGTGATGCCGCAAAGTGGGTCGATGAGGATATGGCAGACTACTTTGTCGACAAAGTTGCAGACTTCTTGTCGGAGAATAAGGATAAGCCATTCTTCCTCTACTATGGACTTCACCAACCTCACGTGCCACGTGCTCCACACTCTCGTTTTGTGGGATCTACCGACCTTGGTCCTCGTGGTGACGCTATTGTTGAGGCAGATTGGTGTGTTGGAGAGCTCATCAAGAACCTCGAAAAAGAGGGTATCTTGGAGAATACAATCATCATCTTCTCTAGCGACAATGGACCTGTTCTAAACGACGGTTACAAGGATGGTGCAGCGGAGAGCCTCGCAAAACATAACCCTCGCGGAGAGACTCGTGGCGGAAAGTATAGCCTATTTGATGGTGGTACACGTGTGCCATTCTTCATCTACTGGAAGGATCATATCGAGCCTCGTGTGTCGGATGCTTTGATCTCACAGCTCGACATCTTGGCATCATTTGCTGAGTTGATTGGTCAGAAGATCCCTGATGGTCTCGATAGTGAGAGCTACCTCGATGTCTTTATGGGTAAGAGCGACGATGCGCGCGATGATATGGTTGTTGAGGCTGGTGGACGCCTAGCATATCGCAGTGGTCAGTATGCAATGATCCCCCCATATAAGGGAAGCGCGCGTAACCAAACAGGTAACGAGATGGGTATCGTAAGCACAGACTTTGCACTCTTCGACCTATCGGCAGACTTCGCGCAGCAGAAGAATATCGCAGCAGAGAATCAAGAGCTATTGAATGAAATCAAGGGTGAGTTCTTGAAGGTTACAAAGGGATTCTACAAACCAGCTACAAAGGATATTGTATTGGAGTAAACATATAAAAATAAAATGTTTGATAGAGATATGGAGCTAGCCCAGCGTTGGGCACAAGTGAAGCAGAGAATGGAGGAGAGTGGGGTTGAGGCGCTACTTGTAAGTGATAATACCTCTATTTGTTATCTTGCGGGGCAAATCTTTTCGGGGGTGATCTACATCGCCCTTGAGGGTGAGCCCCTCTTTTTTGTTCGTCGCCCGGTCGGTTTGGAGTGGGATAATGTGATATATATGCGTAAGGTGGAGGATATCCCTGCGGCACTAGCTGAGAGAGGTTATCCCCAACCCAAGTCAATCGCGTTGGAGGGCGACATTGTGTCGTTCAACGAGTATAGCCGCCTACAGAGAGTATTTTCACTCTCGCCGGATGCTATTAGCTCCGCCGCCACGACAATATTGCGTAGAGCTCGCAGCATAAAAACCCCATATGAGATTGAACAACATCGCCTCTCGGGTGTGCGCCACGCAGAACTCTACTCACGTATACCCTCGTTATTTAGGGATGGTATGAGCGACGTGGAGCTAGCAATAGAGCTTGAGTATGAAGCTCGTAAGATGGGCAGCGTCGGAAATATGCGTATCTTTGGTCGTACGATGGAGGTCTTTATAGGGAGTATCCTTGTGGGCGACAATGCCGACTCTCCCTCCCCCTATGACTTTGCGTTGGGCGGAGCGGGTGTCGATCCGACCCTTCCCGTCGGCTGCAATGGTACGAAAATCACCCAAGGGACAACGATAATGGTCGATCAAGGAGGTACGTTTACGAGCTACTTAACCGATATGACACGAGTCTTTAGCTACGGCAATCTCCCCGACGTAGCCTACCGCGCCCACCAAACAGCCCTCGAAATGCAGAGCCGTCTGGAGGAGATGGTGCGTCCCGAAGTTGCGACAGCCGACATCTATAGTATGTGTATCGAGTTGGCGAAGCGCGACTCACTGGATCAATACTTTATGGGACATAGACAACAAGCCGGCTTCGTTGGGCACGGTGTTGGGTTGGAGGTCAATGAACTTCCGGTTCTCGCCCCTCGATCGCGCGAGCAGTTCGAGGAGGGTAATGTCTTCGCGTTTGAGCCGAAGTTCGTACTACCTAATATCGGTGCTGTTGGCGTCGAGAACACCTTTGTTGTAAGAGCCTCGGGTGTCGAGAAACTGACGCTGCTGAACGAAGAGATCGTTGCATTGCAATAAAATCAGATATTTCTGAGGAAATAGTTAGAAGTTATTGATAAATTTTACTAAATTTGCGACGGTTATGTATGCAAAATTTTTCAAACACATTTAATTAATAATACAATTATGGTATCTTTCAAAGAACTTGGTCTTGTAAACTCACGCGAGATCTTCCAAAAGGCATTCGAGGGTGGTTACGCTATCCCAGCATTCAACTTCAACAATATGGAGCAGATGCAGGCTATTATTCAGGGTTGTGTAGAGAGCTCATCACCAGTAATCCTTCAGGTTTCATCTGGTGCTCGTAACTATGCAAACCAGACACTTCTTCGTTATATGGCACAGGGTGCTGTAGAGTACGCAAAGGAGTTGGGTAAGAATATCCCAATCGTGTTGCACCTCGACCACGGAAACTCATTTGAGCTTTGCAAGAGCTGTGTAGATATGGGATTCTCATCAGTAATGATCGACGGTAGCCACCTCCCATACGAGGAGAACGTAGCTCTTACAAAGAAGGTTGTTGAGTATGCACACGCACACGACGTAACTGTAGAGGGTGAGCTAGGAGTATTGGCAGGAGTAGAGGATGAGGTATCATCTGACCACCACACATACACAGAGCCAGATCAGGTAGAGGATTTCGTAAAGAAGACAGGTGTAGACTCACTTGCTATCTCAATCGGAACATCACACGGTGCTAACAAGTTCAAGCCAGAGCAGTGCACAATGAATGCAGATGGTATTTTGGTTCCACCAGCACTACGTTTCGACATCTTGAAGGAGATTGAGCAGCGTATCCCCGGTTTCCCAATCGTTCTTCACGGTGCGTCATCAGTACCACAGGAGTATGTAGCGGAGATCAACGCAAATGGTGGTGCATTGAAGGATGCAATCGGTATTCCAGAGGAGCAGCTTCGTGAGGCAGCAAAGAGCGCTGTATGTAAGATCAACATCGACTCAGATGGTCGTTTGGCAATGACAGCTGCTGTACGTCGTATCTTCAACAACAACCCAGCAGAGTTCGACCCACGTAAGTACTTGGGACCAGCTCGTGACGAGTTGAAGAAGTTGTACCAGCACAAGTGTGAGAACGTATTGGGATCAGCAGGAAAGGCATAATCTCGATATTTCTCGTGTCGTCCTGTAAAAAGGTTACGGGTTTGACACAAAATGTTTTTAGGTCAGCAAGTGGGTTGTAATCCACTTGCTGATCTTGTTTTTGGGGTATTGCGTATGAGTCCTTTTTTTGTTGTGTAGTACACTTTTATCGTACCCAGAATCGCATTTGAAATATTAAAATTGAATATTAGATAGTTGGCTAAATTTTCAATTTGGAAACATTTGAAAATGTTGAAATAAATTTAGGATGTATGGGGACATTTTGGGCACAAAATATTGTCTTTGTGCCCAGATAATAATAGCGCAACAAACAATAACTCCACCGCAATGGCGACCGTATATCTACGAGTGCGTGAGTGGAGCAAAGATTACCGCTTGGCAACTTTATAAAGCATTAAAAGTTTAGAGCACAACCGAAACATTTCAACCCTTTTAAATAAAAAAAACACCCAAATGCTTGGAATTATGCACTGCAAACATTATGTTTGTAGTGCATAATAATTGTAGTGGTATAATACTACCCCAAATTAAGACAGCAAGTTAAGATAGAAATAATTCGTATCTTTGTGTCATAACAACAGGGAATAATGAGAAAGCGACACACCG
>JBCQTT010000026.1:0-20720 GCA_047174765.1 Rikenellaceae bacterium | reverse complement strand
AAGCTAAATAATCGCCCTCGTAAAAGGCTCGGCTACCTCACACCAAATGAAAAATTTAAACAAATATTAACTATGAATTCAGTTGCATTTGCAGGTTGAATGCAGCAATTAAAATCAGGGAGAAAATAGAACTCCCCCTTAAGAGTGATTGAGTAGATGAAGAGATTATCCGAACTGCGAGATGGCGACGCAGCCATAATAATAAAGATACATAGTGCAGGAGAGTACTCGAAGCGCCTCACGGAGATGGGGTTCATCAAGGGTCGTAGAGTGGTGGTTGTGAAGAATGCACCTCTCAAAGATCCAATAGAGTATGAGTTGATGGGGTATAGTATATCGTTGAGACGTCGTGAGGCTCACGATATAGAGGTTATGTTGGAGTCGGAGGTTAGTCAATATGTTTTGGATCTATTGCCAGATCAGGAGTTCAGTGCGCAGAGTAGTTCTGATTTTGGAACACAGTCATCTCGTGTTGGACGAACTATAGATGTTGCTTTGGTCGGTAATCCAAATTGCGGAAAGACCACTTTATTTAACTATATTTCGGGGTTAGATGAGCACGTAGGAAACTTCTCGGGGGTGACGGTTGAGCTAAAAGAGGCGACAATCGAACATAAGGGATATACGATAAACATTGTCGACCTACCGGGTACATACTCTCTTTCAAGTTACTCGCCAGAGGAGAAGATTGTGCGAAATGAGCTGGAGGGTGATAAGTATGATTTTATTATAAATGTTGTTGACTCTACATTGTTGGAGCGTAACTTATACCTAACAACACAGCTTATGGATATGGCGCACCATATTGTGGTGTCGCTTAATATGTATGATGAGTTAGAGAAGTTGGGGGATAAGTTTGACCATACACAACTAGGCAAGATGCTCGACATACCCTTTATTCCGACAGTGGCACGCCACGGCAAGGGTATAGATGAGATTTTGGATATGGTTGTCGCTAAGTACGAAAATGAGTTACCTCACACCCACATTGAGAGCAACTATGGTTTTTTCATCGAGGAGCGACTTCGAGAGTTGTCGTCGATGCTTGGCGAAAAGACTATCAACGCTGGTCTACCTCGTCGATATCTCGCAATAGAGTTAATCAGTGGCACTAAGGAGCGATTGGCGAAGGTTGATGCGAAGATTGTTGAACTATCGACAAAACTAAAAAAAGAGATCGAGGATGAATACAATGATAAGATAGATCAGATCTTTGCAGATGCCCGGTATGGATATATCGCAGGGGCACTGAAGGAGACGTTGACGATAAACAACGAAAGATTCCAAAAATCTCAGAAGATAGATAATATCTTGACCCATAAGCTATGGGGATTCCCAATCTTTCTAGCGATAATTTGGTTGATGTTCTATGTTACGTTTACCCTTGGTGGTTATCCGATGGAGTGGATTGATATGGGGGTTGGTGTCATAGCTGATCTTGCAGGTGAGTTTATTAGCGATGGTGCATTTAAGGATCTGGTTATTGATGGTATAATTGGAGGTGTTGGAGGTGTTGTGATATTTCTTCCGAACATCTTGTTACTATTTTTGTTTATCTCGATTCTTGAGGATTCGGGGTATATGGCTCGTGCTGCATTTATTATGGATCGAATGATGCACACGGTTGGTCTGCACGGTAAATCATTCGTTCCAATGATTATGGGATTTGGCTGCAACGTGCCGGCAATTATGGCTAGTCGTATCATTGAAGATAAAAACAATCGACTCCTTACGATGTTGATTGTTCCATTTATGTCGTGTAGCGCGCGACTTCCGGTGTATATCTTAATTGTCGGAGCATTGTTTCAAGCTTATGCTAGTTGGGTGCTCTTTGGACTCTATATATTTGGGGTTATTCTGGCATTCCTAACATCTATTCTCTTGAAGAGGCTCTTGTTCAAAGGTGAGGACCATCCATTTGTTATGGAGTTGCCTCCGTATCGTATGCCGATGGCTCGCAATACGCTCAAACATATGTGGAACAAGGCGGGGCAGTATCTCAAAAAAATGGGAGGTATCATCTTGGTTGGTGCGGTTATAATATGGGCACTCGGCTATTATCCGACGCGTCAAGATAGTTACCTCGAAAAGATTGGTCACACAATAGAGCCAGCGATTGAACCTCTGGGGTTTGACTGGAAGATTGGAGTGTCATTAGTATCGGGATTGGCGGCAAAGGAGATCGCGGTGAGTACGCTTGCGGTGTTGTATAACATCGACAACGACGACGAGCAGACACAAGATACGATGTTGATGGAGCATATTCGCAACGATAGATACTCAACAGGAAAGCGTAAAGGGGAGTTGATCTTCACCACACCTGTGGCACTTTCGTTCCTTGCGTTTATATTGATATACTTCCCCTGTTTAGCGGTCATTGCGGCGATTCGTCGCGAGAGTGGATCGTGGAAATGGGCGATATTTACGATCTTCTATACTACAGGTTTGGCTTGGTTAGTGAGTTTTGCGATCTATAATATTGGATCGCTACTTGCCTAATTAAAAATAGAGAATTAAAATGGAGCTACAAAATATATTAGTCTACATAATTGTTGCCGTAGCGGTTATTATTTGGATTACAGCAATTGTTCGAAATCTACTAAAAATAGTTTCGGGGGAGAGTTCGTGTGATAAAGATGAGTGTGGTGATTGTAGCAGTTGTGATAGTTGCTCCAACAAAGAGAGACAAAGTTAGAATCCAAAGAGTCTCTCTTTCACTCTCTCTACTTCACTCTCTCCACGGTGGGGTGACATCTTTTTTTTGGTGTCCCTTGCCCCCTCCCCTCCCCTTTTAGATTATACCCGTGCTGGGCGTACAAAAAAACGAGAATGCAACTAAAAATTGCATTCTCGTTTTTTTAGTGACCTCGCTGGGGCTCGAACCCAGGACCCCATCATTAAAAGTGATGTGCTCTACCAGCTGAGCTACGAGATCTCCATGTCAAAGGAAAACATTCAAATAAGAACCTTTTTGCTTTGGTGCTGCAAAGATAGGTGCTTTTTTTGATTCTACCAAATATATACACCATTTTTATTGTAAAAAATCGCTATTAGCCCTATTTCAACGGTATGTGCATCCTATATCGCCAATAATGACGTGAGTTAGCCGGGACATTTATTCGCTCTGCATCTACATCAGGGTTACGAAGCACCTCATCTACCGCCATCCAATCTTGCCACGGAAGTATTGTTAACATAGCATTTGAGGTTATGTGACGCTCGATTATCATCTTTGCAACATCCCCACTACACTCCTCAGCTAGCGCTCCATCCTGCCCTAATGCTTCTCTATAATACCGCGCTATTAAATCTCGATCTTCACGCCACCAACCACGAATAGTTGCCATATCGTGAGTCGAGGTTGTGCAGACAGAGAGGTAGGGATAGTTAGCAGGATCTCCAAATGCAACTCCCATCTGTTTTGGCATTCGCTCTATTTCGAGTGTCAAGATCTGCTCGCGCGCCATCACATCTGGCACGCACGCTGGAATCATCCCAAGATCCTCACCACATACCATCATCGACGTTGAAGCAACAAGTGTTGGCAACTTCCGAAGCGCACTCTCCCTCCAAAAATCGTTGTGTCGAACATAGTAAAAATCATCGTGCAGGGCTCTAAATGCCGACTGCTCACTCGACGAAAGTGCAGCATAAAGATAGGTATCACACCCCGAAATTCTCGGATGATACATCCCCTTCTGCGATCCATCCTCAACAAAAAGGAGCTCATTATGGAGTAACATCAACTGCTCCCTAACATATGACTCCTCGATCGCTGCCACCAACTTTCGCTGAGTGTCATACTTTCGCTTAAACTTAAGTCGTCCCATCTCACCCTTGCTGAAATACTCTCTCTTCACAGAGCTAGCATCATTACCAAATATCTCAACAAGGATAGCCTCGGTGATATATGGTTCGGTATAGTATGCCTCGAACTTCACACCCCACGACTCGATCTGACTAGGCGACAGTGGCAGCGCTGGTGCAAAGTGTCCAACGAGCCCCTGCACCGACCCTTGTGGAATCTGCCAAATACGGAAGAACCCTAAAATATGATCTATGCGGTAAGCATCAAAATACTCTGCCATCTTCCTAAATCTTGCGCACCACCAACTATATCCATCACACGCCATACGCTCCCAGTTGTATGTTGGGAATCCCCAGTTCTGCCCCAAATCCGAAAATAGATCTGGTGGAGCTCCAGCCTGCATATCGACTCTGAATAGTTCGGGGTGTTGCCACACGTCGACACTCGTTCTACTCACACCGATTGGAATATCTCCTTTGATCGCGACACCTCGACTTCGCGCATATGCGGCAGCGTCAAGAAGCTGTCGATCGAGATGGTACTGTAGGAAACTATAGAACTCCATCTCTCGCTGCGCCTTTTTATCAAGACTTTTCAGCAATTTCGGACTATATTTAGACTCTACGCCCCACTCCCTAAAGTCGGGAGTGTTATACTTGTCACGCAGATATGAAAATAGAGTGTATGACTCCAACCACCAACTATTCGCAGCTACGAAATCTCGATACGATTTACTCTTTTGCGTCTTTGATCTATTTTGTCTGAATACCTCACGCAGATACTCCATCTTCAACTGCATAACCGCAGAATAATCAATCTGAGGTAGAGCATTTAGCTCGCGTGCACGACTCTCAAACTCCGTTCGCAACTCTTCAGCCTCAACCACACCAACCTCGCTGAGTGCAAGATATTGAGGATGAAGGGCAATTGTTGAGTTTGAGTTGTAGGGGTATGAATCCTCCCACGTACCGCCCATTATTGTATCGTTGATTGGTAGGATCTGTATCACACTCATCTTTCGATCCACCGCCCAATCAACCATACTCTTCAAATCTGCGAAATCACCGATTCCCATACTGCGCTCTGTACGAAGTGAGAACACAGGGATTGAGACACCAATACCTCTCCAAAGAGGGGTGTCGAATATAGGTGTCGAGTACTCCACAACGTCGAGTGTTCTCACCCCTGCCTGCTCCCCTCTATAGGGAACTATTAGGCGATTGTCACCCCTCTCCCAATATAGGATTTCGTGACTCTCGCGATCAACCACAACAAACTTAAATTCGCTATGTCGCTCAACATTCTCTAACGCTAGCTGCCAAAGAGGATAGAGCGCATCGGACAATAGGACTACCCCACTCCGCCCCCACTCCCCCAACATCTCAGAATCACCGACAATCGCGAGTGCTTGTGTAGGCTCTACTCTCGCACAACGACACTCTAGCTGAGTTGTCACACTCTTCGAATATTTGGGTTGCACGGGCTCTACGCGCTGAAACACCGCCTTCGTAAATAGCGACGACGATAGAGGGCGTGACTCCTCTTCGACTCTCCAGCGATCGTGCTTTATCACCATCTCGACACCAGATAGACTCTCTATGTTTCGTGTAACACTCCCCATCTCACGGCGAACTTCACGATCACCCCTACGGACTATATATATATAGTTCTGGGGATCAACCTCAATAGTCAACCGCCACCACTCTCCATCGCAGCTCTGCATTGGCACTGCGAGGTTCTCGAACTCGATCCAAATATGCTCCTCCGGCGCGACTCGATAGTTTAACTCAAACTCTACTTTCATATACTCTATTGGTATTTAATTTCGCCAATCAAGTCAGCGACACCCGTTGGGTCGAGCTCCTTGATGTAGACTGGCGTTACTCTATTTACAAACTCTTTATCGTATGCGGCACTCACTCGTCTATACTCTCCCGTATATCCAAACATCAACCCCGACTTAACACTACTCTCAAACAACACCTCCTCGACCCTTCCGATAGCCTTTGCGCAAAACTCCCTATGTAGACGACTACTCAAAGCCTCTAATTTTGCAACTCTTTCAGCCGCAATTTGGGGTGCGACCTTATTTGGCAGATCTACCGCAGGCGTACCGCGTCGCTCCGAAAAGGGGAAGATATGAAGAAACGCTGGGGCGAGAGTCTCCAAGAAATTATATGTCTGCATAAACTCCTCCTCACCCTCACCCGGGAATCCAACAATCACATCAATTCCAATAAAAGCGTCGGGCATACATCGCCTCACCGCGGCAACCCTATCAGCAAACTTCGCTGAAGTATACCTACGTCGCATAAGCCCCAAGATCCGATCCGACCCACTCTGTAGTGGAATATGAAAGTGATGTTGATATTTGGGTGACGACGCACAGAACTCTATAATCTCATCGGTCAGGAGATTGGGCTCTATCGAGGAGATACGATATCGCTCAATCTCCTCAACTACATCTAAAGCTCGCAAGAGATCGATAAACTTCTCCCCCGTTGTTCTACCGAAATCTCCCGTATTGATCCCCGTTATGACAATCTCGCGCTGTCCCAACTTCGCTATCTCACGAGCTTGAGCAACAATATCTACAATCGGAGCATTACGGCTTCCACCTCTTGCATAGTGAATCGTACAATACGAACACTTGTAGTCACACCCATCCTGCACCTTTAGGAATGCGCGAGTCCTATCGCCACTCGAAAAGGCTGCAAAAAACGAAGTAAGTTCATCTGTTGTGCAGCTAGTCACCTCGGGTGTCGACAGAGAGTCACGCTGCGCAATATCCACAACTCGTTTATATAGGTCACCCTTATCGTTATTACTCAAAACGATATCTACACCCTCAATCTTAGCAATATCTGTGGGGCGTAGCTGCGCATAACAACCCGTTACCGCAATTATGGCATCGGGATTGCGACGATGAAGTTTACGTATTAGGTTACGGCACTTCTTATCGGAGTGCTCCGTCACCGAACAACTGTTTATTACACAGATATCTGCTTGAGCTGTTGGGTCGACTCTTTCGAATCCCCCCTGTTCAAAAAGACGTGCAAGTGTCGATGTTTCGGAGAAGTTGAGTTTACAACCTAAGGTATGAAATGATACGCGTTGAGCCATTAAATTTATCTATTACAAATGTTAAAAAAACAAAAATAGCAATAAAATTCGTGCTCTCAATAAAAAAGCGTAAATTTGCGCAATATAATTTCAAAAAATGGTCGATTTTATAACCGATATACTCTCATATGGCTATCTACGCAACGCCCTTTTTGCAACCATCCTCTCGGGAATTGTCTGCGGAATCGTCGGCACATACGTAGTTTCACGACGCTCTCTCTTCCTTGCAGGGGGCGTTACTCACTCTTCATTTGGAGGGTTAGGGATGGCGCTCTACTTCGGCGTGAACCCCATTTTGGGTGCTACAATCTTCGCTATTGCCTCGGCGCTTGGCATTGAGTGGGCTGTGACGAAGAGCAAAATACGCGAAGATTCGGCTGTGGGAATAATATGGGCTGTGGGAATGGCTACGGGGGCACTATTTATGAGCCTCAGACCGGGGTACACATCGGGAGACCTCGCGAGCTACCTCTTCGGTAGCATCATCACGGTCACAACAGAGGATGTTATTTCACTAGCGATATTTGCCGTTGTGTTGGTTTTGGGGGCACTGTTGTGGTTGCGTCCCATTATGTTAGTTGCGTTCGACCGCGACTTTGCACGTAGCCAAGGTGTACCAACAAAGTTTATATCATATATAATGTCGGCTATTACAGCCCTCGCAATAGTCCTCTCAATACGTACAATGGGCATTATCCTACTTATTTCACTACTAACACTGCCGGTCGTAATAGCCGACATATTCGCCCGATCATATCGCCAAATCATCATCGCAGCCCCTATCATCGGGATTTTGGGTAATATCTTTGGGCTCTATCTGAGCTACGAATTTGAAGTTCCTCCGGGTGCTGCTATAATATTTCTCCTATCTTTTACGCTTATTGTTATAAAAGTCTTATCTTTGTGCTCAGAAAATAGGAGTGCCACCAACTGTAGAAGATGAAACGCATACACCGACTAGTACTTATATCATATCTAGGACCAATGGTCCTAACATTCTTCATCGTGATGTTTATCTTGATGATGAATTTTGTGTGGCTCTATATCGACGACTTGGTAGGTAAGGGGCTCGACACGTGGATCATTCTCGAACTGTTGAGTTACGCAGTGATAAATGTCATACCTCTGGGACTACCTCTGTCGATGTTGTTGGCTGCAATTATGACGATGGGTAATCTGGGCGAAAACTATGAGCTCCTCGCTATGAAGTCGGCTGGAATGTCACTGCTTCGCATCATCGAACCACTCATATATGTTGTGTTTGGAGTCGCAGTGGCGAGTTTCTTCATCGTCAACGACCTCGTCCCATACGCCAACCGACAGATGACAAGCATTATCTTCGACATCAAACGACAAAAACAGGTGATCGAATTCAAGGATGGTCTCTTCTTCAACGGAATAGATAATATGAGCATCCGCGTGGGAACACAAGACCCCAAGACGAAACTCCTTCGCGACGTGTTGATCTACGACAATCGCGACAACACCGGAAATATGACCACAACAGTCGCCGACTCGGGATACATACGCCTATCGGCAGACAAAAGTATGCTCCTCGTAGAGTTGTTCAACGGACACTCATACGAACAGACTCGATCATCAAACTGGTATAAAGAGAGTAATCTCCGCCACCACAAATTCGACCGTCAATTTGGAGCTCTTCCAATGGAGGGTTTCTCGATGAACGAACGCACCGACGCCGACTCTTTTCAAGGAAGTAAAACTTTGACGATTTCGGAGCTACAGCAAGATATCGACTCGATGAGTAACTACGTCAATGTCTCGATGGTCAAATCCTACGAACCTCTGCTCAAACAGCAGATATTCGAGAGAGATCACTCGGTACTACTACTACCCGACTCAATGAAGATCGACAAGACGGGAATGGCAGGATTGGCTGCTCTAGACTCCATTGCAAATCTATCGGTTCGTAAACAGCAAGATGTGTGGGAGAAGGCTCGACGCCAAGCAAAAAACTCCCGAAATATGTTCTCCTACGATGAGGAGAGTATGAAGTTGGGACTTAAAAGACTCTATTTGAGCCGCGTGGAGTGGCACAGAAAACTCACAACACCAATATCAATCATCATATTCTTCTTGATTGGAGCTCCCCTCGGAGCGATCATTCGCAAAGGAGGGTTGGGTATGCCTGTTGTGGTATCAGTGATCTTCTTCGTTATCTACTATATCATCTCGTTAACTGGCGAAAAGATGGCTAAAGAGGGTGTATGGAACGCACTCAATGGTATGTGGATATCGGCATATATACTCACCCCAATAGCGATGTACCTAACCTACAAATCAAACAACGACTCTGCGATCTTCGATAGTGAACTATATATAAGATTCTTCGAAAAAAGGTTCGGGTGGATCGGCAACAAAATAAAGAAGATTACAAAAAAAGATAAAAATAAAAACGATATAAAAAATGAGTAACGAAGTAGTATTAAACACAATAGAGGAGGCTATTGAGGATTTCCGCAATGGCAAAATGATTATCGTCGTAGATGACGAGGATCGCGAGAATGAGGGCGACTTCATTATGGCAGCAGAAAAAATCACTGAGGCAGATGTCAACTTTATGTTGACACACGGTCGCGGTGTGTTGTGTGCACCACTGAGTGAGGGACGTTGCGCCGAGTTGGAGCTCGGGATGATGGAGGATAGTAACACATCATTGCTTGGTACACCATTCACAGTCACGGTTGACCTACTAGGCGAGGGGTGCTCTACGGGTGTCTCGATCCACGATCGTGCCGCTACACTTCGCGCCCTCGCAAATCCTAATACGAAACCTTCGATGTTAGGTCGCCCGGGACATATCAACCCACTTCGTGCACGCGAAAAGGGTGTTCTACGCCGCCCCGGTCACACTGAGGCTGCGGTAGATTTGGCTCGCTTGGCGGGTCTTCAACCGGCAGGTGTACTCATTGAGATTATGAACGAGGATGGCTCAATGGCGCGTATGCCAGATCTATTGAAGGTAGCTGCAAGGTGGAATATGAAGATTGTCTCGATTGCCGACCTAATCAAATATCGACTCAAACAGGAATCTATCGTTGAGTATGGTGACACGGTGGATCTACCAACTCAATATGGGGATTTCAAACTCACTATATTCCGTCAAAAGTCAAATGGCTTGGAGCATATGGCGATCACAAAAGGACATTGGGAGAAGGACGAACCGGTTTTGATCCGCGTTCACTCGTCGTGTGCTACTGGCGACATCCTTGGCTCTTGTCGTTGTGACTGTGGAGCGCAGCTACATACAGCGCTCCAGATGGTCGAGAAGGAGGGCAAGGGTGCTGTTGTATATTTGATGCAGGAGGGTCGCGGAATAGGACTCTTCAACAAGATCAAAGCCTACAAACTACAAGATGATGGTCTCGACACTGTGGATGCCAACATTGAGCTAGGATTCAAACCCGATGAGAGAGATTACGGCGTGGGAGCAAGTATCATCCACGACCTAGGAATCAAGAAGATGCGCCTAATGACCAACAACCCAACAAAAAAGATCGGTCTAGAGGGATACGGAATCGAGATAACCGAGATCGTACCTATCGTAATCGCTCCGAACTCACACGACCTACGCTACCTCTCGACAAAGGAGCAGAGAATGGGGCACACATTGGGTATCATCAAATAGATATAAGAGCAAGCAGTGAACGGAAAAGATCTCAAAATAGTATTTATGGGAACGCCCGAGTTCGCAACCCCCTCACTTAGGGGGTTGGTCGAGGGTGGATATAACGTTGTGGGTGTTGTCACGACACCAGACCGTGCGGCAGGACGTGGACAGAAGATCTACGAATGTGACGTAAAGCGTGAGGCTGTGAGGTTGGGTATCCCAACTCTACAGCCCGAAAAGTTGCGTGACGAAGAGTTTCTCGAAGCTCTCCGAAGCTGGGATGCTGACCTCGCCATTGTCATTGCATTTAGGATGCTACCCGAAGTAGTGTGGGCTATGCCTAGGCTGGGTACATTCAACCTTCACGCATCGCTTCTACCTGAGTACAGAGGTGCTGCACCCATAAACCACGCAATAATAAATGGCGACAAAAAGACAGGTGTCACAACATTCCTCCTCAACGAGAAGATAGACCAAGGGGCGATCCTTGGACAAAGAGAGGTGGAGATTGGTGAGAGTGAAGATGTGGGGTCTCTCTACGAGAGGTTAATGAACCTCGGTGTGGAGCTAGTTATAGAGAGCGTCGAAAGGTTAGCTGCGGGGGATGTAACCCCAATCGAACAGGGACACATCGACGAAAGTACACTACGCCCCGCCCCAAAGATATTCAAACAAGATTGCCTAATTGATTGGAGTTGGGATGGCAGACGCATTGTCAACTTCGTGAGAGGTCTCTCCCCCTACCCTGCTGCTTGGTGTAACTTAGTCAGCGAGAGTGGCGAGACAACGACAGCAAAGATCTTCGCAGTACAGTTCGACCCATCGCAGCAACTTGCCGTTGGAGAGATCGAGAGTGACAATCGCAAATATATCAAAGTTGGTTGCTCCGACGGAGTGATCTGCATAGATCAAATTCAACTTGCCGGCAAAAAACGCCTCGCAACAAAAGATCTACTATTAGGATTTAAAGGTATTGAACAATATAAAGCACAATGAAAACAAGAGGTGTAAAAGAGTATATAGGACTTGTACTTAAGGGTATAGGTATGGGTGCAGCCGACGTTGTACCGGGTGTATCGGGAGGAACCATCGCATTCATCGTAGGTATCTACGAAGAGCTTATCAACTCCATAAAGAGTATCAACATAACAAATCTTAAGCTACTCTTCACACTCAAGTTTAAGGAGTTCTTCACCGCCATAAACGCACCTTTCTTGATCGCTGTAATGGTGGGAATTGGTGTAAGCGTTGTGTCGTTGGCGAGAGTCATCACCTATATGTTGGAGTATCACCCAATAATTGTGTGGTCACTCTTCTTTGGACTCATCATATCGTCGGTTCACTCCATCTCACGTGAGGTGAAGAGTTGGGGATGGAGTACGCTCCTCTCATTTGCTGTTGGAACATCACTCGCCGCATATATCACCCTCGCTACCCCAGCGAATACACCCGACTCACTGCCATTCATCTTTCTTTGCGGATCTGTGGCTATCTGTGCGATGATTCTACCCGGCATATCTGGTAGCTTTATTCTACTACTAATGGGCAAGTATCATTTCATAATGGAGGCTATTAAGGGTTTCGACCTTGGTGTAATAGCTGTCTTTGGCGCCGGTGCTGCAATCGGAATCGTCCTCTTCTCAAATATCCTATCATACCTATTCAGTAAGTTCCACGACATAACAATAGCTCTTTTAGCAGGCTTTATGCTCGGATCTCTTGGCAAGGTATGGCCTTGGAAAGAGATCGTTATCGAAGACGGTATTGAGATAAGTCGCAACATATCACCCAATGATATGATCGTCCCTGCACTCATTATGATGATAATCGGGGGCGGAATAGTCCTGCTAATTGAGAAAGTATCTGCAAACAAAGATGAGTAAGAGGATGCGAAAGTTTGGACTTATAGGGGAGCACCTCCCCCACTCCTTTTCGGGACATTACTTCGCGGCAAAATTCGAGCGCGAGGGTATCACCAACTGCGAATACTCACTCTATGAGTTGGCACAAATCGAAGATGTCAAACCCCTCCTTCACCCAACAGATGGGCTAGAGGGATTCAACATAACCATCCCCTACAAACGTGATATAATTCAATATCTCGACGTGCTATCACCCGAAGCTAAAGCTGTGGGGGCTGTCAACTGCGTGAAGCGTGTCGACGACAAGTTAATCGGCTACAACACCGACATAATTGGACTCTATGACTCTATGGTTACGTTCCTCGATGGAGCACAACCATCACACGCCCTAATCCTCGGCACTGGTGGTGCAGCATCGGCTGTGGAGTATGTAATGCAACAACTAAACATCGCATACAAAGTGGTGTCACGCAGCAAGGGAGAGGGGCGCATCACCTACTCTGAGCTAACCCCAGACATAGTGGCAACCACCCCTCTAATAATAAATGCAACTCCTCTCGGCACATTCCCCGACGTTGAGTCTGCACCGGATCTACCCTATCAATCTCTAACCCCATCACACTACCTCTTCGACTTAGTATACAATCCTCCTTTAACCCAATTCCTCAAACGAGGCAAAGAGCGTGGAGCTAAGATCTGTAATGGAGAGGCTATGTTGATAGGTCAAGCTGAGGCTGCGTGGAAAATATGGAATAACCGCTAAACTTCAACTACCCTAATTCGGGCTCTTCGAGTTCTACCATAGATTTTTCGAGGAGTCGTTTTGCTCGCTCTACATCTGCCTCCATAACGATCAACTGTGCAGGCATTATACCCGTTGGGTATATTGTCGACATATATTCGTTGTTTATCATAGTCCATATCCCCGCGCTGTCGAGGATCGACTTTGCCATCTCGGCTGAGGTTACCGAGTCGTACTCCATAATGAGTACCATCTTGTCCAGTTTCATAATGATAATAGTTTTTTGTGGTTGTGGTTTGTTCTCTACACGAGGGAGGATATCGTGAAATACCTCTCCCAATACAAGATACAAATTTATTTCGAAAAGAACAAAATACATACCAAAAATTCGCAGAGAAAGTTGTATCTTTGCTGAGTAAAGATATTAAAGCGCACTCAGAAAGATAAAATATGTCACACCCCTTCGTACACCTACACGTCCACACCCAATACTCGATCCTCGATGGACAAGCCTCCGTAGCACGCCTTGTCGACAAGGCGATGGGAGATGGTATGCCCGGTATTGCAGTAACTGACCACGGTGTTATGTTCGCAATAAAGGAGTTCATCAACTATTTGGGAAAGAAGAAGAAGGGATTCAAGGGGGAGATCAAAAAACTCGAAAAGATAAACCTCGACATCGAGAGTGGAACATACGCTGCCGAGGAGGGAGAGGTTATCTCTAAGACTCGCGAAAAGAACGACGAGAAGATCTATGAACTAAAGCGCAAACTAAACTTCAAACCCATTATTGGGTGTGAGGTATACGTAGCACGCCGCGGTGACAAAAGACAAAAAGAGGGTAAACAGGACCAAAGTGGATATCACTTAATCCTGCTCGCCAAAAATGAGTGCGGATACCACAATCTCGTAAAGATCGTGTCAAGAGCGTGGACTGATGGATTCTATATGCGTCCACGAACTGACCGCGCCGATTTGGAGAAGTTCAGCGAGGGGTTGATCTGTTGCTCTGCCTGCTTGGGAGGAGAGGTTGCTCAAGCGCTTATGAAAAACGATATGGAGACTGCCGAGGAGTCTGTATTGTGGCATAAAAGCATTTTCGGGGAGGATTACTACCTCGAAATGCAACTCCATAAAGCAACCGTCACACGAGCAAACCACGAAGTTGGAGAGATTCAAGAGGAGGTTAACAGAGGTCTAGTGGAACTATCGAAAAAGCACGGTGTAAAACTAATCGCCTCGAACGACGTTCACTTCGTCGACGAGGAGAACGCAGAGGCTCACGACAGGTTGATATGCCTCAGCACGGGGCGCGATCTCGATGACGAGAATCGTATGCTCTACACCAAACAGGAGTGGATGAAGACAAGTTCCGAGATGGCGAAACTCTTCCCCGACCACCCCGAAGCTCTCGCCAACACCATCGAGATATGCGACAAAGTGGAGTGTTACGCCATAGACAACCCTCCGATTATGCCCACCTTCGAGATCCCCGTTGATTTCGGAACAGAGGAGGAGTATCGTGCACGTCTCACCGAGGAGGATCTCTACAAAGAGTTCACCGAGGATGAGAATGGTAACGTCGTTCTCACTCGCGAACAGGGTGAGAAAAAGATCAAGAGCCTCGGAGGATACGACAAACTATACCGAATAAAATTCGAAGCCGACTACCTCGCAAAGATAGCACTAGAGGGTGCAAAGAGGAAGTATGGCGACCCATTGAGTAACGAGGTGAGGGAGCGAATGAACTTCGAGCTCTACATTATGAAGACGATGGGATTTCCCGGTTACTTCCTCATCGTACAGGACTTCATCTCCGTTGCACGCAACGAGTTGGGGGTCTCTGTTGGTCCGGGACGAGGATCTGCCGCAGGATCTGCCGTGGCGTATTGCTTGGGAATTACACTCATCGACCCTATCAAATATGACCTTCTGTTTGAGCGATTCTTGAATCCAGATCGTATCTCGCTCCCCGATATCGACGTCGACTTCGACGATGATGGTCGCGGACGCGTCCTCAACTGGGTGACAGAGAAGTATGGCAAAGAGAAGGTCGCACATATCATCACCTTCGGAACGATGGCTACAAAGTCGTCGATCAAAGATGTCGCGCGCGTACAGAAACTACCCCTCGCAGAGTCAGATAGATTGTGTAAGTTGATTCCCGATCGTCTCCCGAACGATCTAAAGATGAATCTTCCGAACGCCATTAAATCTGTACCAGAACTAACTGCTGCGGAGGAGTCCCCAGATCCAACACTCAGAGATACAATAAAGTACGCAAGGATGTTGGAGGGTAATGTACGTAACACGGGAGTACACGCCTGCGGAATCATTATCTGTCGCGATGACATTACAGATTGGGTTCCTGTAAGCACCGCCGACGACAAGGAGAGTGGTGAAAAGATGTTGGTAACCCAATATGAGGGCTCTATTATCGAGGACACGGGACTCATCAAGATGGATTTCTTGGGTCTCAAAACGCTTTCGATCATCAAGGATGCACAAGCCAACATCAAACAGACACGAGGCGAAGTGTTCGACATCGAAGAGATCTCGATTGACGACCCTGCAACATATAAACTCTACAGCGAGGGACGTACCATTGGAACATTCCAGTTTGAGTCTGCCGGTATGCAGAAGTATCTACGCGACCTACAACCCTCAACATTCGAGGATCTAATCGCAATGAATGCCCTCTATCGTCCCGGTCCGATGGATTACATACCCGACTTCGTAGATCGTAAACACGGACGCAAACCTATCGAGTACGACATCCCCGTAATGGAGAAGTACTTGAAGGACACCTACGGTATTACGGTCTATCAAGAGCAAGTGATGCTCTTGTCGCGACTCCTCGCGGATTTTACCCGCGGAGAGTCCGACTCTCTACGTAAGGCGATGGGTAAAAAACTTCGCGACAAACTCGATGAGATGAAACCCAAATTCATCTCTGGCGGTAAAGCAAATGGACACGATGAGAAGGTGTTAGACAAGATTTGGGGCGACTGGGAGAAGTTCGCATCCTACGCCTTCAACAAATCTCACGCCACCTGCTACTCGTGGATCGCATACCAAACAGCATACCTCAAGGCTAACTACCCTTCGGAGTATATGGCAGCTCTCTTGAGTAGAAACCTTGCCGACATAAAGAGCCTCTCGTTTTATATGAATGAGTGCAACAGGATGGGCATCAAGGTTCTCGGACCAGACATCAACGAGTCTCGACACGCATTCTCGGCCAACACAGAGGGGCACGTTCGATTTGGTATGGGTGGAATCAAAGGTGTCGGCGACGCCGCTGTAGCATCTATCGTAGATGAGCGCGAACGCAACGGAGCATATACTACGATTGAGAACTTTATGGAGCGTGTAAACTTCTCGTCGGTAAATCGCAAGTGTCTCGAAAGCATCGCCTACGCAGGTGGGTTCGACGCCATTTCGGGTATTCATCGTTCGATCTTCTTCGCCCCCGACCCACAGTCGAACATCACCTATTTGGAGATGTTGATTCGCTATGGTCAGAGGATTCAAGCCGAAAAGAACAATGCACAACAGAGTCTCTTTGGTGGAGATTCTGGATCGGTAGATATAGCTGCCCCAAAACCTCCTATTGGTGCGTTGGAGTGGAGCACTATCGATACCCTCAAAAAAGAGCGAGATGTGATTGGTCTCTACCTATCGGCACACCCTCTCAATGAGTTCGACGTGATAATCAAACATATGTGCAAAACGCAACTTGCCGACCTGTCGAATCTCGATGCCTTGATGGATCAAGAGATAACGGTGGCAGGAATGGTCACATCGGTACAGAACCTTATGACAAAAACGGGTAAGCCGTGGGGAAAATTTATCCTTGAGGATTACAACGGAGCTCACGAATTTATGCTCTTCGGCAAAGATTATGAGTCTTTTCGACAGTTCCTCTACCCCGACTACTTCATCTACATAAAGGCTCGTGTTCAAGAGCACCCATTCCGCCCCGGAAACACCGAGCTAAAGATCAACTCGATGACTCAGCTCAGTGAGGTCCGCGACACAATGATTAAGGAGCTAACACTTCACCTGCACGCTCAGAAAATCACCTCAGAGCTGATTCAAGGTCTTGCAGAGAGGGTTAAGGAGTCTTCAGGATCGACAAAACTCCGCGTAAGGGTCTACGACACAGAGAGTGGTTCTTCTCTTGGAATGGCATCCCAACGCCTAAAGGTGAGCCTCAGCAAAGAGTTGGTAGGATATTTGGATGACAAATATATTAAATATACAATATCATAAATAAAAAAAACAGAATAATTATGGCTTTAGAGATCACAAAAGAGAACTATTCAGAGGTAATTGGTTCATCGCTCCCCGTAGTAATAGATTTTTGGGCAGAGTGGTGTGGACCTTGCCGCGCTATTGCACCAATCGTAGAGGAGCTCGCAGCGGAGTATGAAGGACGTATCATCGTTGCAAAGTGCGACGTAGAGGATAACGACGACATCGTTGCAAAGTATGGAGTACGCAACATCCCAACAATCGTTATGTTGAAAGATGGTCAGCTCGTCGACAAGCAAGTCGGAGCAGCTACCAAAAGCGCCCTAAAGGAGAAGTTGGATAGTCTGTTATAGTAACTGAACTATCCATCCAGATAAAGAAACTACCATCCACCTTCGATTGAGGTGGATGGTAGTTTCTTTATCTGTGTGTGTGGGGGATAACCTCCGTCAACCCGACACCTTATTTTACCCTATTTACATACCCAATCCTTTACAATTATTAACTTACTATTTGGTAGATCCGGAATATACAGGGTGTCACCCACCAACGAAAAGTCAGCTGCACCAACAAACTCTGTTGCAATATCAAGAGTCTGAATATCACCACTCTCCAAAGAGATCGCAACCACCTCCGCTGGAGACCACGAACTCGCATACAACGTCTTCTTATCATCCGACACAGCCAATCCATCCCACTGCCCCGCTTTCGTTGTCAACATAAACGCCACAGGGGAGTTTACATCCTCAATCACATAGATCACATTAGCCGCCGTAGTGACTCCATCGGCAGGATAGGATGCCACAAAGAGCGCATTATCATCAACAGCCAGACCGTTTGCCCCTACGATATTAAACCACTTATAGGGCAGCTGCATCGAGATTGTTGCGACATCCGACCCATCCAACTTAAAGATGTTACCACTGTTTGTAACCGACACAAAGACCTCATCACCAATAGAGACAATATCATTTACGAACAACTCACCATCGGGAAAGCGAACCACCTGCGGAGCGCGTCCCAAGTCCCCAAGGTCATAAACCACAACCTTATTTACATCACATATCAATAGGTGGTTATCCTTTATCAACATCCCTTTGGGAGCCGATAGTGCGCCATCATTAGGGATAAATGTAGATAACTTCCCATCCTTATAGATCGAAATATACCCCTTTCCATCTGTGTTGAGGGGATTTAGTTGCTCGCAGCCGAAGTTTGCAACTAGCAGTGCATCTCCATAAGGAAGCGTACTCTCATTAAATCGCAACCCATCGCTCACCACCAACTCATTCGAAGTACCGCACTGAACAAATACCATAGAGATAACAAATAGGGCGAAAGAAAGAATTAGTCTAGAATTTTTTTTCATCATAATAGTTATTTTTTACTGTTTATTTCGTATGTTTGCCAAAGTTAGATCTTACAATATATCATTATGAGAGCAAATATAAGCAAATTAATTGAGAAAAATAGCGACATCCTCGCAAATCACAATCGCGACTACCTCGACAAGAAGTGTTGCTCACTTCCAACAGTAGAGACTGTGAGTGAGATTGTAGCATTAGTGGCAGAGAGTATCTTTCCGGGATATTTGGGAAAAAGCACAATAGCGGGAGCTCTTCTCAAAAGCCACATAACGATAAACCTAGAGCGTATCTACAACCTTCTACTCGATCAAGTAGAACGTGCACTACGCTTCGACGAGGGGGAGTGTTGCGAACAGCAGTGCGCCACTCAGATAACCGAACAATTCATCGACTCAATAGCAGAGATCAAGGAGATGTTACTCACCGACGTCGAGGCTATGTACAAAGCAGACCCTGCGGCAACAAGCTTCGGTGAAGTTATCTTCTGCTACCCCTCGATTGTTACAATGTCACACCATCGCATCGCACACAAACTATATCAATTAGGTGTGCCGATCATCCCTCGCATAATCTCCGAAATTGCACACTCTAAGACTGGTATAGATATCCACCCTGCGGCAACTATCGGACGCCACTTCGCAATAGACCACGGAACGGGAGTTGTTATTGGTGAGACCTGCATAATCGGCGAGAACGTAGTTATTTACCAAGGCGTTACCCTCGGAGCAAAGGGTTTCCGCTATGACGAGAACGGCAACATAATCAACCTCCCTCGCCACCCAATCATCGAAGATAATGTAAAGATATACTCAAACTCCTCAATACTAGGTCGCATAACAATTGGACACGACTCCGTTATTGGTGGTAATATGTGGATCGACAAAGATGTAGAGCCATACTCTAAGATGATTCAAGCTCGTTAAACTACCTCGTATACCTACTCGCCCCGAAAGTAATCGACTCTATACTCTTTGGGGGTTTGACCCGTATACTTTTTGAAATATTGCGACAGGAAAGAGGCATTGGGGAAGTTTAGTCGATCGGCTATTGTTGCTATGGGGAGTTGCTTATCTTGGAGCAAGCCCTTGATATTTACAATGGCGCAATCACTAATCCAACTCGATGCCGTACGTCCCGAGACTCGCTTTATCACCTTCGAAAGATGTCCCGGTGTTATGGATTTAGCAGCGGCGTAATAATCCAGAGTTCTGTGACTCTGTACCTCACCATAGAGCTGCACCACAAAATTATTAAATATAATATCATCCTTTGATCGTTGCTGTTCGGTATTGGGGACACTGTGGCTAAAAAGCGCGGCAATCTCATAGATCATAATCTTTAGGATCGACTCATCAATCTCCTTTCTTAGGGGGTGCTCTTTGTTGGCACTCTCTCGCAAAAACGACTCTCGCAGCGCCAAAATCTTCTGCGCCTCCTCCTCTCGCAACGAGATGCTAGGGTTAACATTTATATTACTAATATATGATCCTTTATTGGGGATCTGTATATTCGTCAAAATATCTACGTTGACGCCAAACAGAACACCATCAAAATCATCACTCACGTGGAGTGCCTGAACAAATGAGCGTGGAAACGCAACCATCAAATCCCACTGCTTCACCCGATATTGTTTCATATCTACAACAACCTCCCCATAACCAGAGGTACAGAGAAAGAAACCTCCCGTTTCAAGATGGGTAGGAATACCTTCTCTAAATTCACTAAAATCCGAATGTCGACCTGTTATATACCTTAAATTAGACATAATAAATCTTTGTATTAGTAGTTCCACACTAGCCCTCAGACACAAATAAGTAATCAACAAAAATTAATGCGATATTTTAACCCTACGCACTCCAGCACCTCGGCGACTCGTGCTTTTAGTCTCATAAAGTTCAGATAAGCATCGAATGGTAGCCATTGATATTTC
>JBCQTT010000012.1:0-76226 GCA_047174765.1 Rikenellaceae bacterium | reverse complement strand
TAAATAATCGCCCTCGTAAAAGGCTCGGCTACCTCACACCAAATGAAAAATTTAAACAAATATTAACTATGAATTCAGTTGCATTTGCAGGTTGAATGCAGCTATAATAATAACTACACCTAAAAATTAACATCTTAATGTATAATTATATTTACAACCTAAATTTTTCTCTCCAAGAGAGAACACTAAACCGCCGTAAATGTATGAAATTTATTGTTCCCTACCAAATTTATTCTCTTTTTTAACATATTTTTATTAAAAAAGGTCCATTTCATAACTTTAAGAATCTATCACTTCGCTTTTCTCGCTTAGCAATTACTGGTGTTGCGTTAACTCTTTATGATGGCGACCTAAAACGATAAATGATTAGTGATTAGTGGTGATGCATCAACTCTTTTAGATTTGGATGACACTTGTATTCGATTGTTAATAGTAGGCGCAGCCTACGTAGCTATATATTGGGAAATGAGAGATAAAGCAGAGCTTTAATCGAACGTTTCTCAATATATAGTAGATTGAAAATCAATCCATTAACAGTCGCAACGAAAACAAAGCTCCGCGGAGAGCACTCCACCGCCGCCCGCGCAGGGCAGTGGTAGAGATTATTAACACATCACTAGTAATTAATGATTAATGTTTAATGATTAGTGATTAGTGATTAGTGGTGATGCATCAACTCTTTTAGATTTGGATGACACGTGTATTCGATTGTTAATAGTAGGCTGCGCCTACGTAGCTATATATTGGGAAATGAGAGATAAAGCAGAGCTTTAATCGAACATTTATCAATATATAGTAGATTGAGAATCAGTCTATTAACAGTCGCGACGAAAACAAAGCTCCGCGGAGAGCACTCCGCCGCCGCCCGCGCAGGGCAGTGGTAGAGATTAATTATAGCGAGAAAAACTTAAACATTTTCTAAGAGGTGATTTATTCCGTGGCGCACCCGATCGTTAGGAGTTCTATATCGGTAACTGCTGTTAGGGTGTGCTGAGCACAGGGGGGTATGACGACAAAATCATCCTTCTGGCACTCAACAATTTCGTTGTTTACCGTTATGATTACCGCACCCTCGCGAATGAGAAAATACTCCTCCATCGTGGGGTGTGCGTGACGCTCTATCTGCTCACCTGCCTTGAGCCTCGTCACTGCTATTTGAGTTATTGCGGCAGATGTCTCGTCGTTGGAGAGTAGGACTCGCTTCTCACCTATGGCGTGGTAAGTGGTAGTGATATCAACTTTCGAGAGAGATTTTTTGAGTTTGGGCACTTTACTTTTGAGTATTTAATTATCGTCATCATCGTCGTCGTCGACACCATAGTCGAACGCATCCATCAATCCATCAATCTGACGACGGTCGCGCTTCGTTGGGCGTCCTGTACCCCGGTCGCGAGTGACGAAGATTGTCTCTCGGGGGGCATTTAATTTTGCGAGCTCCTCTTCGGGGGTGATGTTGAGAATGAACTGTTCAACATTTTTTGCGGGTTGGCGATTGCTAACCTCCGCGAGAACCTTATAAGAGAAGTTCACTAATGGTTTTTTGATTGTCAACACCTCACCTATTCTAACTTCGCGTGAGGGTTTACAATAGGCGCCGCCCGCCATCACGCGATTATTGCGGATGGCTTCGGCGGCGTCACTACGGGTCTTAAATAGGCGTACTGCCCAAAGATATTTATCTAACCTAACAGACATTGACCTATCTATGTTACTTTGTGATAGGGGTGAAGATTACAGAGTATCCACCGCCATTTGCAACCTTAACATTGAGAATGTCGCTAGCACCAATCTGAGCGATCTTCTCCACTTCGTATGTCTCCTTCTCCTTCTTGAAGTCGGTTGTTGGAGCGTCACGGTAGATTGTTGCAGAGTACTTCTTGTCGCTATCGAGGAACTCTAATGTGCGAACATCCTTACCTCCTGCATTACCATAGACTGTACCCAAGAACCACTGGTCGCCACTACGACGTGCAATAGAGACTCTCTCGCCCCAACTCATTTCGAGATACTTAGCCTCGTCCCACTGGTTTGGAAGAGATGCGATAAACTCGAAGATATCACCAAACTCCTCATACGCCTCAGGTGCATCGAGAAGAACCGATAGGTTACCTGTATGGGTGATAAATGCACGAGCAGTCTCAGCAGCTACAGTTGAGTAGTACTCGTTGCGAGGACCCTTCGAGCGAGACTTGATGGTGTTGAGGGCATATGTACCATTTGTCTGATCCATAGGACCTGCAAGGAGATTAACGCAAGCCATCATTGTAAACTGGCTAGGTGTAAATGCGCGACGTCCATCCATCTGTGCGTGGCAATACTCACGGTTTAGGTAGTTTGGATATTGGCGCTCGAGACCTCCGTGTGGGATTGGGTGGTCGTGGAAGTCGATGAATAGCTTATACTGACCTGCGATCTTTATCAACTCCTCGCAGCGGTTAACTTTATCTTGCGATGTAAGTTTGATACCGTGTGAACCCAAGAAACCATATTTGATACCCTTTGCACCCCACTTTTGGAATGTAGAGCAAACTTTATGGAAGTCGATCTGCTCGAGTTTTCCAGAGTTCATATAGTTAAGGTCATAGTAGATAATCACACCTACGCCGATCTCGTTTCCATAGCGGATAACCTCCTCAAGGTCGAGACCCTTGACCGGAACAATTGGGAGGTCACGATCATACCACTCTGCGTCAACCATAAAGTAGTCCAAATTGTGACGTGCACAGAAATCAATATATCTCTTAAGACTTTTGGTTGTCATCTCGTACATCTCGCCACCGAACACGCAACCCTTAACGCGCCAGTCCCAAGTTGAGAAACCGGGTTTAACCCAGCTATAGTCACCCTCTGCGGGCTGCGAAAGGCTCAAGTATACCTGTTTTTGGCTATGTAGGTCGGCAATAGTCTCACCAATCAAGACAACTCGCCAAGGTAGAACAGCTGTTCCATTCGCTGTAGCCTCCTCAGCTGCGACAACCAATCCACCTCCATTTTCGGCGTTACTTTTGATGTATAGCTGCGAGTAGTTGTGTAGATCCGACTCGTGAAGTGCTGTGTAACCACTCTTACCTTTGTGGATTACTGGTGTTGTATATCTCTTTGTGAATTTATCGAGAGGTAGGTTAGAGAATGGTTCGAACTCTCCGTTAGGGGCAAAGTATCCACCATTTTCATCTGCAAAGAGGTACTGACTACCCTCTTTAATCATATAATCACCGCTATTCTCGATTATAAATCTGTATGCGAACGCCTTATCGTAGAGGCGGAAGATAAGCTCTCCACCCACACTCTTACCATCAACAGTTCCATTGAGAGAGAATGTCTCTTCGAGATATTGTAGTTCCACGTGCTTCTGCTCACCAGTCACCATATCGAACTTATCGTCAACCGTTTTGGTGCTACGTCCCGTAACACTCCACTCGACTAGTTTACCATCAATCTCTATCAAGAGAGGCGACTTGTCGATCACCATCTCACCACAGCACTTTGCAACAGAGTAATAGAGTGTGTCCGAAGCGTGATCTAAAGTTGCTACGATAGAACCCTTCTTACTCTCTACAGGATTTGCAACTCCCGAACAAGATACCACCAACAGTGTCGATAGTAACAAAAACGCAGTTACAATGTTTTTTGTAATGTTTTTCATCATTAGTTTTGGTTTATTGGTTAATAATTTAGGACAAATATAGTGCTTTTTTCTTAATTGTTTACTACTTTTGTGGTTGATATTAAGAAAATACTAAGAATCTGTTTAAGTTTTTCTCATCTATAATTGCTTGTGAGAGATGTGCTTTGATCTTCTCTCTTTGCATAAGGCGCATAGCGGTGCCTATGTAACGCAGGGCAAAAAGAGAAAAGCGAGGTGACAGATCCTTAGAAAATAGATGAGGAAAATTTAAACAGATTCTAAGCATATGGGATTTTTTGACCTATTCAAGCGCAAGAGCGAACCTAACACAACCACCAAAGAACAACCCAAATCAGATGATTTGGAGCAAGGACTATCAAAGACCAAACGTGGCATCTTCGATAAGTTAGCACGTGCGGTTGCAGGTCGTTCGAAGGTCGATGCCGATCTGTTGGATGATCTGGAGGAGGTGTTGATAACATCGGATGTGGGGGTTGACACGACAGTTAAGATCATTCGCAGCATCGAAGAGCGTGTGGCACGGGATAAGTATGTTGGCACAGATGAGCTGAATACAATCCTACGTAGCGAGATCGCAGCACTATTGGAACAGGCGAGTGCCACAACCGAAAATTTCGGCATCGAAGTTAAGGAGGGTACTCCATATGTAATGATGGTTGTGGGTGTCAACGGAGTGGGCAAGACCACCACAATCGGAAAACTTGCAGCAAAACTTTCTGCATCAGGACATAAAGTATATATCGGTGCTGCCGACACGTTCCGTGCAGCGGCAATAGATCAACTCGCAGTATGGGCAGAGCGCGCTGGGGCAACTATGGTGCATCAAGATATGGGTTCCGACCCTGCGTCGGTGGCATATGACACTCTGCGATCGGCGGTGGCAAATGGGGCTGATGTTGTGTTGATCGACACGGCGGGACGCTTACACAACAAAGTGGGTCTTATGAATGAGCTCACCAAGATCCGAAACGTAATGTCGAAGGTTATTCCCGACGCACCACACGAGGTGATGTTGGTGCTCGATGGGTCGACGGGACAGAACGCATTCGAACAGGCTCGACAATTTACCCAAGCAACAAAAGTCACATCCCTCACAGTCACCAAGCTCGATGGCTCGGCAAAGGGAGGTGTTGTAATTGGCATTTCGGATGAGTTCCACATACCGGTCCGCTACATAGGCGTCGGAGAGGGAATCGACCAACTCCAAATATTTGATAGAGTCGAATTTGTAAATGCACTATTCGGAGATGAGTAAAAACAAACGCACAATAAACATCATAACCCTAGGATGTTCAAAAAACAGGGTCGACTCAGAACATCTAATGGCACAGATGAGTGCTGCGGGGTATGACATACTCTTCGACTCCGACGAGCTAGATTCAGAGATTGTAATAATAAATACCTGCGGATTTATTGGCGACGCCAAGGAGGAGTCTGTAGAGATGATCCTTGCCGCTGTGGAGGCTAAGGAGGAGGGGCTCATTGAGGAGTTATATGTTGTGGGCTGCCTCTCGGAGAGATATGCCGACGAGCTGCGCAACGAGATACCCGACGTAGATCAATATTTCGGTTGTCGTGGTTGGGAGGAGCTCATAAAGAGGTTGGGGGGCGAACACAACAAAGCCCTCGAAACCGAACGAGAGATATCGACCCCAGAGCACTATGCGTATCTTAAGATATCGGAGGGGTGTAACTGGAGATGTGGATATTGTGCAATCCCACTTATTCGAGGTCGCCACATCTCGATCCCAATGGAGGAGCTGATTGAGGAGGCTACCAAATTGGCAGCAAAGGGTGTGCGAGAACTTATCGTCATTGCCCAAGATACCACCTACTATGGAATGGATCTCTACAAGGAGCGACGTCTTGCGTCACTTCTCGAAGAGTTGTGTCGAGTGGAGGGGATCGAGTGGATACGCCTCCACTACGCCTACCCTACCGACTTCCCTCGCGACGTAATCGAGGTGATGGCGCGCGAGCCGAAGATATGCAAATATCTGGATATCCCATTTCAACACATCTCCGACGCCCAACTAAAGTCGATGAAACGCCGCCACACAAAGGCGGAGGCGATGGAACTCATCCACGACCTGCGATCACAGATCCCCGACCTAGCCCTTCGAACAACACTGTTGGTTGGCTATCCGGGAGAGAGTGATGCAGATTTTGCGGCGTTGATGGAGTTTGTTCGCGAAGTTAAGTTCGAGAGACTCGGTGTATTCCCCTACTCAGAGGAGGAGGGCACATACTCAGCGACACTCGAAGATGACGTCCCACAAGAGGTTAAAGAGCAACGCGCCGAACAGATTATGATGATCCAGAGCGAAATATCACTACAGAGTAACCTCACAAGAGTTGGTCAGCGTCAACGTGTGATCCTCGACTCAGAACAGGGCGACTACTACGTAGCTCGATCACAATACGACTCCCCCGAAGTGGACCAAGAGATCTTAATTCCAATTGAGGAAGGAGAGCTCTATGAGGGTGAATTCTACGAAGTAGAGATAACCGACGCCGAGGATTTTGACCTCTATGCAAAACTCTTGTAGTTTATTTTTTTGCGAAAGATTTGCTCATAACAATTCTTTTTCCTACCTTTGATATAAATTTCACCTCTAAGCTACAAAAATGGCATCTTCATCCAACACAGTGCTGCCGAGCGTGGTCCGTGCAGTGGAACAACGCGTCGAGCAACTTATAGAGGATCACAAACGTTTGAGTAGAGAGCGTCGCGATCTACAACGTCAATGTGAATCGCTCAAAAAATCGGAGCGAGAGGCTCGCGAAGAGGTGAAAAAGTTAGAAAAAGAGCTAGCATTAGCCGAACTGGGAGGCTCTAGCACCAAGAGTAAATCCCGGGCAAAAGCACAAATCAACCGTCTAATGCGGGAGGTTGACAACTGCATTACACTACTCTCTTCTCCCATCGGGGCAACCGACGAGATGGGCGAAGAAGCAGATGAATAATAGAGAGTTATGACACAAGAGGAGATAACGATAACAATAGCAAAGACTAGCGTCAATATGAAAGTTGAAGAGTCGAAAGTCGAGCTATATCGCCTAGCCGAACAGACTCTCAACAACTCTATCCGTAAGTTCGAAAAGATGAACTACGTGGGGTTGGGCGCAAGCAGCGCAATAGCGTTGGCAGCATTCGAGTTCGTTATTGCGAACATCACAATGCGACAACGCAACGAGGTCGATAGCGACGAAGTTATCGCACTCAAAGCAATAGAGTCTCGGATCGAATCGTATATGAACGATCTGCGCAACGAAAAAATTAACGAGTAGTAAACTATTCGACTGGATACAACACACGAAGTGAAAACTTCAACACGTTCTTAATACATAAAAAAGAAAATCTACCCGCATAGATTCTCTAAGCTTTGCGAACTGAACATTAATTACATTGGAGACAAGCTCTCAATAATCAAAATCAGGCCTTAACCCTTCGGGGTGTGCTCTTTTATGGGTGCCGTTGGACGATTGCGATCTTTGGCATCTCCATAAATGACAATCAGCAGATTCGTCAAACAATACAGAGAGTTTATGTGGGTTTTTTAGTAGCAACCATTTAAGTAAAAAACACAATAAAAACAACAAAAAAAGTAATATGGAAATCGGAATAATAGTTGCGATCGCTGCCATATCATCAATAGTTGCGGGATTCCTCTCATACTTTGGGGTGAAGAGTCGCGCACAGACCCTACTCACAAAGGCTGAGGCTGAGGCTGAGATGATAAAGAAGGAGCGAGCTCTTCAGGCGAAGGAGAAGTTCATCAAACTCAAAAGCGAACACGATCGCTCAGTCAACGAACGCAACCAAAAAGTGGCTCAAAGCGAACAAAGAGCAAAGCAGATTGAGAACAATCTACAAAACCAGCAACGCGACCTAGAGAACAAACTCAAGGAGAATGATAAACTTGCGCAGCAGCTTAAAAACAAGATTGATCGCGCTGAGGAGAAGAACGCAAAGATCGAACAGATCATCAACGAGCAGAATGTGAAGTTGGAGCAGATATCGGGAATGAGTGCCGACGATGCTCGTAACACCCTTATCGACAATATGAAAGCTGAGGCAAAGAGCCAAGCTGCATCATATATCTCCGAGAGCATCGAGGAGGCTAAACTCACCGCGACAAAAGAGGCAAAACGTATTATCGTAGCGTCGATCCAGCGCGTGGCTACCGAGACCGCAATCGAAAATGCAGTGACCGTATTCAACATCGACTCAGATGAGGTAAAGGGTCGTATCATCGGTCGTGAGGGACGTAACATACGTGCACTAGAGGCTGCGACAGGTATCGAGATTATCGTAGATGATACCCCCGAGGCTATCATATTGAGTGGCTTCGACCCCGTGCGTCGCGAAATTGCACGTCTGGCACTCCACCAGCTTGTGACAGATGGACGTATCCACCCTGCACGTATCGAGGAGGTTGTATCGAAGGTACAGAAGCAGATCGAGGAGGAGATCGCAGAGGTTGGAAAACGTACGACAATCGACCTTGGTATCCACGGAATGCACCCCGAGTTGATCCGCCTCATTGGAAAGATGAAGTATCGTTCATCATATGGACAGAACCTACTCCAACACGCACGCGAAACTGCAAACTTAGCAGGTATTATGGCATCGGAACTCGGTCTCAACCCCAAAATCGCACGACGCGCAGGACTTCTACACGACATCGGAAAGGTGCCCGACGACGAGCCAGAGTTGCCACACGCAATAATCGGACAGAAATTAGCAGAGAAATACAAGGAGAAAGCAGAGGTTTGTAACGCCATCGGAGCTCACCACGACGAGGTTGAGATGACATCTATTATCTCACCCGTAGTACAGGTTTGTGACGCTATCTCGGGAGCACGTCCGGGAGCACGTCGCGAGGTTGTGGAGAGTTACATCAAACGACTTAAGGAGATGGAGGATATTGCACAATCGTATCCGGGTGTTCTCAAAACATACGCTATACAGGCGGGACGCGAACTCCGCGTAATAGTTGGTGCAGAGAAGCTCAGCGACGCCGACACGGAGAATCTATCTCAAGAGATCGCTAAGAAGATCCAAGATGAGATGACATACCCCGGACAAGTAAAGATCACCGTAATCCGCGAAACCCGCGCAATCTCATACGCAAAGTAGAAAAGAAGAGGGTTCAACGAAAAAAAGTGACCGTAATTTGAAAATTCCCCGAAAAGTTTTGTTAATTTTTCGGGGAATTTTAGTTTCCTAAAATGGCTCGTAGTGACCTCTACTTGACCTTTTGAAACAATATTATAGGGAGAAATTAGAACTCCCCTATATTCACAAATAGTACTAATGTGTTTTTAGATTTGGATGACAATTACATTCGACTGTTAATAGATTGATCCTCAACCTATTAACAGTCGCAACAAAAACAAAGCTCCGCGGAGAGCCCTCCGCCGCCGCCCGCGCAGGGCAGTGGTAGAGATTATTAGCGCATCAATACCACTCCCCTATTTTCGAACTCACGTTAAATACAACGAACCAGATGAAATATTGGCTTATAATTTTTGTTCTAACCCTCTCCGGATCCTGCATAAATCAAGGCAAAGAGAAGAGTCAAGCGCATATCACAACACCCTCCAATCAATGTTATAATTTCAACCTCGAAGAGCCTAGAGAACAAAATATGTTAGATTCACTAAACTCCATTACGATCAACGACATTGCCGATCGAATAGAGTTTATACCCCTTGAGGCAAAAAGCAAAAAAGCTATGGTAGGAGGTACAAATCTCTCTTTGTTGAGGAGTGGATATGATTATATTGTGTCGCACAATCAACTCTCTTTATTTGGCATCAATCGTTTTGACTCACTAGGGCATTTCGTCGGGTCTATTTCGGGGAGAGGGCGTAGCTCAAGTGAGGTCACAATGTTATTGGGTGTATTCGGGAATAATAACCTCAATAAAATCTGTGTAAGAAGTTTCCGCAAGATTGTGGTCTTCTCCTCTATGGGCAGATACCTACATAACATAGAGCTAAAAGAGAGCGTCGCCGATATTGCTCTTCTAAACAACGGTACATATGTTTACGCACCATTTGAAGTTACAGGAGATGTGAACTCCGCATATCTAAAGTTTATGGACGATCGAGGAGAGATAACAGATACTCGGACATATGATAAGAGACAAAATTTCGGCAACATAGATCAGAGCATCGAGAGTCAACAAAATCCAACTATCATCAAAGAGAAAATATGTCTTGGGTCAAATTTCGAAGGCGATGTATTGTATCGAGATAAGTACAGCAATATAATCGACCGAATAAGGGGCGAAGATGATATAGCTCCATATGCAAACATAGCTCTCGGTAAGTTCCAACCCGTTGTTGAAGATTCAAAAAGCGAGGCAAAGTGTAGGCAGAAAATATATATTCGAGAGATTGCCGAGACCCAAAATTACTTTATAATTACCTACATATATAATGGTCGAGTCAACTCTTCGATGTGGGATAAGCAAGAGGAACGAATAATCTACAACACCTCATTTAGTAGAGAATCTAAGGGTCCAGAGATTGGCTATAAGCTCTTTGCGCGTTACCAAATCTCACAAACAGAGGATACAATAGTCAACATTGCACATACAACAGAGAGTGAATTATACTGTCTACTAACCGCAACTCAAGCCTCTCGACTTTTGGCGGGTGTAGAACCAGACGACAATCCAATCATAATGGTTGTACACCTAAAGAGTTCCATCTAGGTATGATAATAATGTGGTATAATAATAACGTGAGTTCGGCAATTTTCGAACTCACGTTATTATTATGGTATAGTTTTTGGAACGTAAGCAACCAAATTATATTTTCACCAAAATTAGATATTATGATTAGAATATTTTTCTCTTTGATGATGTTGGTTGCGTTGTCTTGTAATGATGTTGAATCTCTAGATGTGGATGTAGATAGTGGTGTTAGCTCCGAGTCACCACTGAAAATTAATGCCTCTACAGAGATAACCACCAAAGGAGAGTTGGTCTACGAAGTCGAAGATATGGGTTCGGTAGGTCTCTATTGCGCATTGACGGGCGACGAAAAGTGGTCAACCTCAACAACATTCTCGAAGATGGAGAATCGTCGCTTCTTTGTGACAGACGACGGAGATTGGCAAATTGATGGAGACTCCGAGTCGTGGGGGTATACTTCATTGGAGGATAAATATACTTTCTTTGGATATTCGCCTTTTTGTGACGATACTCAGGGAGTCACAGCTTACATCGAAGATGGTGAGCTCGTTATTGATTATGTGACCCCCAGCAGCTCCATAGACCAGCCCGATTTAATGTATGCATTGCCACGTAAAGATATATATGCGCAGATTGAGAGTGGCGTGACGCTAAATTTTTATCACGCTCTTTCGAGTGTTAGTTTCGGTCTTATAACGACGACTGACAAAAAAATAACAGCCATTAAGATATCGGGTATCGTAGACCAAGGGTCGCTCAGTTGGGATTATGACCTTAATCAACCGACGTGGAGTTTAGGAGACCCCACCACCAACTCTTTCGACGTGGAGGTGGGTAGCTATACCCCTAACGACACAACATCTACACAAGTAAACTCGGAGAGAGGCTACCTAATGATGATACCCCAAGAGTTAACCAATGGTGCATACGTAACAGTCACACTCAATAATGGCGAACAGAAAACACTTATGATTCCAGCTGGAACAGTGTGGGAAGCGGGCTCTTACTACAGCTATATTATTAGGTTAGACGATGAAACAGGAGAGTTTATCTTCGACTCGACCCAGATATCAAATTGCTACATCATAAATCCAACTGTGGGAGAAGAGACTGTTGTTCAGATACCTATCGAAGATCGTATAAATGATTTTTGGAAAAACTATTCGGAATACGGCAGAAAAAAGATCAAAAACGCGAGTACCACATATGAATTTACGGTAGCGATGGTGTGGGAAGATTTTGATGGTGACTTTACATTCAAGTATGTGGTGGTGGACGACGCAGACAGCAAGATGGCGGTACTACTAACTATACCTGCAACTTTTCAGGAGGGCAACTTCGTCTTTGCGGTTCAGGAAGATGATGGAAATGGTCTCGACACTACACTATGGTCGTGGCATCTCTGGCTCACCGACTACAATCCCGACGCTATTGCCGCTGCAAATAAAGATTGTATCGAGGAGGGGGTAGATCGAGAGTATAAGCTAGATGGTTACGAAGGGGCGGTACACAGATATAAAGATGCAGACAAAAAGGTAACGGTATGGAGTGACATCTACAAAGATAAATTTATAATGGATCGAAATATCGGCGAGCGAAATAAGTACTCTTCGGATTATGGGGCAGGTGCTGTCTACTATCAGTTCGGTCGTAAAGATCCATTCCCGGGCAATGGTGCGTGGTATGGTGGCACAAAAACTCAACCCTCCGTAAGATCATCATCGGGTTATGATTTCTATGAATCTGTAGAGTATTCATCAGATCTGCTTTTCTCATCATCAAGTAGCTCCAACAACTGGAGCGGTGAGACGGCGGCTCGCAATACGAAATATATATGGTTCGACGAAAATTTGCCAATCGAAGATTACTCCGAGGGTAAATCAATCTTCGACCCATCACCTTTGGGTTGGCGAGTGCCGGTGAGTGATACGTGGAGTAGCTTCGACTCTACGGGGTCGACGCAAGATTGTTCTAGCGACACCAAATCGGTGGGGGTATATAACTATTATGGTTATCGAAACCCTGATAACAAAGGTGTTCTTTCACAAGGTGGCGAGGTAGGATATGTATGGAGCGCCAACCCAACTGACGCTCAAACCGGACTTGGTCTCTACTATTCATATAGCTCGGTAATATCACCTTATAGTTTATATATGACATCCGGATTACCTGTACGCGCCATTCAAGAGTAATATCTGCTTACTAGTGATACGTTAACTTCTTATGGTGGCTGCATATTCTATTTTTGATTTGGCTGACACTTGTACTCGATTGTTAATAGTAGGCTACGCCTACGTAGCTATATATTGGGAAATGAGAGATAAAGCAGATTGAGAATCAATCTATTAACAATCGCAACGAAAACAAAGCTCCGCGGAGAGCACTCCGCCGCCGCCCGCGCAGGGCAGTGGTAGAGACTATTAACACATCACTAGTAATCCTATTTCATTGTTACACCGCATATGCGAGATCTGGTCTCGAATCAGATCTCGCACAATCGCTTCGCTTCGTTGGGTTGTAAAGAGCTACTCTGATAGTCGCTGAAAAAATTCGTATAGGTTTTCGTTGCGATCGAGATCTAGTCGCTTGCGGAGACGATAACGTAACATCTCAACCCCTCGAACCGACAAGTTGAGGAGTGGCGAAATCTCCTTGTTCTGTAACCCCATCTTGATGTAGACACATAACTTTCGCTCGTTGGTCGTCATCCAGCTATAACACTCACCAATACGTTGCACGAAGTTATTGTTCGCAATATTGAAGTTCTCCTCGAACAGACCCCAGTCGATATTATCGATCATTTTGTCGTCGAGTCGACGATTGAGCGTAGCGACTCGTTTCAATATATTTTCGTACTGCCGATTCACCGCCTCGACTCGAATTTTTTCTAGATCTGTCTTTGCCGTTGTGATGATGTCATTCTTCTCTAATTTGTTGAGTAGTAATGCACTCAACTCAGAACTTTTCATCTGCACCTCCTGCTCCAACTTCTCCTGCTCCAACCTCATTATACTATTCTCCTGCTCCAGTGCAAGCGACTCAAATCGTCGTTTCTGCTGCTCTATCTGATGCTCCGACTGTAGCTCCACGAGACGTAGATGCTCCGAGTTGGCAAGCATAACCCGATGGGTAGTATACGACACTATCGAGACAAAAACCACAAAGTACAATAGATACATTCCGATCGATCGTTGCCACGGCGGAAGCACAACTATCTCTAACGAACAACTCTCGATACGCCCCATATCATCTTTGACACGAAGATGAAAGGTATAACGCCCCTCAAAGAGACGTGTATACTCCTTTATGTTGTCTCTACGGCGCAAAACTTCACTGTCGCCTTGGCTCCACACGCTCCAATCTTGATCGCTCCCTTCGAGGATATAGGAGTATTGTAGGGACTGCTTGTCAATAGCGTTGCAGCCATAGACAATCTGAAACGAGTTCTGCGAATGTGGCAGTGTAATACTCTTCAGCTCAACACCATATGCACCACTCATCAAGATGGAGTCTCCATTATTGGTGTCATATATCCCGACAATAAGAGGTTTCACATCCTCCCGCACCTCCTCTCGCCACTCCGAATCAACAATCGAGAAGCCATTGATATTGTTGAGAATACGATATCTATCGTTGAATGGCTGTATGCGAGTGAAGCCGTGCAGAAACAGATCTCGATTTGTAAACAACACCTCACTCTTGTCGCTATACTGTTTACGACTCGGGTTGTAGCGGCGAATTTTCAAACTATTATCTGCCACATACCATATATTGTCAGCCTCATCAACCTCGATCATCGAGTAAAGTTGCCCCAACTCAAAGAGATGATTATATTGATTTGTCTCGTGGAGCGCCCCATCATCATTTATGCGATAGATCTGCTGTGGCGAATATAGAATAATCTGTCCCTCTACGACAACGAGCTTCAGATCGAATGTAACACTATTTAGGAGTCTCACCTTGCTAACTTTTCGGAAGTCGGAATCGAACTGTAGACGCTCCAATCCCAACTCACTAATATAAAACCCCATCCTAAGAGGTGGAATATAGAGCAGGTCACGAACAGCACCACCGCACCCCTCAATCCTCTCGACACTATACCCGTCACCACTCTTATCTATACGTATCAACCCCTCATAAGTACCCGCTATCATCCTGTTTGGAGCAACTTTGTTGACTCTCCACACTCCATCTCCACCATAAATTTTCTGCAATCGCGGAGCTTTATTCGCCTCCTCAACAAGTTCGAACAATCCTCGATTGTGACTACAGTAGATCGTTCCGTCTACCATCTGTAGATGCCACACCCGACCTTCACTGTTGTCTATGGATTGAATCTCGTCAACAGTTTTAGATAATACCTGACCATTACTCATACGCATAAGACCCTGATTCGTACCCACATATAAATACTCGGAGTCCAGTAGAGTAGTATATCCCGAGAATCTAAACTCTCGGTTTGTATCGGAGTGGCGCAGTGGCGTGATTAGTTCGATACAATCGAGACCATTGTCGAGACCGCACCAGAGGTTATTGTGGTTATCGAAGAGGAGGCTCAAAACGGTGTTATTGTCGAGACCACTTTTTAGGTTGAACTGCTCACCATTGCGACCATCGAGATCCATTATAACAACGCCCCCACGAACTGTACCACACGCTATGCGATTACGACCAACAGCAATACTATATATTTGGTTCTCTCCGAGCAGCTCATCTTTGTCGGTTCTAAAAGGTGTGATGTGACCTCTGTTACATAGATATAATCCATCGAAATGAGTTGCAATCAAAAACTCGCTCTCGTGTTCACCAAAGGGGACCATTGCACATATTTGGTCGTATGGTAGATGATAGTCAACGCCTATTTCGATGGTGTCGGTATCACCAATTACATACAACCCCTTGTTTGTCGAGAAGTAGACACTGTTGTTTACGACACAACTTGCGGTTATAAACCCCTCACTTTGGAGGTGCGAAATATCTCCATATCGATCAAGAATATATACCCCTGCTCGGTGTTGAAAGTAGATCCTCTCATTTACGCTGTGTATACGCCAAATGTCGGTGAACGATCGAGCGTTTTCGGGTATTGAATGGAGGAGATTAGTGTAGGTTAGGCGACCCATCTCGTCGGGTGTGAAGTATCCGATCTCATTATTACCACCAACATATATACGTCCATTTGAGGTGCACTCGACCGATCTCACGATCGAGTGGTTGTCGAGTTTGTAGAGACTCCACTCCAAGCCATTAAACTCCAACAATCCATCGTTGTTGGCGAAGTATATCCAGCCATTGGGGTTTTGTGATATTTTCCAGTTCTGCTTACCGACTAAGCTACTTTTGGTGGAGTAGTTCACGATTGGTGGATGCCACGAAGCGGTGGCAGATAAGGTAGACAAGATAAAAATCAGAAGTAGTAGGTAATTTTTCATAGCTCACGTTAAATATATTGCAATATAAGTATAATATTGAAAAGAAACAAATTGTGTAGTGTAATAGTATTTTACATTAATTCACTATAAAACAGATTATTACAGAAAAACAAGTGAGTTATTGTAGTAGTATAAAATTTAGATTGAAGTAATTATGTGCACCCATTTTCCTTGTTTGGATGGTTCGATACTCTTACTTTTGCAATACCATTAACTCGAAAAATGACATTACTCAATTCGTGTTTATTAAAAACAAAAGAACTCGAAGCGACATAAGTTAAATATTCGAATAAATAATAAAACTATAATAAACCACGCCTATGAAGCTAGAACCAACTGGAGTCTATGCAGCCATCGCCGCAGTAGCTCTAATGATTCAACCAGTAATGGCAGCCAAGAACTCTTCTGAGTCGAAGATCGAGAGCCTACTCTCGAAGATGACACTCGAAGAGAAGATCGGGCAACTTAATCTAATTTCAAACCCATACATATCGACTGGAACGGGTGCTCCAGCAGTCGATGGACATAACGCCAACATCGACGAGATGGTGCGTAGTGGTAGTGTCGGAAACTTCCTCAACGTGTTGGGTGCCGAGGAGACATACCGTCTACAAAAAATCGCAGTAAAGGGGTCTCGATTGGGTATTCCTCTCCTCTTTGGATATGACGTAATACACGGGTATAAGACAATGTTCCCAATCCCTCTTGCCGACGCTGCGAGTTTCGACCGTGAGGCGATGGAGATGAGTGCACACTATATGACTAAGGAGTCAGCCGCAAATGGTATCAACTGGACATATGCTCCGATGGTCGACATATCGCGAGATCCTCGTTGGGGACGAATTATGGAGGGCGCAGGTGAGGATGTATACCTAACTTCGCAGGCGGCAATAGCTCGTGTCAAGGGTATTCAAGGTGACTCAATGAGCGACAAAAACACTATCGCATCGTGCGCAAAACACTTTGTGGGGTATGGTGGAGCAATCGCAGGACGCGACTATAGTTCACTCGATGTGTCGAGACGTATGTTGGAGGAGGTCTACTTCCCTCCATTCAAGGCGGCAATCGAGGCTGGTGCAGCGAGCTTTATGACATCATTCAACACCGTTAATGGAGAGCCTGCATCGGGCAGTCGTTGGTTGTGCCACGACATCCTACGTGAGGAGTGGGGCTATGAGGGAATGGTTGTGTCGGATTGGGCATCCATCGCAGAGACAATTAACCACGGATCATCCAATGGCGATTTGGAGGCTTCATATAATGGTCTGCGCGCCTCTATTGATATGGATATGTGTGGTTACCTCTACATAAACCACATAAAGGAGCTTGTCGAGAGCGGACGTATCACCATTGAGGAGATCGACAACTTGGTTCGTCGAGTGTTGAAGATAAAGTTTGATTTGGGTCTATTCGATGATCCATATAAATATAGCGACAAACGCCGACAGGAGCGCGAAACACTCACCGAGGAGAGTATGGAGGCATCGCGCGAGGTTGCAAAGCGTTCGATCGTATTGTTGAAGAATGAGAAGGAGGTACTACCCCTCTCGAAGAGTCTCAAGCGCATTGCAGTGATTGGACCACTCGCAGATGACGCTGATTCACCACTCGGTAACTGGAGAGCAATGAGCGAGAGTAACTCCGCAGTGACCCTCCTCGATGGTATTAAGAGCACTGTGGGTGATGAGTGTGAGGTGGTATATGCCAAGGGTTGTGAACTTGCAAAGAACGAGACGATGGATTTCTTCGTGCAGCTCGACATCGAGAAGAGTGATCGTTCGGGGTTTGCCGAGGCAGTAGAGTTAGCTCGAACGGCTGATGTCGTTATTATGGCAGTTGGCGAGACAGCCTATATGTCGGGTGAGTGTCGCAGCTATGCCGACATATCGCTCAAAGGGTTGCAGAGCGAACTTCTTGAAGAGATATATAAGGTGGGAAAGCCAGTTGTGATGGCTCTCTTCACAGGTCGTCCATTAGTAATCACCAACGATGCGTCGAATGCGGATGCGATTCTTAATTGTTGGTTGTTAGGTTCTCGTTCTGGTTACGCAATAGCAGACGTACTCTTTGGTGATTACAACCCATCCGGCAAACTGCCTGCATCATTCCCCTACCACTTGGGACAGGTCCCAATCTACTATAGCGAGATGAACACAGGTCGCCCATACGATAGCAACCCTCTCACATTCAGCTCGAAGTATCGCGACGTACCCAACTCTCCACTCTATCCATTTGGATATGGTTTGAGCTACACCTCGTTCGACTACTCAAATCTCAGATTGAGCAGCGAGACAATCTCTATGAATGAGAGTCTCTCGGTGAGAGCGACGATCACCAACAGCGGCAAATACGATGGATCGGAGGTTGTTCAGCTATATGTTCGCGACAACTTTGGAGAAGGGGTATCACGTCCACTCCTCGAACTAAAAGGTTTCGAGAAGATCTTTATCAAGCAAGGCGAGAGCGTTGACGTAACCTTTACGATCACCCCCGAGGAGCTCTCATTCTATAGGTTGGATCAAACATTTGCCCCCGAAGCGGGTGAGTTTACCCTCTTCGTTGGTACATCATCCAACAATCTAGCTCTGGAGGCGAAGTTCCAATTAACAGAGTAACCACACAAAAAGTAACTACTTAAAAATTTATAATATGAGACGAATATTATTACTTCTACTATTGAACCTTGCGGGAACAACGATGCTCTTCGCTCAGAGTTCGATAAGCGGTGTAGTCACCGAAAATGGAGAACCAATGGTTGGTGTTAATGTCCTTGTGAAAGGTAGTATGACAGGAGCTGTGACAGGACTCGACGGTTCATATACCCTTATGGCGAATATCGGAGATGTGCTTATAGCATCATTCATCGGCTGCGAGGATCAAGAGATTGCTGTTATGAGCGAGGGACAGACCATCAACTTCGCACTCAAACCATCGAGTGTTGAGATCGATGCAGTTGTGGCGATCGGTTATGGATATGTAAAGAAGAGCGACTTGACAGGCTCTGTTTCATCTGTCAACACCGATATGTTGAAGCAGGCGAATGTGGCGAGTGTCGATCAAGCACTACAGGGTCTTGCCGCTGGAGTGACCGTAAACGCAAATAGCGGACAGCCCGGAGCAACAGCAGAGGTTCGTGTTCGCGGAATCGGAACGATCAACAACGCCAACCCTCTCTATGTTGTCGATGGAGTGATGGTGAGCGACATCAGCTACCTCAACCCCGGAGATGTGGAGTCGACAGAGGTTCTGAAGGATGCTTCGGCGACAGCTATCTACGGATCTCGCGGTGCGAATGGTGTGATCCTCATCACCACTAAACGAGGAAAGAGCGGTGAGGCTATAGTTAACTTCAACTCATCGTGGTCGTTCCAGAATGCAGCTAACAAGATCGAGCTAATGGGGAGTGAGGAGTTTGCCAACACCCTAATATCTATCAACGCCACAGCTTCGGAGAAGGCGGTATATGAGGCACTTGGATTCAACGACTGGTTGAGCACCTATCGTCTAGGATCGAGCGACTACTTCCCAACAAATCTCGACTACTCAACAATCGACACCGATTGGCAAGATGAGATCTTCAAGAAGAACGCATTTATGCAGAACTACGACCTCTCGGTAATGGGAGGAACAGATAAGTCAAACTACGCATTCAGTGCCAGCTACTTCGATCAGGAGGGTACTATTATGGGTTCCGACTTCCTCCGAATGACAGTTCGTGCCAACACTTCGTTTCAGGTAAAGAAGTGGTTAAAGATCGGAGAGAATGTAACCTACGTGACCTCTAGCAGTAACACCGCAACGGTAAATGCCGAGAGTCCCGAGTCGTCGATCATCTCCGCAGCGATTGCTATGGCACCGTGGGATCCAACACACTACCCCGATGGTTCGGTAAACTCTAGTGGAGAGGATTTGAGTGGTCAGATTGCCGCAGCATCAAACTTCAAGAATGTAATAAACCCATTTACGATGGTCGAGGAGTACTACCCTATGAGCGACAATGAGCGCCTCATCGGTGACATCTATTTGGAGTTGACTCCAGCCAAAGGTCTCACTATCCGCTCTGACGTGAGCCACGACCTCAACATCTATCGCTACCGACTATTCAAAGATAGTTACGACTACTCTAGTGCCGACTCCAACGAGGATAACTATCTATCGAGTTCAATGTCACGTTCGTCGACCTTTATGTTGGAGAATGTTGTCTCATACCACACAGATATCAACAAGAAACACTCACTCTCGTTGATGGGAGGTCAAACCGTTGAGGAGTACAACTACTACTCAATTAGTGGTTCGGGATCGACAATCCTCAACTCAACAGAGAACAACTGGTATCTCAACCAAACGACCGACGATCAAACCTACGCGTCGGACTCTGCCGACAGAACACGCCGAACATCATACTTTGGTCGCGTAAACTACTCTTTCAACAGCCGTTACCTATTCACATTCAACTTCCGTGCTGACGGTTCGAGCCTCTTTAGCGAGGGCAACAACTGGGGTTACTTCCCTTCGGCAGCCTTTGCGTGGCGACTATCAGATGAGGAGTGGATGCCAAAGTTCGAAAATCTTGGAAGCGTCAAGGTACGCGCCGGATGGGGACAGATTGGAAACGATCAAGTTGGATCAGATAGCTTTACGATGACGATGTTCAATGAGGGACCAACATTTGTCGATTATGTATTTGGATCGACACAGGCGTTGGCAGATGGTGCAACAGTATTGACCTACGTAAATGATGGTGGTAAGTGGGAGACTACCGAGCAGTTAGATTTCGGAGTCGACGTGTCGGCATTCAACAACCGCATATCTGCAACCCTCGACCTCTATCAACGCGACACAAAAGATATGTTGCTCTACACCGAGACCCCGGCACACGTGGGTAACTACTATGCACCTCTCTCGAATGTGGGATTGGTCAGAAACCGAGGTTTGGAGTTTACGCTAGGGTTACAGAATAATTTTGGAGAGCTCAACCTTGCTGTCAATGGTAACGTGTCATTCATCAAAAATGAGTTGATTGCACTCAACGGTGGATCAGCCATCTACTACGACGATGGAATCAGAATGATAAACGAAGGATATGCACTCTACACCTTCTACGGTTATGAGTATGCAGGAGTCTACTCTAGCGACGAGGAGGCAACCGAGCACCTTCCAAACTCTGCGGCTACAGTGAGTGCTGGTGATGCGAAGTTTATAGATCAAAATGGCGACGGCAAGATCGACGATAGCGACAAAGTTGACATTGGCAATCCCTTCCCTTGGTTGACCTACGGTTTGGGCATCAACGCAAACTACAAGAACTTCGACCTACAGCTCTTCTTCCAAGGAGTCCACGGCAACGAGATCTACAACGCCCTACGTACCCGCACCGAGGGAGATGGTACTGCCTCGAACCTTAGCACAGCGATGCGAGATGTATGGACCGAGGATAATACAACAGGAACGATACCGAACCCAACAGGTAACTCAATGAATAGTGCTGTGTCGAGTCGTTTCGTGGAGAATGGAGCATACCTACGCCTCAAAAACCTACAGTTAGGTTATCAAGTTCCTTCGCACATAATCAACAAGGTTGGATTATCGAATCTACGTTGTTATGTGTCGGCAACGAACCTCTTCACCCTCACTGGTTACAGTGGTTATGACCCCGAGGTGAGCAACGGTGTAGATTATGGTAACTACCCACAGAGCAGAACATTTACATTTGGTATAAATATGAGTTTCTAAGCAAACTTACCTAAAACGAGATAGCAATGAAAAAGATTATATATATAGCGATTTTATTTGGCTGCGCTTTGAGTAGCAGCTGTAGCAATGATTGGTTGTTGGAGGATGGTCCGAGCTCAACAACTGTCGAGGACTACTTCTCAACGGGTGAGACTGCTGTGCAGGTTGTCAACGCATCCTACACACCTCTAGCGTGGGAGTTTAACTCTACATTCTACCCCGAGTGGTTTATCGGTGACGTTATGTCGGACGATGCTCTCAAAGGGGGACAGACTGTGAGCGATATGGCAGATGCCTACGATATGGAGAACTGGAAGACTAACACCAACAACTCTCTCATCTTGCAGTTCTACCGCACACAATACTATGGTATAACAAGATGTAACCTTTCACTAGAGTCGATCGCAGAGATGGAGTGCGACGACTATATGGATCAGGATCTAAAGGATCGTTTGATGGGAGAGTGTTACTTTCTTCGTGCGCTCTACTACTTCAAATTAGTTCGAGTATTTGGCGGTGTACCACTCATTACAGAGCCGATCTACACCGACGATGAGTGGGAGCAACCTCGTGCCACAGCCGATGACATCTACTCTCAGATTATTGCCGACTTAGAGCTAGCGGAGTCTAGTTTGTGGCTCAAGAGCGAGTACGATGATGAGGATCTAGGACGTGCCACAAAGGGCGCTGCACAGTCGATGCTACTAAAGGTTAATCTCTACACAAAGAACTATACCGAGGCGGCAAGTTGGGGAAAGGCTGTTGTCGAGAGTACAGAGTATTCACTCCAGCCAGACTATGCAGATCTATTCTTAGAGGCTAACGAAAATGGTGTGGAGTCGGTATTCGAGATCCAATATATGGAGGACGCTTATAGTGACTATGGCGATGGAAATGGATTTACACGCGGTACATTCTCGACAATTATGTGTCGCTCTCGCTCATCGAACCTTGGTGGCGGCTGGGGTTTCAATATGCCAACAAACAACCTCTATGAAGCCTATGCCTCAGGTGACCCTCGCCGCGACTGGACGATCTACACCCCTAGCGTAGCTGATATGGATAATGTGACTGAGGAGACATATTTAGAGAGTACAAAGTATATTAACCGCAAGTTGATAATGTTCGGCAAGGATGATACAGTTATCTCGCTTGGTCACGAGTCACGCGGTCCACTCAATCGCTCTGTTATCCGCTACGCAGATGTATTGTTGATGTACGCTGAGGCGCTGATCGAGGGTGGTGACACAAACACAGCATTATCTCTTGTGAACGAGGTGCGTCAAAGAGCTATCGACACCCCTTGTCACGACGGATCGACAGCGACGATCACTCTCTACACGAGCCTCGACATTGATGATCTTCGATATGAGCGCCGTATGGAGCTCGCGATGGAGGGACATCGTTGGTTCGACCTCAACCGTTGGGGAATCACCAAAGAGGTTATGGATGACTACAAAGAGGGTGAGAACGAGTTGGTACAGAGCCATATGTCGACATTCGACGAGAGCAAACACACTCTACTTCCAATCCCAAGTGCCGAGATTGAGTTAAACTCACTCCTCACACAAAACCCCGGATACTAAAAAACTTTAATCACAAATAGAAACTATTACAAACAAAAAAATTAAAACTATGAAAGCAAAATCATTCTTGGCACTTCTATTCAGTGCCGCAGCACTTATGTTCACCACTACATCTTGTAGTGATGATGACGATGACTCAACATCCGATGGCGGCACAACAACCGCAACAAGCATCACCATCGCCCCAACAACGTTAACACTCTCTCCCGGAGGTTATGAGACCCTCACCGCAACTCTTGCACCAACAGGATCGACAGGAACAATTTCGTGGTCGAGCTCTAACTCATCTGTTGCTTCAGTATCGGATGGTGGTTTAGTATATGCCGTTTCGGAGGGTAGCGCTACAATCTACGCAACTTGCGGATCATTGTCGGCAACTTGTGCCGTTACAGTTGGCGCAGCAGAGACTCACGCTTCGTTGTTGGGTTCGGACTACTACCTCGTATCATTGGATTACATCACCTACGACACAGTTGCAGATCGAGTTGTTCAGGACCTACGTGTTGACGATCTAAACACATTCCTCTATGTATGGGCTGGATATACAGCTGGCACATCATCGGGTGTAAACGCATATGGACAAACAGAGTCTTGGACTTGCTTGCAGGTTGAGTCTAGTTCAGGATGGTCAGGTCTTGGTGTTTGCGTTGGCGAGAATGGAGACTACACAGCACTCAATGCCCTATCTGAGATCACCGACAATGCAGATGAGTACTATCTTCACATCGCTATAAAATCATCGACACCTGTTAGCCACTGCATTAAGATGGAGTCTGTAGGTTCGGGAGTATGTGTAATTGGAAACAATGGAGCTGTTGATGGAGTAGCAATCTCGTATCCGCTCACAACAGATGGTGAGTGGCAGCACTTCGACATCCCAATGACACACTTCACAAGTCAGGGATTTGCATTCAACCCAAGCAACACAGCTTCAGCAAATGTATTCATTATGTTGAGCGGTGCAGTAGATGGCACACCACTCGACTACGACGCTGTATTCTTCTACAAGAAGTAATATAATTCCATAACGACAATGAGGGTGACTAAGTTGAGTTTAGTCATCCTCATTGCATTAAAACCTAAAATTTATGATACGATTATTAAGTTTTATCTGGATCTTGGCGACCGCTACAAACATCTCTGCCTGCTCCGAAAGTAGTAGTGCCGACGATGATAATAATAATACAACGATTTCCGACGGCGTAACACTCAGTGCAACGACACTATCGTTATCACCCACCGAGACTGCAAACCTCGTGGCGACAGTTTTGCCCGACCCTACAGTAGGCATTACGTGGACGACAAGCAACGACAAATATGTTGAGGTATTCCTCGGCACAGTAACCGCCGTGGGTGTTGGCGAGGCGACGATTACGGTCACCACCGATACTGGTTATACAGCATCTTGCGATGTGAGTGTTACGGTTGATGACTATGAGTTGATATGGTCAGATGAGTTCAACGGCACAGCGCTCGACACCGATACGTGGAACATCGAGATCAACGGAAACGGAAATGGCAACAACGAGTCACAATATTACACCGATCGCAGCGAGAACCTCCGTGTAGAGGATGGTTGTCTGGTAATTGAGGCTCGCAAGGAGAACTACGATTGGGCTAGCTACACCTCGGCTCGTATCACAACTAATGGCAAGTTCGACTTCGCCTATGGCAAGATTGAGGCTAGCATAGATATCCCCGCAGGTGGTGGTGTGTGGCCAGCATTTTGGATGATGGGTCAAGGTTCGTGGCCTTCGTGTGGCGAAATAGACATATTGGAGTATCAGGGCAACAACCCCGGATATGTAATCCACGCACTTCACACCCAAGCCGCAAATGGAATGGATGGCTCCAACTGGTCATCGAACCCCGCTGTTGATGGCATTGAGGAGGGATTTCACACCTTCGGCATCGAGTGGGAGGAGTGTTGGTGGGACAACCGTGACGTTATTCGTTTCTATGTGGATGGCGTGTTGACAGCGGAGAAATATGACCCCGTAACAACACTCGACAACTCGCAGTGGCCATACTACGACGAGTTCTACATACTCCTAAACTTCGCAATAGGTGGCACATTGGGTGGCACAATCGACAACTCAATATTCGACGACGAACTACTAATGAAGGTCGACTACGTAAGAGTATATCAACGTAAATAACAACAGATAATGAAAACAACAAAAATATCTATCGCAATATTACTGTTGGCGGTAGCCGCGTGTAGCAAATACGACAGTGACATAACATCAGACCCCGTAGGAGGTGACACAACGACAACAACAAGCGTCGAGCTATCATTCAGCAGTTCAATTCTCCCTGCAACTCGCGTCACATCGGATCAATTCGACACTAACGACGCAATCTACGTAACAGCATTCGAAGATGGAGAGACATACGCCTCAAAGGTCGAATATACATACAGCAACTCCCTCTTCACAAGTGACTCTCCAATCACATATGACTCTGTAACAGAGGATGGAGATGAGCAACTACTATCATTTATCGCCGCATATCCAGCTCTAGATACATTCGCTGAGAGTTTCTCTTTTTCAGCCAATGAGGATCAGAGCTCAGCTGAAAGCTACGAGATGAGCGATCTACTCATTGCTCAGACCGCTGCGACAAACGAGCAGATACCAACTCTCGGTTTCGAACATAAGATGAGTAGCCTCGTCATAAATATCACAGCCGATGAGATTGAGACAACTGGAGGCATATTGAAGATTCGTGCTAAAAACGAAGCTAACATCGACATCACAAACGATAGCTACTCTGCAACTGGCTCAACAATAGAGATGACACCATATGAGTCGGATGGTTTGAGCTATAAGATCATCATCGCCCCACAAACTATCTCGGCTGGAGATCCCGTTGCGAGCTTCGAGGTGGGTGACGACACATATGTATGGTATGCGTCGGGCGACATCGTATTCAAATCGGGATATCGCCGCACTTACAACTGGAGTCTCGACAGTGAGAATATAGATTTAGATGGCAACATCGAGGGTTGGGATGACGAAAATATTACCGACGATGGCGATGATATTTACGATGGCACAGAGAGCGTTTGGGATGGTACAGTATCGTTGGGTCTAGCTTATGGATCTGGTAGTGCAGCCGACCCATACCTAATCACTACAGCTCAACAATTTGCATACGTCGCACAACAGGTCTCGAATGGAAACTCATTCTATGGATCGTACTTTGAGTTGAAGGTGGATATCGACCTCAACAACATCGGATGGATTCCAATCGGGAATAGTGCAGGTGCACCATTCTCAGGAACATTCCAAGGTAACAACAAATACATCAAAGGTCTATACCTCAACAACTCAGGATCAGACAACCAAGCTCTATTTGGATATATCAGCCACGACGGAACTGTAAGCAACCTAATCGTATCGGGTGCTGCAACGGGCAATCAATTTGTGGGTGGTATCGCTGGTTACAACAACGGATTGGTGGAGAACTGCGGTAGCAATGTAACGATAAATGGAACGCTCTTCGCCGGTGGTGTTGTCGGATATAGTTATGATGGATTTGTTGTCAACTGCTACAATGCCGGATATGTATACTCAACAAACCACTCGGGTGGTATCGTGGGTTACTCTAAGGGCAATATCGCAAACTGCTACAACGCTGGAAATGTCGGAAATGGCGCTTGCTACTACACAGCAGGTATTACGGGTTACAACGAAGGTGCAACAATCACAAACTGCTATAACACCGGATCTATTAATGGATATAGTGGCGTTGGAGGTATTGTCGGATACAACGGAGGGTCGACCGTAAATTGTTTCACCCTCGACGGTAGCGTGACCTACACCGAAGACGTGGGTACTAACGGAACAGTAATGAGTAGCAGCGAAATGGAGTCTGCCGACTTTACATCTACACTCAACTCAAATGCTGCAACATTCAACACTTCAAACCCCGTAGCAGAGGCTTGCAGTTGGACAACAACCGATGGTGGATACCCTACTCTCGACTTCGTAGTTACACCATTCAATGAGGGTACAGGCTCTACGGGCGACAACAATGAGGGTAACGAGGGAAGCGAGGGCAACACCGACAACACCGACCTCTTGGCAGGATATGCTGATGATGGAACAGTTTCGCTTGCTGGCTCAGACTACTACGTAATCTCACTCGACGACACCTCATATGCTAAAATCTCTAGTAACGTTGCTGTCGACTTCCGTTCGAGTGCATCGACTGGATTGTGGGCAGGTTACTCAGCAGCAACGCCATCGGGCAATAATGCGTACGGCATTGCCTCAACAACGTGGGGTTGCTATACAGTCTACTCAAACGACGGATGGTCGGGTCTTGGTATCGTTGCTGGGTCAGATGATTTCTCAGATCTCGACGCGCTCACCACAGTGACTAACTCCCCCAATGACTACTACCTACATATAGCGATTAAGTCAGAGGTTGCGGTGACACATATGCTCAAATTTGAGTCTAACAACTCTGCCTCATATGCTATTGGTAACAACGGGGCTCAGGTAGATAATCTAGCACCTAGTGCATCGCTAACTAGTGATGGTACGTGGTATCACTACGACATCCCTGTATCGGAGCTTACAAGTCAAGGCTTCTCATTCAAAACTGGAAATACGACAGCTACAAATGTGTTTATGATATTTAGTGGCGCAGTGGATGCAACGCTCGACTTCGACGCAGTGTTCTTCTACAAAAAGTAGTCGACGCTCTACAAAACAACAATTGGGGAGATGGTGTTGATCCATCTCCCCAATTATTGTTTTTATATATGGTTGTGAGCAGACTACATACCGCCCATTCCGCCACCCATTTGACCGCCGCCCATCTGACCGCGACCTTCACCCATTTGACCTCTCTCGCCCTCACCGCGCTGTCCTCTCTCGCGTGTTGAGTATCCGTTATCCTCGCAGATTCCTGCGTAGTATACAGTCCAACGGCTTAGCAACTTCTCCTCCTTTGCAAGGAGTGCCTTCATTCCCTCGTCGAGGCTCTTGTGGAGTTTTGTCATCTTCTCGCGGATCTCACGACCACTCTGCATTACCGACTGCATCGCTGTACGCATCTCGCTTGTGTCGCCAGAGTCCATCATCTTTGTAAGCTCCTCGCTCTTTGCCTCTAGTGCATCGATCTGCTCGCGGTGCTCAGCATATATGTCACCATAACCGATAATGTAGTTTGAAACCAAAGCCTCTGTTCCCTTAACCAACTCAGCATCCTTGATCTTATTCTTCTTGATAACATCCTTTGCGTCGATCTCGAAGAATCCAATAGATCCCAACAAATCAATGTCGCCACCCTGCTGCATCATCATTCCGGGACCTCGCATTCCGCCACCGCCGCCCATTCCGCCGCCGCCACCACCGGGCTGTGCTGAAAGGTTCATTGTAACTGCTGTCAACAATGCTACAAGTAGTAGCGATACTCTATTAAAATTCATAGTTTTAATTTTTTAGTTTATTTCGTTATGGTTGCAAATTTACGTATCTGGGCAAACTATCAAAACATTTTCGATATTTTATTGGCGAACAACATTTTTTTGGTGGCGAACTACTCGAACGACTGCATCTCAACCAGCTTTCTGTAGAGCCCATTTTTGTTCATCAACTCGGCGTGGCTGCCCTCCTCAACGATAACTCCACGATCCACAACAAGGATCTTGTCGGCATTATAGATCGTACTCAACCTATGTGCAACGACAACCGAAGTACGTCCTTCGAGGAGTTTGGTCAACGACTCCTGAACGAGCTTCTCGCTCTCGGTGTCGAGTGCCGACGTAGCCTCGTCGAGGATCAAGATCTCGGGGTTCTTCAACACTGCACGCGCAATACTCAATCGCTGACGCTGACCGCCCGACAGTTTCATCCCTCGATCTCCGATGTTGGTGTTGTATCCATTTTGAGTCTCGCGGATGAAGGTGTCGGCATTAGCGACCTTTGCCGCTGCAACAACCTCCGCCTCCGTTGCGTCGAGCTTTCCGAACGAGAGGTTACCCAAAATTGTGTCGTTAAAGAGGATCGTATCTTGAGCCACAGTGCCGATGTGAGAACGTAAGCTATCCTGTGTCATTCTCTTTATTGATACTCCGTCGATCAATATATCACCCTCCGTGGGGTCGTAGAAGCGAGGAATAAGTTCGCTGATTGTCGACTTTCCACCCCCCGACGGTCCAACGAGTGCCACAGTTTGCCCCTTCTTGATGGTGAAGTTTACGTTGCTCAACACCTCTCGTTTTCCGTCGTAGCTAAATCTTACGTTGCGGAACTCTATTGAATCTTTGAATCCATCCATTGTGACAGCATCTGGTAGATCCTCCTGTGGATTCTTCTCCGCCAAGAGCCCCAAGACACGCTCTCCAGCAGCAACACCTTGGTTGATCGCCGCGAACTGATCGATGAACGATCGTACGGGGCGTGTTATCTGCGAGAAGATTGCGATGAAGGCGAGGAACTGCGCAGCATCCAACTCTCCTGCCTGCACCAACGTACCTCCGAAGACTATGATAATACCCACAGCCGTAATTCCCAACACCTCACTCATCGGTGATGCGAGTTGTTGCTTGCGAGCCATCGAGAGCGTTAGCGACGCAATAGTCTCATTGAGTTCGTGATATTTCTCTTTTATATACTCCGTAGCGTTGTAACTCTTGATGATCTTCACACCCGACAGCGACTCGTCAAGGGCACTCACCATATCGGCACCCAACTCCATCGACTTTCGAGCCGGGTGGCGCAGCCTCTTCACGATGCCACCGATGACAAATGCCACGCAGGGAAGGAACGTAATAGCAAATATAGATAGCTGCCACGAAATAGCGAACATCATACATAGGTATCCGATTACAAGGAACGGTTCGCGAAATGCCACCTGCAACGTATTTGTGATACAGAACTGCACGACACCGACGTCACCCGTGATCTTCGACATAATTTCACCCTTGCGGCTCTCGTTGAAGAACGACACACTCATATTCATAACGTGGTCATACATCATATTGCGGAGTCGCTGCAAGGATCTTGTACGCAGATTCTCCACCGTCCACGAACATAGATATCGGAACGTATTGCTCAACAACGACATCATAACGGTCATTGTTGCGAGGATAACCAACATCTTCCCCACCGTAAACTCATCTCCAAATATTGATGTATAGATATAGTTTATGATGTTATCGTATGTCTCCTTCTCCATCACAAGGTCGGGGAAAGAGTGTACCGGAACGAAGTTAAAGTCGTCGAGGAACATCGTCTGGAGGATTGGGATAATCATCGCATAGTTGAAGGTGTTGAAGAGTGTATACAACACGGCATAGATGAAATATGGGATGGCATATTTGCTGATTGGTCGGGCAAACCCCAACAACCTTAGATAGGTTTTGAACATAATTTTTTCTTTATATTATCTATTCGGAGACGTAACCTACATCCTCCTTATGATTTAACGTGTCGCGTGCGGCAGCTACTGCCAACTCATCACATCTATTGTTTTCCACGGTGCTGGCGTGACCCTTCACCCATATAAAGCGCACCCTATGTCGGCGTGCCACTTTGAGATATCGACGCCAAAGGTCGGGGTTTTTCTTCCCCTCAAATCCCTTTCGTTCCCACCCGTTGAGCCAACGTTTCTCCACGGCATCGACCACATATTTAGAGTCGGAGTAGATCGTCACGTCGGAGTCGTCGAACTTCAACATCTCCAGCGCCACACACACCGCCATCAACTCCATACGGTTGTTGGTCGTTAGTCGAAACCCCTCCGACACCTCTTTGCGAAATGGTCCTGAGAGCAACACTATACCGTAGCCCCCCGCCCCGGGATTCCCGAGCGACGAACCATCGGTATAGATAATTATTGGTGCTGACATACTTGTCTACTGAAGTGCTGCGATTTGCTCCTTGATAGCTGCGATTTTTGTCTCCGCGTCGCTCTGTTTTGCGCGCTCCACAGCCACCACCTTCTCGGGTGCTGAGTTTACGAAGCGCTCATTACCAAGCTTCTTCATTACACTCTTCAAGAATCCCTCCAAATATGTTAGTTCGTCGCTTAGGCGCTTTAATTCAGCCTCTTTGTCGATCTTATCGCCCAATGGAACTGCATATTGAGTCGTCTTAACGATGAATCCTACAGCCGATGGGCTCTTCTCGCTCACCAAACGAATCTCACTCAAATTTGCCATCTTCGCAACTACTGCTGCATACTCGTCGACGTAGTTCTCATCCTCTACAACCTCCAACTCCAATAGGTCGCGATTGGGAAGATTTTTGCTCTTACGGATGTTACGTATTGCAGATATCACCTCCTTCGCAAGCTCGAATCTCGCCAACATATCCTTGTCGACGTGTCCCGCGCGTGGCATTGGAGCAACGACGATCGACTCTCCCTCGGTGCGAGGTGCAATATCTTGCCATATCTCCTCCGTTACGAATGGCATAAATGGGTGTAAGAGTTTCATCAACTTATCGAAGAACTCCTTGGTTGCAGCGAGTGTTGCAGCGTCGATAGGTGCTTGGTATGCAGGCTTAATCATCTCCAAATACCATCCGCTGAACTCATCCCAGAAGAGTTTGTATGCCACCATAAGTGCCTCCGAGAGACGATACCCCTCAAAGTCAGACTCAATACGACTCAACGCCTCATTAAACTTAGCCTCGAACCACTCAATAGAGAGGCGATTGTTCTCGCTCATCTCGAGTGTTGAATCTACCTCCCATCCGCAGATTAGGCGGTAGGCGTTCCATATCTTGTTACCGAAGTTACGTCCCTGCTCACAGAGTGCGTTGTCGAACATCAAGTCGTTACCGGCACTCGAACACAACATCATCGCCATACGAACTCCATCCGCTCCATACTCAGCTATCAAATCGAGTGGATCGGGAGAGTTACCCAACTGCTTCGACATCTTGCGACCCAACTTATCGCGAACGATACCTGTAAAGTATACATTATTAAATGGTTTAAGGTCGCGATACTCGTAACCCGCCATAATCATACGCGCTACCCAGAAGAAGATGATATCGGGTCCCGTAACGAGATCATTTGTTGGATAGTAGTAGTTTATCTCCTCATTGTTTGGGTGGCGGATGCCGTCAAAGACCGAAATAGGCCACAACCACGAGCTAAACCAAGTATCGAGAACATCCTCATCTTGACGCAAGTCGCTCAACTCCAACGTAGCATCGCCACTCTTCTCGCGCGCCAATCTCAAAGCCTCCTCAGCAGTCTCGGCAACGACATATCCCCCCTTAGGCATATAGTATGCAGGGATTCGCTGCCCCCACCACAACTGACGTGAGATACACCAATCCTTGATGTTCTCCATCCAGTGGCGATATGTATTTTTGTACTTCGCAGGCACGAACTTTATCACGTCGCTCGCAACCGATGCCGCCGCAGGTGCTGCCAACTCATCCATCGACAACCACCACTGCATCGAGAGTTTAGGCTCGATAACCACACCCGTACGCTCCGAAAAACCAACATTGTTGGTATATGGTTCGCTCTTTTCGAGTAGTCCAGCGCTCTGCAAATCAACCTCAATCTGCTTGCGGCACTCGAAGCGGTCGACCCCAACATACATACCAACTTTATCGTTGATTGCACCATTGTCGTCGAAGATGTCGATAGTCTCCAAACCGAACTTCTCTCCCAACATATAGTCGTTAACGTCGTGTGCTGGTGTGACCTTCAAAGCACCCGTTCCGAACTCAATATCTACATACTCATCGCGAATGATCGGAATAGAGCGTCCCACCAACGGAACAATCACACGAGCATCCTCCGCGAGCCAACTATATCGCTCATCGTTTGGATTTACACAGAGTGCCGTATCTCCAAGTATCGTCTCGGGACGAGTCGTTGCGACGATGATCGCTTGATCGCTCCCCTCCACCATATAACGAAGGTAGTATAGTTTACCCTGCGACTCCTTGTAGATAACCTCCTCATCCGAGAGTGCCGTTTTCGCCGAAGGGTCCCAGTTAACCATTCTCACTCCGCGGTAGATCTTCCCCTTCTCGTAGAGGTCACAGAATACACGGATCACACTCTCCGTGCGAGCCTCATCCATCGTGAAACAGGTACGATCCCAGTCACACGATGCACCCAACTTGCGCAACTGCTTAAGGATCACCCCACCATACTCCTCTTTCCACTCCCAAGCGTGACGCAAAAACTCCTCACGCGTAAGGGTTGATTTGTCGATACCCTCAGCTGCGAGCTTCGCCACAACCTTCGCCTCAGTAGCGATAGAGGCGTGGTCAGTACCCGGTACCCAGCAGGCGTTCTTACCCATCATACGAGCACGTCGAATCAACACATCCTGAAGAGTATTGTTGAGCATATGTCCCATATGCAGCATACCCGTTACGTTTGGTGGCGGGATTACGATTGTATAGGGCTCTCGCTCGTCAGGCTCTGAGTGGAATAGATTGTTCTCGATCCAGAACTCATACCATTTTGATTCGATCTGTTGCGGTGCGTATTTATCAGCGATAGACATAATTATATATTTTTTTAATTCTTCGTATCTTAAATTTGGATTAAGATGGTTGAGGTACAACCACATAATCCGCAAAGATAGAAAACAATCGTGACAACTCAATAGATTCTCGACACTTTTTAACTTAACAGCTCTTTAATATTGATCTTTTTATAAAATGTGGTGACAAAGGGTCGATTTCTCAAAGAAAAATACTATCTTTGCCCAATTATAACAAGGTAACAAAAGAATTTATGCCGTATATATCGCAACGTGCAGAGGAGATGCCAGCCTCGCCAATTCGAAAACTCGGTCCATTGGCGGATGCTGCAAAGGCTCGTGGCACGAAGGTTTATCACCTCAATATTGGTCAGCCCGACCTACCCTCTCCAAAGGAGGGGCTTGAGGCGATGCGTAAGATCGACCGCAAGGTGTTGGAGTATAGCCCAAGTGATGGGTTTCTGTCGCTTCGCAAGAAGCTGGTAGAGTATTATGGACAGTATCAAATCAAACTCACCGAAGAGGATGTTATCATCACGACCGGGGGTTCTGAGGCGGTGTTGTTTGCGTTTATGTCGTGCCTCAACCCCGGGGATGAGATTATCGTTCCAGAGCCTGCATATGCCAATTATATGGCATTTGCGATCTCGGCAGGTGCGGTGATTCGACCCGTTGTGTCGTCGATCGAGGAGGGGTTTGCGCTCCCCAAGATCAAGGCGTTCGAGGAGCAGATCAATGAGCGTACACGCGGTATCTTAATATGCAACCCCAACAACCCTACCGGATATCTCTATACTCGCAAGGAGATGGAGCAAATTCGAGAGTTGGTAAAAAAATATGATCTTTTCCTCTTTTCGGATGAGGTCTATCGAGAGTTTATCTACACAGGGTCTCCCTACATCTCGGCGTGCCATTTGGAGGGTATCGAACAGAATGTGGTGTTGATCGACTCAGTGTCGAAGCGCTACTCGGAGTGTGGAATACGTATCGGAGCGCTAATCACGAAGAACAAAGCTCTACGAAACGCTGTGATGAAGTTCTGTCAAGCACGACTCTCGCCACCGTTAATTGGTCAAATTGTTGCTGAGGCGTCGATAGATGCTCCGCGAGACTATATGAGCGACGTTTACGAAGAGTATATCGAGCGCCGTAAATGCCTCGTCGATGGACTCAACCACATCCCGGGCGTCTACTCACCAATCCCGATGGGGGCTTTTTACACCGTTGCACGCCTCCCCGTAGAGGATAGTGATGACTTCTGTGCGTGGTGTCTTGCGGAGTTTGACTACGAGGGTGAGACGATAATGTTGGCTCCTGCGTCGGGTTTTTACTCAGATTCGACACTTGGACGCAATGAGGTGCGTATTGCATACGTTCTAAAGAAAGAGGATCTCCAGCGTGCACTATTTATATTGGGTAAGGCGCTTGAGGCATATAACGCACGATAAAATTTAGCTTAAAACGAAGAGATGAAGAGAAGAGTATCAACAATAATATCGGGAGTGATCGCTCTTGCGACAGTTGCAATATTGGGTAGTTGTAGCGTGACGCAGAAGGTTATTAAGACGAATGATCCATTTATAATCTACGACCACGCACTGACACTCTACGAGGCTGAGAACTGGAAGAAGTCTGTGCTACTGTTTGAGATAGTTGAGCCCTACGTTGCGGGGTCGAGTCGTGAGGATTCACTCCTCTTTTTCAAGGCTCGCAGCAACTTCAAACTTGCCGATTACGATGTAGCGATTCAAGAGTTAGATGAGTTTAGACGTAGCTTTGGACGCTCTGTGTTTTTGGAGGATGCCGAGGGTATCTACACCCTGAGTCACTACTACCAAGCCCCCGGAACAACACGAGATCAAACCCTAACAATGCAGGCAATATCGGTAATTGATGAGTTTATATCACGCTATCCCGAGAGTGAGAATATCTCAAAGTTCCTAGATATGCGAAAGGAGTTGTACTTGCGTCTCCACGAGAAGTCGTTCCTCAACGCCTATACCTATTATAAGATAGGACGCCACAAGTCAGCTATCGTGGCGTTCCGTAACGCAATGAAGGAGTACCCATATAGCGAATTTAGAGAGAAGATCTCATTCTACATTGTCGCATCGTCGTATGAGTTGGCACGCAACTCGGTCGACTCGAAGAAGGAGGATCGTTACCTCCAGATGATAGATAGCTACTATACTTTCCTCGCAGAGTTCCCCGAGAGTACATATCGTTCGGAGGCGGATCAGATGGAGAGTCGAGCACGTAACTACATAGATCGCCAAAACGATAACCGAAAGAAAATCGCAGCAGGTGAGATTATCGAGGAGAGCAGTGGAACAAGACTCTTCGGAAGAACAAAGAAGAGAGTGGATGATAGTGAGCCCGAAATTAGGGTCGAAGATCCCTCGTTGGAGTAAGATATTAAGAATCTGTTTAAGTTTTTCTCGCTATAATTGCTAAGAGAGATGTTGCTTTGATTTTCTCTCTTTGTATAAGGCGCATAGCGGTGACTATGTAACGTAGTGCAAAAAGAGAAAAGTGAAGTGACAGATCCTTAGCAAAATAGATGAGAGAAATTTAAACAGATTCTAAGAGTGAAAATAAAATAAATTAGAGAGAAAGAAGATGGATATTAAGAAGAACATTCCAAACAACACTGTTACACGTCAGTTAGTTGATCTCGACGCCGAGACAGGTAACATCTACAAGTCAATTAACATCATTTCGCGCCGTGCGAATCAGATTGCAAGCGACTTAAAGGTGGAGCTAAATCGCAAACTAGCAGACTTCTCATCTCCAAACGACACAATGGAGGAGACCTTCGAAAATCACGAGCAGATCGAGATCTCACGCTACTATGAGCGCCTTCCAAAGCCTATTCTTATCGCTACAGAGGAGTTCCTCGACGATGAGATTAGCTACAAGAATGGCGAGGTGAAGGCGAAGTAGAGCTCTGTAATTTAATCACATACTAAACCGAAGAGGAGAATGAAAAATATACTTCTTTGTGTTACGGGGAGCATAGCTGCATATAAGTCAGCTATGCTGTGTCGTCTATTTAAGTCGGCAGGGTGCGAGGTGAAGGTCATTATGACACACCTCGCAAAGGAGTTTATAACTCCACTTACGATGGCTACGCTATCGAAAAATCCAATATTGGTTGACTTCTTCAACCCCGAGAATGGAGAGTGGAACTCCCACGTCTCGTTGGGAGAGTGGGCGGATGTGATGGTTATCGCACCTGCCACTGCCAACACAATGGCGAAGATGGCTACGGGAGTGGCAGATAATTTGTTGTTGACGAGCTATCTGTCGGCGCGTGCTCCGGTGGTTATAGCTCCGGCGATGGATCTCGATATGTATCAACATATCACCACGCAGCAGAATCTCACAACATTACGAAGCCACGGGGTACACATTGTCGAACCCGAGTCGGGAGAGTTGGCGAGTGGTCTCATTGGCAAGGGGCGTATGGCTGAGCCGCAGGAGATATTCAACTACGTGATGGCGATGGGTGACGAAAAAAAAAAGAGAACACTAGAGGGTAAACACTTCGTCGTAACGGCAGGTGCCACAATTGAGGCTATAGATCCGGTGCGTTACATCTCGAACCACTCTACAGGCAAGATGGGGTACGCAATTGCGGAGTCGTTGGCGAGCCGTGGGGCGAAAGTTACACTCGTTACGGGACGTACGTCACTCGCAACACCTAAGGGGTGTGATAGGTGTGATGTAGTCTCGGCGGAGGAGATGTACCAAGCAACACGCAGACACTTTGCAGAGGCAGATGGTGCTGTTATGTGTGCTGCGGTGGCGGACTATACCCCTCTGAAAGTTGCCGACCAGAAGATCAAAAAAAGCGGTGACGAGATGACCATCGAGCTACGCAAGACCGTAGATATTGCCGCAGCGTTGGGTGCTGAGAAGGGGGGGAGAATATTGGTCGGATTTGCCCTTGAGACGGAGAATGAGCAGAGTAACGCAGAGTCGAAGTTGGAGCGCAAAAACCTAGATTTCATCGTCCTAAATTCACTGCGCGATGAGGGTGCAGGGTTCGGTGTCGACACAAATATGGTCACCTTTATCGACCGCACAGGACGTGAACCACTGCCACTAATGTCGAAAAAAGAGGTGGCAGATCATATCGCTGATAAAATCGAAAAACTATGTTAAAGAGCCTACAAGTCGAGAACTACGCACTAATCGAGCACCTAGAGATGGAGCTCGACCCCACGCTCAACATCATCACGGGTGAGACCGGAGCGGGTAAATCTATCTTGCTCGGAGCATTGGGACTGCTCCTTGGAGGTAAAAATGATGGCTCCGCCACGCGCGACAACACAAAGAGTTGTGTTATAGAGGGGTTATTTTCGATTGCGTCGCTCGACCTTAGAGAGCTCTTCGACGAGAATGATTGGGATTATGAGGAGGAGGTGACAATTCGACGCGTCATCACTGCGTCGGGGAAGAGCCGCTCCTTTGTGGGTGACATACCCGTTTCACTGAGCGAGCTAAAGGGTCTGAGCTCTAGATTGATCGACATACATTCGCAACACCAAAATCAGATCCTTGCCGATGAGCTATTTCGTATTCGCTCCCTCGATATGTTATATGACTCATCTGCGCTTCTGAGGCAATACAGAGAGAGATATAACGAACTCCAACAACTCCACGCTGAGCTACGTACAATTGAGGAGATTGCCGCCTCAGCACGTCGCGACGAGGAGTGGTTGACCCATCAGGTGGAGGAGCTCACAGCAGCTAACCTACGCCTTGGCGAGAGCGAAGAGGCGGAGGCACAACTTCAGATACTCGAAAATGCAGAGGCTATAGGAAATGCACTAGGGATGTTGGTCGAGATCTTGGATGGGGATGATGACCGCACGATTCTAATATCTCTACGCAGCGCAGAGAAGGAGCTCCAATCGGTGTCGAAGAGCCTCCCCACAGCAGGTGAGTATGCAATCCGACTGAGAAGTGTGATCGAGGAGCTCAAAGATCTAAAGGTAAGTGCTGTAGATGATATGGAGCGAATAGAGTCCGACCCCGAGCGGTTAGCGAAACTTTCGGAGCGTATCGACACACTCTACACTCTCTGTCAGAAACACCGCGCACAGAATCTAGAGGAGTTGATCGAGATACGTGACCGCTACACCGAACAGCTCCAGACAATTCACCACTCCGACGAGAAGATCTCTGCCGTAAAGCTAAAGATCAATGAGTGCGAGAGTGCAACAAAAAAACTCGCTGCTAAGATATCAGAACATAGGTGTAAAGCAGCACCAAAGTTTTCAACAGAGATCTGCACTACCCTACGACGTTTAGGGATGGAGCAGGCTCGGTTTGAGGTGTCGGTTACCTCGACGCAGAGATTCACCCCCTCGGGATGTGATAGTGTTGAGTTTCTATTTAGCTCCGTCGAGGGCAAGAGTCTCCAAGGTGTCGACAAAATCGGATCGGGAGGTGAGATATCACGTGTTATGTTGGCACTAAAGGCTCTTTTGGCGGAGCGAAGCGAGTTGCCCACAATTATCTTCGACGAGATTGACACAGGCGTCTCGGGTCGCATTGCTGAGGCTATGGGCGAGATCATTGCAGAGCTCTCTCAACGTATGCAGGTCATCGACATAACACATCTTCCACAGGTAGCCTCAAAGGGCAATAGCCACTACGTCGTATACAAAGATGCTGGACATACCAACATAACAAAACTATCTCCCGACGAGCGTGTAAATCATATCGCTACAATGTTGTCGGGTAGCCAAATCAGCGATGCAGCAGTAACACAGGCTCGAATATTATTGGGGCGTTGATAATCTCTACAACTGCCCTGTGCGGGCGGCGGTGGAGGGCTCTCCACTAATCATTAAACATTTATCATTTTAGGCATCATTGCCAAAAGAGAGAGATGAAGATAAACTTCACACTCTCTCTTTTTGATATAGTTACCGAACTACCTTTTCTAAATTGACAGGATCTTTACCAACTCCAAATCTGTGGTGTCGAACTTCTTCTTGTGGTTAATTGCCTTGTTGAATGGCACATATACCAACTCTCCATTTTTTGTTCCGATCATAATGTTACGCTGTCCCTCGACTAGCGCCTCGATAGCCTTCTCTCCCATACGCGATGCGAGAATACGATCTATTGCTGTTGGTGAACCACCGCGCTGAATGTGTCCAAGGATTGTCACACGAGCATCATAGTCGGGATACTCCTGCTTTACGCGTTTTGCGAGACCCATCGCACCACCTGTCTTTGGATTCTCCGCAACGAGTACGATAGCCGAATTTTTGCTCTTGCGGAAACCCGTGTCGATAAGCTCTGCCAACTGGTCTACCTCGGTCTCCATCTCGGGGATAATTGCCGCCTCAGCACCCGATGCGATAGCACCGTTTAGTGCCAAGTAACCTGCTGTGTGACCCATCACCTCAACGAAGAAGAGGCGCTCGTGGCTCGACGCTGTGTCGCGAAGTTTATCGACGCAATCGACGATGATGTTCAGAGCTGTGTCATAACCGATCGTTGCATCTGTTCCTCCCAAGTCGTTATCTATCGTACCGGGCAGACCTACGATTGGCACATTGTGCTCATCTGCCAACAACTTCGCTCCTGTCAACGAACCGTCACCTCCAATAACAACCAATGCATCAATGCCAGCTGCCACCATATTGTCGTAAGCGACTTTTCGACCCTCGGGTGTACGGAACTCAACACATCGTGCTGTCTTTAGTATCGTTCCTCCCATCTGGATGATGTTGCTTACGCTCTTGGATGTAAAATCCTCAATCTCTCCTGTTATGAGACCCTTGTAACCTCTCATAATTCCCTTCACTTTAAATCCATTGTAGATCGCAGTGCGTGTAACGGCACGAATCGCCGCATTCATCGCGGGTGCATCACCTCCCGATGTTAATATTCCAATACACTTAATTGACATAGTTGTAATTTATTAAATTAATCCGTCAACGCCAAAGGTATGGAGTTTCTATCGAAAAACAAAGATTTTAGGAAATTTTTAACTTTTTTTTGATTCTCCGCCACTAAAAAAAAGAACTCCGGTAGGGTTTATGATGAAAAAGAGCTATCTTTGTTGAGTTAGTAAGATATATTCAATATAACAATCAGTATGGGAACATTCGCAAAACAGTTTTTGGCTACCATAGCCGCTATAGTGGCTTCAATCGTAATTTTTATTGTTGCTTTGGTCATTGTCGTGTCGGTGTCGATAGGGGTGATTACATCTCAGAGTTCTGAACCAATCCAAAAAGGAAGTGTTTTGGAGATAAATATGGATCAACTAATCGTCGATGCTCCCGACTTGTCGCCTATAGCTCCGCTGAAAAACCTACTCAGTGGCGCTGCACCACAGGTGTCGATGGTCGATCTGTTCCGGGCGCTGGAGTTCGCTGCAGGGGATAAAAATATTACAGCTCTTTCGTTGAGGTTGGATGGCGATGAGCACATATCGTTGGCAAACGCCTCGGAGATGAGAGACCTCATTAGCAACTTCCGACTGATGAGTGCCAAACCAGTATTCGCATATGCCGAAAACTACTCGCAAGTTGAGTATCTTCTGGCGAGTGTCGTAGACTCAATGTACATACATCCTCTAGGTTCTATCGAGTGGCAGGGTGTAGCTGTTAACACCCTATACTATGGTGATCTGTTCGAAAAGGTTGGAGTTGAGGCGGAGGTATTTCGCCCCGAGTCGTGTCGTTATAAGTCGGCTGTCGAACCATATATAAGGTCGGATATGTCTATAGAGAGCCGCGAGCAGAACTCAAATATTGTAAATACATTTTGGGACTCTATATTGTCAGAGGTGTCGATCTCTCGTAAGGTGAGTGTCGAGGAGCTGCGTCGTGTGGCAAAGGATCAAATTATCGTCGAGGCGAAGGAGGCTAAACAAAGACGATTGGTCGACGTAGTGGCGTATCGCGATGGTTACGATGCTGCATTGGAGCGCCTAGGTGTTGTTCGCGGTGAAGGGGGGAAGCTACGCACCACAACCCTCGCAAACTACGCATATAGTGTTCGCTCAGCTATCGAGGAGGAGAGTCGCAGCATCGTCGGAGGCGCAAACAAAATTGCTATAATATATGCCGACGGGGTGATTGTCGATGGTGATATACCATCCGCTTCGGGTGGTGAGGTTGTCTCGGGGGTTGTTGCACGACAGTTGCGTCGTGCTCGTCTCGACAAAGATATAAAAGCAGTGGTCGTCAGGGTAAACTCTCCCGGCGGCAGTGCCCTCGCTGCGGATGTGATTTGGCGCGAGATGGATCTGCTACAAAGAGTAAAACCTGTCATTGTGACGATGGGCAGTTATGCCGCTAGTGGAGGTTATTATATAAGTGCCCCTGCCGACGTGATACTCACAAACAGATATACACTAACAGGCTCGATTGGAGTTTATGGAGTTATGTTCGCCTATGAAGATGCTCTGCGTCGCCACCTACACATCTCAACGGATGGCGTGGTAAGTGAACCCTCAGCCGACTTCGGACGTGTGGCGCGAGGCATCACACCCATAGAGCGTGCTGCGGTAATGAGAGGTGTCGAGACGGTATACGACAAATTCCAAGAGTGTGTCGTGAAGGGTCGTAAACTCTCCCCTGCTGTTGTCTCAACGCTAAGTGGCGGTAGAGTGTGGTGTGGCAAGGAGAGTGTCGGATGTGGCTTGACAGATGGTGTTGGAGGGTTACGTGAGGCTCTGTCAATAGCTGTCGATAGGTGCGATATGGGAAATGATGTTATAGAGTTGGTTGAGTATGGTTCGGAGTATGACAATCTAACCTCTTCTTTCGGGGGCTATCTACTCAGTAACATCACCGCCTCAAATACTCTCCTCACGGAGTTGAAAGCGCTGCTTTTAGACTCTAATAAAGTGATGGCACTAACCCCTCAGAGAGTTAAGTTCTAGGAGAGAGAGGGGGAGGTTTCTTATCCTAACGTAAGTTCTAAAAATAAGTAATCCCCGAATTGAAACCGGTCGTTTCAATTCGGGGATTTAACTATTTCGAGGTGGGTTATTACTTTATACCCAATCGAGTCTTAACTGCTGGAGTTAGATCTGTTACGACTGTCTCGTCGAAGTATGCAAGAGCACCTGCCGACTCATCATAAACAACTGCACAACCCTTTGCCTTTGCCTCTGCTGCTACTGCATCACGAGCCTTTGTGATGATTGGCTGTAGCAACTCCTGCTGCTTAGCTTGGATCTCCTGCATTGCATTTGCCTCGAACTGCTCCATACGTGTTCCCAAATCTTGGATCTCCTTCTGCTTCATTGCGCGGATAGTCTCAGTCATTGTGCTTGAGTTCTGCTGGAAGTCTACATACTTGTTGTTCAACTCAACCTGCATAGTTTCAAGGTTCGCTGAGTAGTCCTGACGGATTGTCTCCAAGTCGCTCTGCATTTTTGTAGTCTCTGGCATCGCCATAATAACAGCCTGAACATTGATACGTCCCGACTTCTGTGCTGACACCATTGATACTGATAGGGTAAGTGCCATCAAAAGCACCATCTTCATTAGGTTTTTCATCTTTTTTTTATTTTGTATTATTTTTGTTACATTTATAATTTATGTTACACATTGTTTGCCACTCTTCTTGTTTGCCACTCTTCCTAGAACTGCTGTCCCATCACGAAGTGGAATTGGCTACCACTCTTCGATGTAGAGCCTGTAGCGGGGTCAAATCCATATCCCCAGTCGATACCCAACATACCGACGATCGGTAGATAGAGTCGCACACCAAATCCAGCAGAGCGCTTGATGTCGAATGGCGAGAAATCTCTCCAGCTAGAGAATCCGTTACCACCCTCCAAGAATGCGAGCAGATAGATCTGCGACGAAGGTTCGAGAATAACAGGATAACGTAACTCAGCGGTATATTTATTGTATCCGATCGAGTACTCACCCGATGGGTCGAGAGCACCATCGTCGTAACCACGTAGCGATATCACGTCGATACCATAATATGTATATCCCGACATACCGTCACCACCGACCTCGAATCGCTCGAATGGAGAGAGTTTATCTTTGTTGTAGCTACCCAAATAACCCATCTCAGCAGAGAGTTTAAGCACGAGGTTTGAGTTGCGCATAAAGCTCTGATACCACGTAGATTTTAGATTCCACTTATGGAACTCGATCATCTTGTATCTCACATCGTCATCCATATCGTCATCGGAGTAATCCTTACCATCGACCAGAGAGTATGGAGGAGTGAGCTGCAATGAGAATGTGAACTCCGATCCTCGACGTGGGTATGTAGGCTGATCGACAGAGTTACGTGACATAACAAATTTAGCCGATAGTAGGTTTGCATCTCCATCCTCCATTACGAACGACGACCAATCCTGCAACATATATCGTTCGTATGATACTTCACCATAAATCGAGAAGTATGGATCGGGCCACGTTAGACGTTTACCAAGACCCGCTGCGACACCAAACGTACGGAAATATTTCTCAGCCTCTTGCCAAGCGTAGTATGCGTCATTTTGGTCGGAGTAGTGTACCGAGACGGTGAATGAGTTTGGTTTTCTACCACCCATCCAAGGGTCTGTGAAACTAGCTGCGAGAGATTTGTAGTAGCTACCATTCGACTGAGCTTGAATCGAGAGTCGTTGATTTTGTCCCATAGGGTATGGTTTCCACGCCCCTTTGTCGAACATATTGCTTGTCGAGATGTTGTTGAGTGTTACACCGATAGATCCTACAAACGAACCTGATCCCCAACCTCCTGCGACATTGAACTGATCGCTGGCCTGCTCTTCGAGAATCCAACCAACATCTACCAATGAATTTGTTACTGGGTTGATATCGGGCATAATAGCTTCGGGGTTGAAGTGTCCCATCGAGCTAAGTGTGCGGATTGTCTGCATAAGTAGCGATCGGTTGTAGAGTTCACCCGGACGAGTGTAGAGCTCGCGGCGGATCACCTCATCGTCGACACGTAGATTACCCGATATTTCGACATTTCCAATTGTAAATGGCTTTCCCTCGAACAGTTTAAGTTCCAAGTCGATAGAGTCTGCTCCGATGATAATCTCTGCGGGGTCGATCTGCGACATCAAATATCCATCATTTTGGTATAGTGTAAGGACCGACATCTCATCGGGGTTTGCCTCAGCGCCAATACCCAATCGTTTGTACATTGATTTTTTATCGTAGACGTCACCTCTCGTGACACCGAACATTCTCTGTAGGAACTCTGTTTCGTAGCGTGAGTTACCGACCCACGTGATGTTACGTATATAGTATCTGTTACCCTCCGACACCTTCAACTTAACACCGAGACTTACGCTATCAATTGAGTATGTTGTATCGGATACGATTGTTGCGTTACGATAACCCTTCGAGTTATAGAAGTCGATCAAGAGCTCTTTATCATTTTCGAACTCCTCCTCGACGAACTTACGGCTCTTGAAGATGTTGATACTACGTTGATTAGTCTTTTTGAATGTTGAGCGGAGTTTCTTGTCGCTAAAGGCTTCGTTTCCCTCGAATATAACCTCTGCGACCTTTACCTTTTTGTTGGGCTTGACGTCGAAGGTTACGTTAACCATCGCCTCATTGGTTGTGTCGGGAACTATTTTGGTCTCAACCTCTGCGTTGTGGAAACCTTTGTCGGCGTAGTATGTCTTGATTGCATTTACGTTTTTGTCGAGTACGTAATCAGATAACTCACTGTTTCGACGCAATTTAAGTTTCTCGGTAAGTTCCGTCTTCTTACCATTTGGGATACCCGTGATCGCCCAGTTGAACACACGAGGTTGCTCTTTGAGGATTAGCTCTAGGATCACATCTTCGCCTATGATCTCTGCTTCAAGTCGAACATCGGCATATCGACGTTGATTCCATAGCCTCTCGATCGTAGTTGCTACGAACGTACTAGGGAGGGTTATCGAGTCACCCTCGTTGAGACCTGCCGATGAGGCGAGGATCTTCGGGTCTATCATCTCAACACCCTCGACATTAATTTTACGGATTCGATACCTCTTAGGATCTAAATCCTTTAACATTGGTATCTTCTCTTCCGATCCCGACTCTTTTTCCGGTGATGCAACTACAGCGCCACCCACAGTGAGTAGAGCAATCGCTACAAATGCTAATTTCAAAATCCTATTCAACACTCTCTTAAGTTATCCTCAGTTATTACTCTTCTCTCTCTTTTACCAATCCGAAACGTCTGTCGCGATTTGCGTAGACCTCTAGCGCCTTCGCAAACTCTGCACCATCGAAGTCGGGCCACAGCACGTCGGGGAAATATAGCTCTGCATATGATGCCTGCCACATTAGGAAGTTGCTCAACCTCATCTCTCCACTAGTGCGGATTATTAGATCGGGGTCGGGCACACCTGCCGTATCCAACTTGTTAGATATCAACTCCTCTGATATGTCGTTAATGTCGATTGCGCCACTCTTTATCTCGGTTGCTATTTTGTACATTGTGCGACGCAACTCATCTCGTGAGGAGTAGTTAAGCGCAACTTGGAGAACCAATTTGCTGCACCCTGCGGTTTGATGAGCCGCCTCCATCAACATATGCTGCATCTTCTCCGAGAAACGACTTATGTCACCAATAAAGGTGATTCTCACCCCCTTAGCGATAAGGTCTGGCACCTCGTTGACAATACACCGTCCCAAAAGTTCCATCAGGGCGATAACCTCCGCCTCGGGGCGTCCCCAATTCTCGGTCGAAAAGGCGTAGAGCGTAAGATACCCTACCCCATAATCAATCGCCGCTTCGACTGAACGTCGAACCGACTCTACGCCGCGGACGTGACCCTCGACTCTATCGAGTCCCTGAGCCTCAGCCCAACGACCATTGCCATCCATTATGATTGCAATGCTATTTGTTATTTTTTTTGTGCTACTCATTCTAATCAGCAAATGTACGAAAAATACCCAAATTGCACAACTTTGACGGGTATATTTACAAAATTACTTCTAATCTCTGACGTCGACACCCCACATCATCTTATCTCTTAACGTCCGATAGAACGATATATTGCGATCGAAGCCCAAATAAAAATCACACTCCGCTCTCATTATAACCACATCCGAACGACGTGCAATTGCATAGTTGCGGTTGTCGAGTGATATCGTGGCGTCGCCCTCTCTCATTCTGATGCTCAGATCTATACGACTATGATCGGAGATTGCGATCGGTCGCATTGTGATATTATGAGGGGCGATCGGTGAGACTATCCAACAACCACAATTGGGGGCAATAACAGGTCCTCCAACGCTCAAAGAGTAGGCTGTAGATCCCGTCGGAGTTGCTACGATAACTCCATCTCCGTGATATGTAGCGACCACCTCGCCATCGACGCGTGTCTCTACGGCAATCATCGACGCACCGTGTCGGTGTACGGTAAACTCGTTGGCGGCACACAACCACTCTCCTCCAGAGAAATCCCCCTTGGCGGCGATCATCGCCCGTGTTTCGACTCGCAGCGTCCCCTCTTCGAGCTGTTCGAAGAGTCGCGGTATACCTTTACGTGACACGCAGGTGAGGAATCCGAGTCTTCCGGAGTTAACCCCCACGACTATAATCTTTCGCCCCCCTAGTCGATGTACACCTTCGAGGAGCGTACCATCACCTCCATAGCAGATCATAACAGTCCCTTCGGGCTGATCGCCCACATCGTTACCATATATTTTTGAGTCGGGGACATCAAACTCCAACAGATCTTTTATGATCGGGGCGAACTCTTGGTTGATTGAGTAGTCATATCCGCGGAGCTCCATCTCATCAAAGAGTTGTCGCAGATCCGCAGCGTAGTGGGAGACCCTCGGGCGAGAAAAAATTATTATCTTCATCGTAATTCACTTTTTTTTTAGTAACTTTATGGCGCAAAAGAGAGCCATAGTGCAAATATAATTAATTATTATGACAAAGTTAAGTGTAAACATCAATAAGATCGCCGTTGTTCGAAATTCGCGCGGCGGAAATATGCCCAACCTCTCGAAGGCGGCACTCGACATAGAACAATTCGGTGGTGACGGTATCACGGTTCACCCTCGCCCCGACGCTCGACACATACGCTACAACGACGTATATGAGCTAAAGAAAATCCTCTCAACAGAGCTCAACGTAGAGGGTAACCCTACGCCCGACTTCATTGAGATGGTTCTCGAAGTATGCCCGGCACAGGTGACACTCGTCCCCGACGCACCCGACGCAATCACCTCAAATGCAGGGTGGGACACAATCGCCGAGAGGGAGTTCTTGGAGGAGGTGACACGCAAGTTCAAGGCAAAGGGTATTCGTGTTTCGGTATTCGTAGACCCCAAGCCAGAGATGGTTCGTGGTGCAAAAGAGATCGGGGTTGATCGTGTGGAGCTCTACACGGAGGCGTATGCAGCAGAGTATGCCAAGGATCGCGCCGCAGCAATTGCCCCATATGTGGCGGCAGCAGAGATGGCTCGCGAGTGTGGGTTGGGACTCAACGCAGGTCACGACCTAAGTTTGGAGAACCTACGCTACTTCGTCGAGCAGATCCCATATCTAGATGAGGTGTCGATTGGTCACGCTCTAATCTGTGATGCACTCTATATGGGGCTTGAGACAGTTGTTGGACTCTACCAACGCGAGTTGCTAAAGTAATGAAAGATAACTCACAAGCTCTGTCGCTACCGATCTTCGAGCGTATCAGCAAAATTGTCGATCGACTAGGTGTCGAGGCGTATGTTGTCGGGGGGTATGTCCGCGACCACTACCTCTCGCGACCCTGCACCGACATTGACGTTGTGGTTATTGGTAGCGGCATATCGGTAGCCGAAGAGTTGGGGCGAGAGCTTCGCACAAAGGTGTCGGTATTCAAAAGATTCGGAACAGCAATGCTCCACGCCGATAACCTCGAAGTGGAGTTTGTCGGAGCTCGCAAGGAGTCATACACACCCGACTCACGCAAACCAGCGGTGGAGGAGGGAACACTCGACGACGACCAACGACGTCGCGACTTTACGATAAACGCAATGGCGTGGTCACTCAACTCTGCGACATTTGGAGAGTTGATGGATCCGTTCGAGGGGATCTACGACCTCGAAGATTGTATAATCCGCACACCCTGCGACCCCGACATAACATTCTCGGATGATCCGCTGAGAATGATGCGAGCCGTTCGGTTTGCCACACAGTTGGGTTTCGACATCGACGACGAGACATTCGAGGCGATAAAACGTAACGCACATCGTATTGAGATTGTATCGGCAGAGCGCATCGCCATAGAGCTCAACAAAATAGTATTGTCACCGATGCCGTCAATCGGCTTCGAACTTCTGCAACTTACAGGGCTTCTCCAACTTATACTACCCGAGATGGCAGCCCTCGCAGGGGTTGACAAGGTGGGAAAACACGCCCACAAAGATAACTTCCGACACACATTAATGGTACTCGACAATGTGTCACATCGATCGACAGACCTCTGGCTACGGTGGGCTGCAATCCTGCACGACATAGCCAAACCCGCCACAAAAGCGTATGACAAAAAAGTTGGGTGGACATTCCACGGTCACGAAGTACTCGGGTCGAAGATGGTACATCCAATATTTCGACGCCTCAAACTGCCGCTAGGGGATCCTCGCAAATTTGTTCAGAAGTTGGTGTTCCTGCATCTGCGCCCCATATCGCTGACCCAAGAGATTGTGACAGACTCCGCAGTGAGGCGTCTCCTCTTCGAGGCTGGCGACGACATAGAGTCGCTAATGATACTCTGCGAAGCGGACATTACGTCGGGCATTGAGTCTAAAGTGAAACGATATCTTGCCAACTTCGAACTGGTGCGCAAAAAGATGGTGGAACTCGAAGAGCGCGACCGCATACGCAACTTCCAGCCCCCAATAACAGGCGAGATCATAATGCAGCGCTACAACATCCCCCCCTGCAACCTGATAGGTAAGATAAAGGAGGAGATCAAAAATGCCATCCTCGATGGTTCAATACCAAACGAATACGACGCAGCCTACACCCTAATGGAGGAGCTTGCACAACGCGAGGGGTTGTCATAACAAATTACTACTGGTGCGTTAATAATCTCGACCACTGCCCTGCGCGGGCGGCGGTAGGAGTACTCTCCGCGGAGCCATTCTTTGTTTAGGTTGTTAATAGATTGAGAATCAATCTATTAACAACCTAATGTAATGCAAACCAAATCGGAAAATATAGAAAACTGCGCTTACGCCACATTCGTGGTATAAGCGCAGTTTTTATTTGGTCTACTTAGAATATTCTAAGCCTTCGTAACAGCGATCTTCAATGGAGACTCCTCCAACTCACTCTCTACAACGAACTCACCAGCAGGAGCCGCCGAGACCTTGACACTAAGCGCAAGGGTCTGAGCCGCAATGTAATCCCCGAACTCTGCAACCGCAGCCTCCACAGCTTCGGTGCTCTCGATCTCTACCGTTACGCGATCGACAACTTCGAGCCCCGAATCCTTGCGAATGTTCTGAATACGGTTAACCAACTCACGTGCTGTTCCCTCATTGCGAAGAGCCTCCGTGATTGTTATGTCGAGTGCTACGGTCAGCTTACCCTCCGATGCAACCAACCAACCCGGCATATCCTCCGACGTAATCTCGAAGTCGGCAGGTGTCACGGTGATCTGCTCTGCTCCCATATCGAGCACACTCTCTGCGGCAGCCTCGATCTCGGCAATCTTAGCTTGGTCGAACGTCGCTGCGAGGGCTGCAATAGCCTTCATATACTTACCATAGCGTGGTCCTAGGGTCTTGAAGTTTGGCTTAATGCGCTTCGTGATGAGACCTGCGGTCTGCTCAATCAACTCGATCTCCTTGATATTTACCTCTCCCATAACAAGCGTACGAACCGCCTCAATGTGGCGCTTCATTGCAGGGTCGAGCACGGGAACGAGGATCTTCGTAAGTGGCTGACGAACCTTGATGTTTACCTTACGACGAAGTGCCAACACCATAGATGTTAGACGCTGCGCAAGTGCCATTGTCTCCTCAAGATCACTATCCACCAACGACTCGTCCGCCACAGGGAACGCAGATAGGTGTACCGACTCATCTGCGTGACGTCCACTTATTGCGTTGAGGTCACGGAATATACGATCGGTGATGAATGGCGCGAATGGCGCTGCAAGCATCACAACACTCTCCAAACAAGTGTAGAGAGTTTGATATGCCGCGAGCTTATCTTCGTTCATCTCGCCACCCCAGAAACGTTTGCGGTTGAGGCGAACATACCAATTCGAGAGGTTCTCGTTCACAAAATCTTGGATCATACGTGCCGCAGGTGTTGGGTCGTAACCCTCCAATGACTCTGTTACGTTACGCACCAACGTATTGAGCAACGAGATTATCCAACGATCAATCTCCGCACGACGCTCCATTGGAACAATCTCCTCGCGACCCGTAAACCCATCGACATTCGCATATAGAGCAAAGAATGAGTATGTATTATATAGTGTACCGAAGAATTTACGACGTACCTCATCGACACCCTCAACATCGAATTTGAGATTATCCCAAGGCTGCGAGTTAGAGATCATATACCAACGTGTGGCATCTGCCCCATACTTGCGAAGAACCTCGAATGGCTCAACAGCATTACCCAACCTCTTCGACATTTTGTTACCACTCTTATCCAACACAAGACCGTTCGAGATGATATTCTTGAACGCCACCGAATCAAACAACATTGTAGCGATTGCGTGGAGCGTAAAGAACCATCCTCGAGTCTGATCCACACCCTCCGCGATAAAGTCAGCAGGGTATACATTCTCGAAGTCGGCACCGCTATTCTCGAATGGATAGTGTAGCTGCGCATATGGCATTGCTCCCGAGTCGAACCACACGTCGATCAAATCACTCTCACGACGCATTGGCTCTCCATTGTCGGCAACCAAGATTATAGAGTCTACATATGGACGGTGAAGGTCAATGTTGTCGGTTGAGTAGTTCTCCTTGCTCATATCGCCAACCTTGAACTTCGCATATGGATTTTCACTCATATACCCCTTCTCGATAGACTTCTCGATCTCCGCCATCAACTCCTCAACAGAGCCAATACACTTAACCTGAGAGTAGTCCTCCGTAGCCCAAACCGGAAGCGGCGTGCCCCAGAAACGAGAACGCGACAAATTCCAATCAACCAACCCTTCGAGCCACTTACCAAAACGCCCCGAACCAGTTGACTCAGGTCTCCACTTGATGGTGTTATTGAGCTCCATCATACGACCCTTCATCGCTGTTGTGCGGATAAACCACGAGTCTAGAGGGTAATACAACACAGGTTTGTCGGTTCTCCAACAGTGTGGATATGAGTGAGAGTGTTTCTCGATCTTGAACGCTTTGTTCTCCTGCTTCAAAAGGACAGCGATATCGATATCGAGCGTTGCGTCATCTGCCGTGAGACTCTCGTCATAAGCATTCTTGACGAAGCGTCCAGCATACTCCGAATATAACTCTGTGTTGATGTTTTTAGCCACAAACTCAGGGTCGAGATCCTCAATCAAAAAGAACTTACCCGAACGATCAACCATCGGCTGACTCTTACCCGCCTTGTCGACCATAAAGAGAGGCGCAATACCAGCAGCCTTCGCCGCACGATCATCATCCGCACCAAACGTAGGGGCGATATGTACGATACCCGTACCATCCGAAGTGGTTACGAAATCCCCAACAATAACCTTAAATGCTTCACCCTCGGGCTTCACCCAAGGCAACAACTGCTCGTAGCTTATACCCGCCAAGTCGCGACCTTTGTACTCTCCCTCAAGAACAGTATATTTACCCTCCATCTTCTTCGTGAAGTATGAAGAGAGTAGATCTTTCGCCATAATGATCGTCTGAGGCTGTCCCGTATATGGATTCTCGCACTTAACACGGACATAATCCACATCTGGACCAACCGCCAACGCAGTATTCGATGGAAGCGTCCAAGGGGTAGTCGTCCACGCCAAGAAGTACAACGTCTGCTCAACCCCTTCGAACAACATCTCCGACTTCTCGTCGCGTGTGATTATGAACTGTGCCGTACAAGTTGTATCCTTTACGTCACGATAACACCCCGGTTGGTTCAATTCGTGTGTCGAGAGACCTGTTCCCGCAGCTGGCGAGTAGGGCTGGATCGTATAACCCTTATACAAAAGACCCTTGTTGAAGAGCTCCTTCAAGAGCCACCAAAGCGTCTCAATATATTTATTGTCGTAGGTGATGTATGGATCATCCATATTGACCCAATAACCCATCTTGCGAGTCAAATCCTCCCACTGACCAGTGAACTCCATAACTGCCTCACGGCACTCCTTGTTGTACTGCTCAATGGAGATTGACTTTCCGATAGCCTCCTTTGTTATACCGAGCTTCTTCTCTACACCCAACTCTACGGGCAATCCGTGTGTATCCCACCCCGCTTTGCGGTGCACCTTGAAACCCTGCTGCGTCTTAAATCGACAGAATATATCCTTTATAGCACGCGCCATAACGTGATGGATTCCCGGAACTCCATTCGCCGATGGAGGTCCCTCATAGAAGACAAATGTCGGATTACCCTCACGAGTTGTGATGCTCTTGTGGAATGTATCATTGGCGTCCCACTGCGCCAGAACCTCATCGGCAACCTCCGCGAGGTTTAGAGATTTGTACTCGTTAAATTTCATATATTATCTATTTGCTTTATCCTCAAAACATAGTGGCAATGGATATAATATCCACAACCTTGCAAAAATAGATAAAAAAAATGAAATATTTAGAATCTGTTTAATTTTTTTCTCTTCACAATAGGCTTATGATATTGTCGGCTCAACGGGTACAAAGAGAGAAAAGCGACGTGACAGATCTTTAATCGGCGGTTTTGGGGAGGTTTGGTATAGATTGTGCGGAGAGACATAGTGGTTATTAAACATCTCTCTAATATGGTTCGCTCTCTTATCTACATTACAATCCTAATATCTACATTAATTACGGCTCTAGGCGCTATCTCAATCGCGAGGGCTGGCTCTACGAATGTTGTAGATCTGAATATCGACCGCTATCTAGGTCGTTGGTATGAGATCGCACGACTTGAAAACCCATTTGAACGAGATTTGACCTGTGTAACAGCCCACTACACAATGCAAGACAATGGACAAATTGAGGTGGTCAATAGAGGGTATAATACCACGACAAAAGAGTGGAGTGAAGCTCGGGGACGTGCAAAACTCACCGATGAGTCGGGGCGTCTAAGAGTCTCTTTCTTCTGGATATTTTTCTCCGACTATAATGTCCTAGCAGTCGACGACAGATGTGCAAATTATGAGTGGGCATTAGTTAGTGGCGGTAGAGGTGGTAAATACCTATGGATTCTTGCTCGTACTCCCTCTTTGAATAGCGACACATTAGCATATATCGAACGTGTTGCAATGGCTAGAGGATATGACATCGAGAGTTTGATCTATCTAGATCACAGCTGTGATTCAACCAATTAAACAGATGTTGCAAAGAGTTAGCGCACCACTAATAATTAATGATAAATGTTTAGTAATTAGTGGTGATACATCAACTCTTTTAGTTGGGATGACACTTACATTCGATTGTTAATAGTAGGCGCAGCCTACGTAGCTATATATTGGGAAATGAGAGATAAAGCAGAGCTTTAATCGAACATTTATCAATATATAGCAGATTGATAATCAATCTATTAACAATCGCAGCGAAAACAAAGCTCCGCGGAGAGCACTCCGCCGCCGCCCGCGCAGGGCAGTGGTAGAGATTATTAGCGCATCACGACTAACGCACCAATACTAGTTTAGGTTAACAAAAGTAGCAAAGATTTGAGATAATTTTCTACCTTTGCCGAGAATAAATCGAAGAATTAAGATGAAATACAGAGTTGTTTTACTTTTGTTAATTGTTGTTAGCTGCTTGTGCTCAGCCACTGCGAAGACTAATTTTTATGAGAGCGACCTTTTTGAGGGGCTCTCGACCAACGATCGAGTTGCTATATTGATGGTCCACTTCGGCACGTCACATAGCGATACGCGTGCCAAAACTATCGAGGTGCTGAACGATCGAGTTGCACAGAGCTACCCCGACATTGAGTTGCGAGAGGCGTGGACGTCGCGAATGATTATAAAGATTATGGGCGGACGAGGAGAGAGGATCGACAACCCTGAGGAGGCACTTAATCGCCTCAAAGAGGAGGGTTATACACATATCATAATCCAGAGTTCAAATGTTATCGAGGGGATCGAGATGGAGTCCCTAAGACGCGATGTGATGGCTGTGAGAGATGAATTTACAGATATCAGAATCGGCAACCCACTCCTCTATACCACACGAGATTATGAGGTTGTGGTAGATGCGTTACGCGCAAAGCAACCCTCGGGAAGTGCTCTTGTGTTGGTTGGTCACGGAACATACACCCCTGCCACAGCTCAATATGCGATGGTAGATTATGTGATTCGGGACAAGGGGTATCGTGCGATGCAGATTGGAACAGTCGAGGGGTATCCCTCATATGACTCGATGGTCGCCTCGTTGGCGAAGGATCGAGTGAAGCGAGTATTGCTTATGCCCTTTATGTTTGTAGCGGGCGAACACGCCAAGAACGACATTGCGGAGGATTGGTATAGTGACCTTACGGAGCTAGGGTATAAAGTTAGTGTTAAGTTAGAGGGCTTGGGGGAGCTGCCGGAGGTTCAAGAGCTATTTTTGGAGCACATTGACTTTGCGACCAAAAACCAGATGTACGACATTATGGAGAAGAAGGCTACCTACGCCAAGTAGATAGCTCCCAAAATTAGAAGGATGTAACAACATATGGCAACTTTTGCATTGAGGATTGCTGTTGTTGTTACATCTTTGTGTGTTAGCTCGCGTCCATTTACTCCGATATATGGCTTCTCGACCACCTTACCGAAGTAGTTGCTAGGACCACCCAACCTACAATCCAACACCCCCGAGAGAGCCGATTCCGGGAATCCCGAATTGGGGCTAGAGTGGGCGCTAGAGAATTTGATGATGTGTAGTGCTGCGCGCCACGAGAGGCTCATCACGACCATCAGAAGGGCTGTTAAACGTGCGGGGATAAAGTTTGCTACATCATCCATCTTCGCCGACACTCGCCCAAATAGGAGGTAGCGATCACTCTTGTACCCCACCATCGAGTCGAGGGTGTTGACCATCTTATATAGCATCATCAACGGCACTCCACCAACTGCGAAGAAGAGTAAGGGCGCGACAACGCCATCACTCAAATTCTCCGACAGGGTTTCGACAACGGCACTTCGTATTTGGGTTGGGTTGAGACTCTTTGTCTCACGTCCCACGATCATACTTAGCTGCTTGCGAGCCCCCTCAAGATCTCCGGAGTTTAAGACTCTCTCTACCTTTAGCCCCTCTTCAATTAGGCATCTGTTGCTCACCCCAAAGAAGAAGAAGATAGCTCCCCACACGATCTGTACACTCTGATTATCTCCAATTAGGAGCTCCACACCGAAGAAAAAAGCACACCCCACACCGCAGAGCACACCCCACGTCAAAGCCCCTTTGAGGACTCTCCAGCTGCCGCGGTTGAGTCTACGCTCCATAAAAGAGATCATATTGCCAAATAGTCGTATGGGATGTGGCATCCAGTATGGATCTCCGATGGAGCTGTCGAGGAGTGCCCCGATTACGACTATTGCTAAAGTTACATCTATCTCCATTCTTTGAGTGCTGTGATTAGTTTGTCATTGAGGTGGCGCTGTTGTGCCGCCACACGAAAGTGTCTAGGGGTGAGACCCCGAAAGTTCGAGGCGTCACGGATCAATAATCCGTGCTCTTCGAGTAGGTATCGGTATAGATCGGCTGCAACCCTACCATTCAACATCTCGACCAAGAAGAAGTTACAACCCGAGGGGGTGACTCTGTAGCCTCCAATCAGAGAGATTGCCTCCTGAAGGTAGAGTGACTCGCCAATTAGTTCTCTAAGGTCGGGTTGTAGCGCTTCGCTATGTTGAAGTATATACTCCCCCGCCACGAGAGAGAGCGAATTGACACTCCACGGTGGTCGCATCGTGTTGAGCGAGGCGATGATCTCGGGTGATGCCACAATGTAACCTAACCTCAACCCCGGGACGCCATAGAGTTTGGTAAACGACTCGATCAATATGACGTTGGATGGTAGTGTGCAATACCTCTCAGCGTCGATAGATAGCTCATTGTAGGCACGATCGAGGATTATCTTGCAATCTCTGTTCTTCGAAGCGATCTCTTCGATCTGCGCTATAGGAATCCTTTTACCATCGGGGTTGTTGGGTGATGCAAGCCACAGAGTATCGAAATCACCTAACGATATTGATCTTAACTCATCGAACCCAATAAATGAGATTGAGTGTTTGTGGAGTCTGCAACTATCCTCATACTCCGCAAAAGATGGAGTTACGATAGCCGTACGACACCCCTCGCCGAGATAGTGTGCCACGAGGTAGAACGCCTCGGCAGAACCATTTGTCACGAGAATCTCTTCGGGCGTAACTCCATATGTCGAGGCGAGGCGAGCTGTTAGGCTCGTCGCCATTGGATCAGGGTAGTTGCATAGAGCGTCCATATTCTCACTTAGGTGTGAGAGTATTAGATGTGAGTGGTTGTTGAAAGCAATATTGGAGCTAAAATCGGCTTTGATACTCTGTCGATCAAATTGATATATGTTGTTTCCGTGTCCGCTTATCATAACTCCAATATTTTATATATCTGCTTCATATCTATATGTTTGCGGATGTGGTCTGCTAGGGCGTTGTAGTTGCGCTCCTTCGATTGTTGGTAGCTCTCGCCACCCTCAGAACTCGATCCGTTGACCAACCCTAAGATCTGATCTATAACACTTCGGTTGTCGAAGATTCCGTGCAGGTAACTTCCCCAACATCTGTCGTTTAAGTAGTAACCATCCGGCGTCCCATCGTCGAGTATTGTGAGTGGGTTGGATGTGGGGGTGACCCCCGAGTGGATCTCGTAACCCTCACCTTCGAGGTTGCAGTGAGTCATCTTGAATTTTGATTGGCGACTTCTCTTGCCCGGCTTGATGGTGCTCTCAACGGGGAGTATACCCAATCCTGCTATGCGATCTATCGGGCTCTCGATGTGGTCCGGGTCACAGACCTCACGACCCATTATCTGGTAGCCACCACAGATGCCATAGAGTGGTTTACCATTGGTGTGGTGTTCCAATATAGCTTGGAACATTGGTGTGGAACGAAGATATTTAATGTCCGATATTGTGCTTTTTGACCCCGGTATTATTATTATGTCTGACTCCTCAATCTCTGCTGCCGTTGATACGTAGTTGAGCAGAACCCCTTTCGTACGCTCCAGTTGGTTGAAGTCGGTGAAGTTGGAGATGCTACGCAGCATCACAACACCTATTTTAATCGACTCACTCTCTGTTGTGTCGCGTCTCTCTCTCCGCTCGAGGTCAACCGAATCCTCCTGTTCGATCTCTACGTCGTCGAGATATGGTAACACTCCCAACACCGGTACACCCGTGAGCCTCTCAAGTGTTGCACGCCCCTCGTCGAAGAGTCGAATATCTCCCCTAAACTTGTTGACAATGACACCCTTTATTAGGTTGCGCTGACTCTCGGGTAGCAACATAATAGATCCATAGACGCTCGCAAATACCCCTCCGCGGTCGATGTCAGCTACAAGGATTGTCGCAGCAGAGGCATACTCCGCCATACGCATATTTACAATATCCTTATCCCAGAGATTCACCTCCGAGATGCTACCTGCACCCTCCAAAACAATCGGGTTGTACTGCGCTTCGAGACGATCGTATGCCGCTTTGGCATAGACGAATAACTCTGCTCTATTATCGCGACGAAAGTAATCTACGGCGCTCTTGTTTCCAGCAGGTTTTCCGTTAAGGATAACTTGTGAACTTTGATGAGTGGTTGGTTTGAGTAGTATTGGATTCATATCGGTAGAGCACGCCAATCCGCACGCCTCCGCCTGAACAGCTTGCGCACGCCCGATCTCTAACTCATCGGGGGTCGCATAGCTGTTGAGCGACATATTCTGAGCCTTGAAGGGAGCTGGGCTATACCCATCTTGAAGGAAAATACGGCAGAAACCAGTGTTTATAACCGACTTGCCGACATCCGAACCTGTGCCCACAAACATTATCGCCCTTAACTTTTTATCTTTCATAAATTAAAACTATTGCTGTTGCGTTAATAATCTCTACCACTAATCATTAAACATTAATCATTTATCATTTTTAGGTAGCCATCATAAAAAGTTAACGCACCACTCTAAAATCACAACTCCATAAGTTCTCCATAGCTTATGTCGAGGCTAAAGACCTCCTCCTCCGATATCGCCCCAGTCGCAACCTTCATTGCTCGCATAAAACCACTATGTGTAACAACCAAAATATCTCCATCAAGAGATTTGGCATACTCCAAGAAACTCTCGGCACGAGCTCTAAGATCGGTGAATGCCTCTCCATTGGGTGTTCGGCAGTTTATGTAGTCATCGAACCACTCTCTACCCCCCGGAGTGTTATATATATCCTCCCACGGTGTGAGCTCCCAATCTCCGAAGTTGAGCTCCTTTAATCTGTCGTCGAGGATTACCGTCTCAACACCCGTCGACTCTTTGATCCTTAGCGCCAGCTTGTGACAGCGCTGTAGAGGGGAGCTATATATTTGAGTAATAGACAACTCTTTTGTACGGTTTAGCACCTCTTCGAGATGGAGTGACTCGAACTCTGGGTGTAGGTCAATGTCGCTCGCACCATAGCAGATGTCGGAGCTTATGTTGGGTTGAGTATGTCGTTGAAGATATATTTTTGCCATATTTTTATAGTGTATTTATGCCAAGGAGGGTGACGTAGAAGAGGATCTCCCCAATAATTTGTAGAGCCCCCAACGTATCTCCGGTAAATCCTCCGATTCTTTGGTGCAGGTATGCTCTGTAGAGGGTGAACGTACACCCCATAACTCCGACATAAGCCACCATAAATTGCCATCCAAGGAGATAGAGAGGCATCAGTGCAAATATCGCAGCAACAGAGACTCCAAAAAGATTGATCCCCAAAGCCGACTGTGAAGATCTCGCGCTCTGCCTCTCTCTAACGTAGTTAGATGTTCTGACCAAGAGGACCGGAGCAAATCGACTAGCCCCCTGCGAAAGTATCAAAACATAGATCATCTCTGACTCCTCAAATGACGAGAGCAGTGAAAATCGTAACAGAAAGATCAAGATCAACCCGATAACCCCATAACATCCGATATGACTATCTTTCATTATTCGGAGTACCGCCTCTCTGTCGAATCCACCACCGAACCCATCGCAGAAGTCAGCAAACCCATCTTCGTGTAGAGCCCCCGTTGCAAGAACCATCACAACGATTGCTACAATAGTTGCCGATGAGTTGGAAAGGAGTGTCGCAGCGCACCAAAACGCACCCCACCCAATAGCACCAACAATCAAACCCACCAATGGGAGATAGCGAAGTGCACGGCTCAATATATCTTGATTACACTCCACTCTAAAGGGGATCGGAATCCGAGAGTAGAAGAGTAGAGCATTCAAAAAAGTATTCATCTGCGAATGACGATTGGTGTTATCCCCTTTATTTTAACTGGTATTCCTGAGATTACGGTGTAGGCTTCCTCTGCTGTAGAGGCGATGTGTTGATTCATCCACCCCTGCAAATCGACGAAGGCACGGGTCGAACTCTCCATCGGGACTACCCCCAGCCCAATCTCATTGCTGACAACAATAAGCGTAAACTCGCGGTTGATGAATAGGTCCCACTCTCTCTTTGCTTCGTCTAGGCTCTGTTGCAGATTGTAGTCGTTGTCGCAGAATATGTTGGTCAACCACAGGGTGACACAATCCATAAGTACAACCTCATTGTCGAGGTGTAGTTTCGATATAAAACGCTCCTCCTCAATGTTGTTCCACCTCTCATCTCTCGATGCTTTGTGTCGCGCAATTCTCTGTTCGAACTCCTTATCCCAACACCTCGCCGTAGCTAGATACGTGGGCTTCGAGCTTAAACTCTCCGCCATATTCTGAGCAAAATTACTCTTACCGGAGCGTTGTCCGCCACTGATATATATTATTCGTCTCATACTTAATCCCTCTCTTACCCTTAATACTCAACCCCCTTGCGGCTGGCGATACCACGATCAAACGGATGTCTCTCCTTTTTGATGTAGCTAACATAATCGGCGAGGGCGATAACCCCCTCTGTCGCCCCCCTTCCGGTCAACACTAACTCTAGTTCGTCGGGTTTGTTATGAATGAAGTCGACGAGGCACTCTTCACTGATGTAGTTGTCGCGAACCGATATCAATATCTCATCCATAATCAACATATCGAAAGAGTTCTCTTTTAGTAGCTCTTCGATCTGTGTTATAGCCTGCTTTGTCTCTCGTTTCGTTAATTCGGGATCTATTGATCTGTCGAGTTTGGGGTGTCCCTTTGCGAAGTTGAGAACTGTTGCTCCCAACTTACGGAGACTATCCATCTCGGTATAACCATATCGTTCGGGGCGTTTGTGAAACGAGGTGTAACACACCTTGAACCCTCCGCCCAACGCCCTGACAGCGAGACCAATGGCAGAGGTTGTTTTACCCTTGCCATCGCCCGTGTATATGTGAATAAGTCCGCTCTCCACCCCCCTATCGTTTGATGTCGAGCTCCAATGCGTGTAGCTTTGCATCTCTATACTCGCCCACTACGCTATACTCTACGGGGTGGCTAAAGTTTGGTCCATCCACAACGAATGAGTGGTACTCTCCATTCTCACCGCAGACGTCGAATCCGTGGTGCTCCAACATATTTTTGTAGGTCTCCATTGTAAGTGTCTGCGATAGCAACGATGCATATTTGTGGTCATTCTTAACCGATACCACCTTGGCAACAAACCCTAGCTCGATAAATTCGTGATATAGGTCGTGTACATCTATGTTGAGAAGAGGGAAAATTGGTGTAATGCCCAACTCCTTACACTGTGCAGTGATCCAGTTGAGGTGCGTTTCGAGGAATATATCTCCAAAGACACCATACTCCACACCCTCCTCTTTGAGTCTGTTTACAGCGCGTTGGAAGTGGAATGTATATTCGTTACCCTCCTCGATCGTTTCGCGCGTAAGTCTTACGTTCATCGCATCTGCCTGCGCTTGGAGTAGTTCACCCGTTAGGCGATGGGCATTTTGAGTTGTTGCTCGATTCATATTCAACAAAGAGACAATCTCGGCGTCGGGATTGCTTACCATAAATTTATGAAGTGCCAAAGAACAATCTTTTCCACCACTCCACGATACAAATACCTTCACGATCTTTTAGCTTTTAATGTTAGACAAATTATAACATAGCAAAAGTAATGTTTTCTTCTGAATCTGCCCCATAATAGGGAATAAAAAAGTTTGATACAAAGCATATTTTGTCTACTTTTGTCCAAATATTCACACTGTAGATGATTCACTTAGAATCTGTTTAAGTTTTTCTCTCTTTGCATAAGGCGCATAGCGATGCCTATGTAGCGTAGTGCAAAAATAGAAAAGTGAAGTGACAGATCCTTAGCAAAATAGATGAGAGAAATTTAACCATATTCTTATTATGTCCCACACTATAACTTTCGTATCTCTAGGTCCGGGCGATCCGGAGCTGATAACCTTAAAAGGGTTGAAAATGTTACAATCGTCCGATATCATATTTACCCCCGCGACGAAGGGTCGTGATGGGGTGGAGTTGTCGCGTGCCGAGGATATTGTGTTGAGCCTTGGGATAGATCGTGAGCGCGTGCAGCGATTCATCGTCCCTATGTCGCGAGATCGTGAGGCTACACTTAAAGCCTACGCAGATTTGGCGATGAGAGCATCGGAGTGTGCTGCGCGAGATCTGAGGGTGACGATTACGGCGGAGGGGGATGCTGGATTCTATTCTTCGGCTCAATATATTGAGGAGGCGCTGTGGGCGTTGGGGTGTGAGACCTCGCGGGTGGCGGGTGTCCCAGCCTTTGTTGATTGCGCGCGTTTGGCACGTACCCACATCGTTAGTCAAGATAGTTCGTTTGAGGTGATGGCTCGCGTCGAGAGTGCCGAAGAGCTGTTGAAGGCAATGGGGCGAGATAAGAGCATCGTTCTGATGAAGATCTCGCAGTGGGAGGAGGCGATAAAGTCAGTTATAAGAGCCTCTAAGGAGCACATATTTTACTATGTTGAGAGTTGTGGGGTCGAGGGGCGTGAGTTCTTTACATCCGACAGAGAGGCGATTTTAGAGAGGCGGTTCCCATATTTCGCAATATTAATAATCAAGCGTATATAGATGTTACGATATTTGAAATTGTTGAGCCTCGTTGTGGTGTTCGCGCTGAGTGCGTGCGGTGGGGCTGGTGGCGTGAAGAGGTCAAATGTCAAGCCGGTTGCTCTAACTCCAGAGTTGAGTGCAAAGATCAAGACACTCGATTATGTGAAGTATGCTGAGGGATTTAGCCTAAAGGAGTTCGAGGGGGTGACGCTTGTGGATATCACAGACCCTGCGTCAGCTAACTCGATGGTATATCGCTACGCTCTCGTTCCACGAAACGACCAGTCGCAGATCATTATCCCCGAGGGGTATCTACCAATAAAGGTACCTCTTAGTAGAGTTATTTGTATGACTACACTGCAACTATCACCCTTTATAAAACTCGATTTGAGCGATCGAATCGTGGGTGTTACGAGTACCCGGTTTCTCCAAAACGAGAAGTTGAATGCACGACTCAAAGATGGCTCTCTCTCTCGCATAGGTATCGAGGGGGAGTTCGACACAGAGGTGATACTCTCCATTGCGCCCGAACTAATATTTATATCACCCTATAAACGAGGAGGCTACGACACGGTGAAGAGCCTCGACATACCGATGTTAGCATATCTTGGGTATAAGGAGCTCTCGCCACTGGGACAGGCGGAGTGGATTAAGCTGGTGGGGCTACTACTTGGGGAACAGGAACGCGCAGAGAGTGCCTTTTCTCAAATAGAGAGTCGTTACAATCGGTTGGCAGAGTTGGTTCGCGACATAGAGGATCGTCCAACAATTTTGAGTGGTGAATTACACTCGGGTAATTGGTATGTCGTGGGTGGCAGGAGCGCTTTGGCTCAGCAGTTCCGCGATGCGGGGGCGGAGTATTTTATGAAAAACGACAATGAGTCGGGGGGATTCTACGTCGACTATGAGACAGTCTACTCACAGGGGCACGATGCCGATTTTTGGAGAATCGTCAATAGCTTCGAGGGGGAGTATACCTATGCTCACCTCCTTGCGGCAGATAGTCGTTATCGAGATTTCAAACCATTCGAGAGCCGTAGTGTGATCTACTGCAACTTACGCAACACCCCATTCTATGAAAACACTCCGATGGAGCCAGAGGTGATATTGGCAGACTTAATAAAGATATTTCACCCCGATTTGCTGCCCGACCACACTCCTCGATACTATTACAAATTGAAGAATTAAATCCAATGAGTCGACGTACAATTATATCGTTTATAGTAATTTCGCTATTTATAGTGTTCCTCTTTGGGTTGAACCTAATCTTGGGAAGTATCAATATCCCAATTAGTTCGGTGTGGGATATCCTATCGGGGGGTGATGGAGGTTCATTGGTGTGGCAAAACATAATCTTCAAATCTCGAATGCCACAGACCATAACGGCAATAGTTGCGGGAGCTGGTCTCTCGATTAGTGGTCTACAGATGCAGAGTGTGTTCCGCAATCCACTGGCAGGACCGTCGGAACTAGGAGTCAGTTCGGGGGCGAGTTTGGGTGTTGCCTTTGTGATCTTGTTGTCGGGGCGTCTGGCAGGTGGGGCACTGAGCTCGATGGGGATATTTAGTGAGGTTGCAATCTCCACAGCCGCAATTGTTGGTGCAGGGGTTGTGATGATGATAATATTGGCGATATCTCAAAAGGTGAGAGGTAATGTGACACTCCTCATTATCGGTGTTATGATCGGGTATATTGCGACGGCAATAATCGGTGTTCTGAAGTTCTTCAGCTCCGATGAGGATGTTCACGGATATGTGATTTGGGGGTTAGGTAGCTTCTCGAAGGTCTCGGCTGGTAGCATAACCCCATTTGTGACGATGATGGCAATTTTGATACCCTTGTCGTTTTTGCTTATCAAAAAACTCAACTTAATGTTGTTGGGGGATGAGTATGCCGCTGGATTGGGTCTTAATGTTAAGAGTGCTAGACGAATAGTTATTATCTCGGCGTGTGCTCTGACGGCAATTGTTACGGCATATTGTGGACCGATCGTCTTTTTAGGGTTGGCAGTACCTCATTTGTGCCGTACTATTTTCGCGACCTCAGACCACCGGGTTTTGATGCCTGCCGTAACACTTGTGGGGGCACTGTTGGCTATGTTGTGTAACTTGGTGGCACGTATGCCGGGGTTCGAGGGGGCACTGCCGATCAACTCGGTGACGGCACTCATAGGTGCTCCGATTGTAATTTATGTCCTCTTCGAGAGGCACGCCCCAAAGTATAGCTAAAAATATGAAGAGTAAAGCAAAGGATAAAACAATTGTGTTGGACTCACTCTCGATCGGATATAGGGAGCGGAGTGGAGCGGAGCGTTGTGTCGTCCCCAACATAAACGCAACGATATATAGTGGTGAGTTAACGTCGCTACTGGGGGCTAATGGGGTTGGTAAGTCGACGCTCCTAAGGACGATGACCGCCAACCAACCCAAGTTGAGTGGTGAGGTATATTACCTAGGACGAGAGTTGTCGAGCTACACCCAAAAGGAGCTGTCGAAGATGATAAGTATAGTCCTCACGGAGCGCGTAACGATTAAAAACATCTCGGTATTTGAGCTTGTAAGCTTTGGTCGCAGCCCCTACACTGGCTTTTGGGGTGGGGTCTCTGAGGCGGATCGCAAGATTGTCGAAGAGTCGTTGCAGTTGGTTGGCATAGAGCACCTCGCAAATAGGATGGTGCAGACGCTGAGTGATGGCGAGCGTCAGAAGGCGATGATTGCGAAGGCGTTAGCTCAGCAGACACCGATCGTTCTGTTGGACGAACCTACGGCATTCCTCGACTTCCCGAGTAAAGTAGATATAATGCAACTTCTTCATCGCCTATCGCGACAGACACAAAAGACGATATTTATGTCGACTCACGACCTCGATCTAGCTCTTCAGATTAGCGATCAGATATGGCTTATGGATGGAGATCGGGGGGTCAACGCTGGAATACCCGAGGATCTGGCACTTGATGGAAGTCTTGGCAACTTCTTCGAGCGCAAGGGAATCGCGTTTGATTCACAAACAGGGCTCTTTAGGGTCGACAATGCACACACTCTGGAGGTTGAGCTGATATCAAAGGGAGGGACACACGCAGAATCAATGGTGCGCAAAGCGTTGAGGCGTAGTGGCATAGCTACAAAGAGCGAGCTAGAAGATGCTGCCTATCGGGTGTCGATCATAGATCAGCAGATGTTTGTGACACTACGTTCGGGGGAGCAGATAGAGTGCTCGAATATCGAGGAAATTCTTAATGTTGTAGTGCCGTGATAGTTGTTTTTGGCGGTACTACCGAGGGTCGAATAGCCGCGCAGGTGTGTGACAGAGCAGCCAAGGGATATATATACTCTACCAAAGATGGGGGGCAGAAACTTCACGCCAACTATGCTCGCTTCGTTATGGGGGCGATGGACGAGACGGAGATGGTCTCTCTATTTCAACGAGAGGGTGTTCGTCTGGTCATAGATGCCGCCCATCCATATGCTCAGGAGCTCCATAGGAATATATTTAACGCTACTCAAATCTCTAATATTCCGGTTATTCGTTTTGAACGACGACCGTGTGATTTGGAGTATGGAGGGGTGATCTATTTTGAGAGTATAGATGATGTTGTTAGCTACATTGAGCGTGAGGAGCTACAAGATATATTGGCACTGACAGGTGTGAAGTCTGCCTCTACGTTTGCCTCGATAGCGGAGGATCGAAGAATTACGCTACGTGTTATGGATCGAGAGGAGTCGAATCGTGAGATTTTGCAGTCGGGATTTCCCGAGGAGAGGGTTGTTTACTACGATCTGCACTCTTCGACCGATGCGCAAGACAATATCGAGCTGTGCCAAAAACATAACACTAAAGTGTTGGTAACAAAGGAGAGTGGTTCGAGTGGAGGATTTGAGGTTAAGGTTGACCTAGCGAAGCGACTAGGGTTGCAGTTGCTTGTAATTAGTCGACCCGAACTACCCCAATTTACTACTATCGTTTATGGTGAATTTGGGCTGCGCCGCGCAATAGAGCAACTTCTACCCTATTTTTTCGAACTTCGTACAGGGTTTACAACCGGCTCTGCCGCTACAGCGGCAAGTGTTGCGGCACTGAGAGCGCTGATTTCGGGTTGTGAGGAGTCGTCGGTCGAGATCTATCTCCCCAATGGAGAGCCTATTCAAATCCCAATTTCGAAAACGACAATAACAGAGAGTTACACACAGTGTCAAGTTATAAAGGATGGGGGTGATGACCCCGATGCAACAGATCAAATAGAGATCGTCGCTCGTGTTGAGATGGTTGAGGGGAGGGGTATAAATATACGAGGAGGTCGAGGAGTCGGCATTGTAACACTTCCGGGAGTAGGTGTCGATGTTGGGGAGGCGGCAATTAACCCCATTCCGCGGCAGATGATCGAGAAGAATATAAAACAGACTCTCGCCCAACATAATATAGAGTACTCAATAGATATTGAGATAGAGGTCCCACGAGGTGAGCAGATTGGTGCAAAGACATTCAATCCTCGACTTGGCATTATGGGTGGTATCTCGATATTGGGGACATCGGGGATTGTTCAACCCTTCTCGTCGGAGGCGTTCTTGGAGTCTATTCAGCGGCAGATGAGGATCGTGAAGGCTTTGGGGGGTGACGAAATAGCGATAAACTCCGGGGCAATGAGTGAGTCATATGTTAAGGCGTACAAACCAGACCTACCTCCACAATCATATATTCACTATGGTAATTTGATTGGAGCGACAATAGAACTAGCCGCAAGTGAGGGTATTGCACATTTGTGTGTTGGGTGTATGATCGGCAAGGCGGTAAAACTTGCGAAAGGGGCACTCGACACCCATAGCAAGAGTACTCTCTTGGATCGTGATTTCATCCTACAGTTGGCTAAAGAGGCGTCGTGCACAGAGTCTACTCGGCAGCAAATCCAAAAAATAACCACCGCGCGCCAACTTTGGTCGGTTGTGCCACGCGGTGATTTTGCGCTGTTCGATCATATTGCAAAGAGTTGTTTCGACCACTGCAAACCGCTCTTTGGAGATGGGGTGTTGGAGTTTCTGTTAATTAGTGAGAGCGGAGTAATTGAGGCTGTAGTGAGGGGCTAGAAATATTTTGTCACCTCGATGCTCTTGAAGGAGTTCATCTCGCAGATCATCCTAACCGCAGACTCAATAATAGGATAGGCACATATCGCACCAGTACCCTCGCCGAGCCTTAGACCAAGGTTGAGGATTGGTTTTGCCTCCATCTGATCGAGAAGGAGTTTGTGTCCCACCTCATCGCCGCAGTGCCCAAATATTGCATACTCCAAAAATGAGGGATCGAGTCTCGACGCGAGGAGTGCGCAGGCGGTCATAATAAATCCGTCGATAATAATCGTCATCCCCCTCTCGGCAGCACGCAACATCGCCCCGACACTCATAACCATCTCATACCCTCCGAAGTATCGCATTACATCTTCGGGTGATTTATCGCCCTTGTAGTTGTCGACGGCAGCCTTTAGGACAGAGTATTTGTGAGATATGATATTTCCGCTGTTGTCGCTACCGGCACCTACACAGTCACTAAGTGATATGTCGCACAGAAGGCTCATCCATATTGCGGAGGATGAGGTGTTTGTAATACCCATCTCCCCAAAACTTATGATGTTACACCCCTCGTCGGCACACATATCCGTTGACTTAGCTCCGCACTCGATTGCTCGATCGCACTCCTCTCGACTCATTGCAGCTTCATAGAGGTAGTTGCGCGTACTGCGGCGGATCTTCATATCTATCACCTCGGGGTATGTAGCGCTCAGGTCGTAGTCGACACCTGCGTCAACGATCTTGAGGTTGAAGTTATGTTGTCGAGCGAGGAAGTTTATGCCAGCCCCACCTGCCAAGAAGTTGTAGACCATCTCACGCGTAACCTGCTTTGGTGAGACGCTCACCCCCTCGTCGACAATACCGTGATCTGCGGCAAAGACAATGTGATGTGGAGAGGATAGTTGGGGTGTTAGGCTCTGCTGTATAGTCCCTATCTGGAGCGCCAACTCTTCGAGTCGACCTAATGACCCTTTAGGTTTGGTGAGGTTGTCGATTTTATCTTGAAGTTCGGCTTGAATCCTCTTATCGGGTGTTTTTATATTAAACTCTTTCATTTTACTGCCGGATATACAATTAATAACTATTTGAAACGCATCGTTAGGGCAACTCTACGACGGGTCATATCAACCTCGACAACACGAACTTTGACGCGCTGACCTAGCTGTACAACATCGGAGGGTGAGCTGACAAACTTATCTGCTAATTGAGAGATGTGAACCAGTCCATCCTGCTTAACCCCAACGTCGACAAATGCTCCAAAGGCTGTTATGTTTGTGACAATACCTGGTAGCTCCATCCCCTCGCGCAGATCTTCGATCGTCTTGACATTGGCGTCGAACTCAAACTTTGTGAGCCTCTCGCGTGGATCGAGCCCTCGTTTGTCGAGTGCTTCGAATATGTCGTCTATCGTAGGCAATCCCACAGTGTCGGTTATATATCGACGTCGATCCACCCCCTTGCGGAGCGATGAATCACCAACGAATAGATCTATCGCAACACCACAATCTGCCGCCATCTGCTCGACAATGTGGTATGATTCGGGGTGTACAGCGCTATTGTCGAGGAGGTTCTTCCCCCCTACAACGCGTAGGAATCCAGCCGCCTGCTCATATGCCTTTGCTCCGAGTCGAGGAACTTTCAGCAAATCGCGACGCGAACGGAACTCTCCATTTTCGGCTCTATACTTTACGATGTTTGCCGCGAGTGTAGCACCAAGTCCCGAGATATATGTTAGGATATGTTTCGAGGCGGTGTTGATATTTACCCCGACCTGATTAACACAACTCTCAACAACTGTTGTCAACCGGTTTTTGAGTCTCGCTTGGTCGACACTATGTTGGTACTGCCCTACTCCGATCGACTTGGGGTCGATCTTTACCAACTCCGAGAGGGGGTCGATCAAGCGTCGCCCAATGCTCACAGCACCCCTCACTGTTACGTCGTAGTCGGGGAACTCCTCGCGAGCCGTAGCCGACGCAGAGTAGATGGATGCTCCATCCTCATTGACCATATAGATGTCGGGGGTGAGTGCAAGATCCTCAACAAACCTCTCAGTCTCACGTCCTGCCGTGCCATCTCCAATGGCGAATGCTTCGATCTTATATTTTGATACTAGGGCACGGATCTTCTCGCCCGCCTCCTTTATGTGTGACTGAGGAGGGTGGGGGTAGATTGTTGTATTCTCGACTAAGTTGCACTGTGCATCGAGCACCACAACCTTACAGCCAGTTCTAAAACCGGGGTCGATCGCAATTACGCGGTGCTCTCCCAGAGGTGATGACAGGAGTAGCTGGCGTAGATTGTCGGCAAAGATCGTAATTGCAGCATCGTCGGCAACCTCCTTCGTTCGGGCAAACGTCTCATTCTCGATCGAGGGTTTGAGGAGTCGCTTGTAACTATCCTCGATAGCAGATCTCATATATTTTGCACTCCGGGAGTTGTTGCGAATTTCACGTCGCGCAATCTGTTCAGTGATCTGCTCTCCATCGACCTCTATCGTTAGGCGAAGGATCTTCTCCGCCTCACCGCGCTGCATTGCGAGGAATCTATGTGACGATATCCTCCGCAGATGTGTTCGTGTATCGAAGTAGTCGGAGTATTTTGCACCCTCCACCTCCTTACCTTTTATGACTTTCGAGTATATCACCCCCTCGCGATCAAACATCGACCTAACGCGACCTCTCACAACTTCGCTCTCGGCGATATGCTCCGCCACAATGTCGCACGCACCTGCAATTGCATCCTCTGTGGAGGGGATATCTTTGTTGATGAATCGCTTTGCGCGAGACTCTATGTCGTTGACATTTTGTGACAGGATCGCCTCCGCCAATGGTTCGAGACCTCTTTCACGAGCAATTGTTGCACGAGTTCGTCGTTTGGGCTTGTATGGTAGGTAGAGATCCTCTAACTCCGTTGAGTTGAAACAATTTGTTATTCTTTGTTTGAGTTCGTCGCTGAGTTTACCCTGCTCCTCGATCGTTGAGAGGATACTTTTTTTTCTTGTTTCGAGCTCTGTGAGGTGGTCGAAAAGAGTCTTGATCTTCTCTATTTGTACCTCGTCGAGTGAACCTGTAGCCTCTTTGCGATAACGACTAATAAATGGAATTGTAGCACCCTCGCCGAGTAGACGAAGCGTTGCCGAGATTGCGGTGAGTGATACCCCCAACTCTTTCGATATGATTTTTTCTAACATTTATCTCCTATTTTGCACCAAACTTACATAAAATTTCCCAAATAATAAGCGTGTAAGATAAAAATAAGACCACACCATTGCCCATAAGATTAAAAAATCGCAACTTTAGGTTTCACCAAAAACATCAAGGGTCTACTAAAAGTTTCTCTCATCTAATTTAAGTAGGGTAAAATAATTATTACGGATCTAAACAAAAAACCCCTCAAATATTTTGCATATATAAAAAAAAGCGTTATATTTGCAGTCGATTTACCGAATCACTCTATAGTTACACCATAGAGATCAGCCACTCACCAAGAGTAGCAACACTAGCCCAGATGGCGGAATCGGTAGACGCGTTGGTCTCAAACACCAATGTCAGCAATGACGTGCCGGTTCGATCCCGGCTCTGGGTACCAGAAAAATCGCTAAGTAGTTGAAACTCAACTCTTGGCGATTTTTTCATTTCTAATTTGTGCCCAAATTGTGCCCATACATCCTACGCACAATCCCTGCCACAGCGCATATAAAGCCGATTTAAGTAAAATAAATGGGAACAAATACAAAATCCTTCCCCACATTTTCCCCACCATTGAAAATATTTCAATCGCCTTTAAAATGAAATTTGGGCACACGCTTTCGCTGTTGTGCCCAAAATAAATACTGAGTTTACTTCTTAATAACCCATCGACCACTCTTCTTTGATCCCTCTCGATCTATGATGCCATCTTTACGGAGAGCTGATATTTCTCGCTCTGCAGTGGGCTTGCTAACTCCTATTGCTTGCGCTATGTCATCAACATTGATTGTTGGGTTGTTTGCTATCATCGAAACGATTTGCTCAGCTCTTGGCGTGAGTTTTAATCCATCATTTAATCCATCATTTATCTTGTTTAATCCATCATCGGATTTGCCGAATAGGTTAAACGGATCTGAGTCACTCTCGATAGTGGCTTTGTATTTGGCGATAGCACCCTCGATATTGCGACAATGTTCCTCAAACATAAACTTTCTAAAGATCTCTATATCCTCCTGCTCACGAGTTGCAACAAGAGCTTCTATATACTCTGCCTTATGATCCTTATGAATAATTGTCGGGAAGATACCCAACTCAAACTGCACCTGATTCATCACCAGACGAGACATACGACCATTGCCATCAGCCCACGGATGAATTGTTACCAATAAGTAATGAACATCAAAACTGAACTTATAGCACTCAATAATATCGTTGCGATTGACACTCTTGCGCCTCTCGTTGATAGCCTTGCAAAATTCCTCTAACTTCTGAGGAACTTTGGCATAGTTCATATATGAGCGACCACCGACACCAGCCGTCACGTTGAGTAAACGAAGATCACCATTTGCTGATGAGAACTCACCAAGCATTGTTTTATATGTCGTGCCTGTATTCTTCATCACCATCGCCGAGAGCTTTTTCAACATCTCGACAGATAGATCCAACCCTTTGTTAGCGTAGCTGATTGACTCGTCATAAGCTGCTTTAAGATCCACGTTCATCAACTGCTCTGCCATCGAACGACCCTTAGCCGAAATACCCTCATCGAACAGCAACTGATTCTCAATCTCGGTCACAGTCGATCCCTCGATTGCGGTCGAATGTGTAATCATCGAGTATAGATGGAACTTGTCGTAGTCTATCTGCTTGTCGATGCCGAGTTGCTTGAACTCGGTTAGGAGTGATATAAAGTTTTCTTTTGTGGTCATAATGCAAAGGTATAAATTATTCTTTATATATTTTTGCGATATACTTCATCTAAAGTCATACCATCGCTGTCCTTCCATACAATCCATCCATTCGCATTGCTACCCATACAAAATATTGCAGCTGAACTTGGGCTTGAAAATGTTTTATCCGTATCAAGCACTATATCACCATTATCATTTGGTTTTAGCTCTTTGAGTAGTGCCTCTCTCTTGAATTTAGCAACTACTAACGAAGGAACAGAATCTTTCGTAATAATACTACCCTTTAGTACTGTGAAGCCTGAGCCATCATAAAATCCTCGTGCTTTACAGCCTCGCCCTTTTAGGTTGAATATATGTTTCTCCTTCTCTTCCACAACTTCAAAGATGTTGCACCCGACAAATGATGTCAAGAACTTAATATCCTCGAAGAACTCATCCATTGAGTCCTTTTGGTGCTCTGGTAGGTTCGGAGCTTTAGGAGTCTGCTTATTGTTGCCAAGCGAGTATCTATTAGCTCTCTTAGCCTCAGCAAATGCACGATGCTCCAGATATTGCACATCAGCTTTTGTCATAGCTCCATCCTTCGATATAAAGACAAGAGCCTTCTGCCAAAAATCCTTTTTGTAGTCGTGATCCTTAACTCGCTCTTTGAAGCTCTCAGTCTCTCCGATATACGCCTCTGGACTCATTGCATCGTTCTCACCCAAAAGAATGTAAAATGCAGGTGTATTCAACTCATCACGCTCATTAATAATTGAAAGGTTGGCACGAGGCACAATCACCATCTTGCAGATCTTGTTGCTGATAAATAGATACTGCGCTCCGTTCGGGTCGCCATCTATTAGGTATGTTGTTATTGTTTTGCCCATAGCTTTATGCTTGTTTTGTATAATGGTCTACGATCTGCTTAATATTATCAGGATATTCACCCTCAAAGTACTCAAACACCAACGGATTACCTGTGAAGAAGTGACTAACAAATAACTGCCACGTTTCAACATCAATTTTGCCATTCATCTTAAATAACTTTTCAGACTTGGGTTTAATGAGTTTATCATTCTTAGAATTAAAATTCATATCAAACCCGAGTCGTTGGCAATACTCATCCTCTGTGTATAGATGAATAGCTCCATCGAAATGCCTAAAACATCCCTTAGTTAAATCAAATTCAGCGTGAATATATCTGGCTGGGTAATATGTAACGCCATCAATAACCTCGCAAACGGATTCAATTTTCACTTCTTCCGCTACGAAAGTCTTAATGTTATCTTTAGTAGACCATTTTATATCTAAAGAATATACATTCGCAAAGAAGGAAGAGATAATAAATTCAGACAGCCCCAAACTTGGACGTAGGGTTACAACTCCATCAGCAAGAGAAGAAATATCTCTATTAAATTTTGCTCCATACCAACTATCTCTCTCGCAATATATACTATTGTCTAATTTAACTCGATTTTTGTCAAGCTTTATGTAGCTATCAATATCATTATTGCTAAGGGCAAGAAATATTTCGCAAAAGCGTGGTGCAAAATTGTTATCTTTTGCATAACCTCTTCTAAAATAATGTGATGGAAAGAACATATAGTTATCCGCCTTCATATATACAATACGAGCAACCATCGAAAGATCAAAGTTTTCTCTTAAATATTTAACGCTTACAAGACCATCTTTATCCAGTGCCGAATTTAGTAATTGAAGTGTTAAGTTAGGATAATCAGCAACTATGCCTATCACTCGTGTGTAACTGATGTTATCTGATGTTAGTTTAATTCCCTGGTTGTTACACTGAGATACAAAGTTAGAAACTAACTGAGAATTATTTTCTAATTCCAGCTTAGCTTCATCCTTTAAACCTTGATAGTACTGCTCCATCATAGCCTTATAGCCGTTATCCTCCTCCATAGTTACCCTAATATTATCCTCTCAATATGTTCTTTAGCCTCCTTCAGTAGCTCTGCGCCCTCTTGTTGGAGTTGCTTTGCTTTGGCTTTCTTTGAGTGTATGCTTGCGGCAATCTCTCTCTGCACCTCGATTGGAGGCACTGGGATTGAAATTGATTTTAGGTAGTTACTAGATACTCGCTGCTGTCCTGCGGAACCACCAAATGAACTCTTTGCAGCCTCCAATACCTTATGGTGTCTTAGTAGGCAGTAGATGTAATCTATTGATATTGTTGCGTCTTTTGGTCTCAATACATAAAATTCCGTTGAGCCACAGCCAACTCCATTTAGCAGATTGCGAGCTATCGCTGACTTGCCATTTTGCATACAGGGCGTAATTTTTGCCCATAGTAGGTCATCATCTTCAAATTTTGTAAACCCTTTTGTCTCGGCAACAGTTGTGGTGCGATACTCTGCTATTTCGCCCATCTTCTCGTCAATCACCTCCATCGGCAGGAATGAGATCTCATCACTTGTAGAGAGTGGTTTGTAGCTTACCGATGGATTTACAATAACGACATCCGATAATTTCTTATTCGGATAAAGCGTTGAAATCAACTCAAACCTATCTTTATAGAATGACACATCCATTCTCTTACCAATTATATCTGAGACACCAACATTAAAACTAAGTCTTCGTTCTGTTGCTTTTGGTATAGATATACCAAGTTGCTCCAATATTTCGGAGTCAATGCTTGCCAACAATGCTTTAGCTTCAGCGTCTTTTGTCTGCTTTGCATCTTGGGCTTTTTTGTATATGGCAACTATCTTTTGTTGGATAGCAACATCAGGGTATGGTATGATTAGATTCTCTACATCACTTGTTTGTAAGCGAGGAAGAGTATTGCCAGTCATCAAATGCTTTGTTTGTGCCAATACAATATCAGATCGAAGTACTATTATTAGGTAGTTTGGGTCAATATCTACTGCCTCAAAAACGTGGAATTCTGTTGAACATTTACCATCAAATTCAGCTCTATACACTTTGTTAAGATATGGGCGCAATTTAGGAAATAAGATATTCCCTCGTACAAAAACAGCCGCAGATGATATTGATGTTTTATCATTTGTTGGCAAGTAGTCTCCCGTATGGCTTGTTATATTTTCTAATCCAATATAAATATCATCATTGTTAAATACGGTTGTTGTCGTTTTTACATTCTTAACAACATCTTTCAATTTGCAATATTTTGTTCTGGCTTGGATGTGATGGAGCATATCCATCCGTTCTGGGTGGAATTGTTGCGGATCTAAGCGACCTGCAAATGCTTCACTTATTTTGATTCTAGTTGTTATCATCCGACGTTTTTAGTTTTGCAGTTATCAAACTAATAGCTCCAATTGCCTTTTTCTTTTTCTCCTCTTTGCGCAAGGCATCTAACTTCTCATCAAGGATAAGCTCTATGCTTTGACGCATAACGTCAAAATATCCAAGACATTCCTTCTCTGATAACTCGTGGATCCCCTTGCTTAATATACCATAAATC
>JBCQTT010000048.1:0-3130 GCA_047174765.1 Rikenellaceae bacterium | reverse complement strand
CTCCTATGTTGAGGCGGGTTACTTCTCATCTATAGCTAAGATGGCAAAGGCTGTTGAGGCGGACGCTGCGGAGATGGTTTTAATGGGTATACAACCAACAGAGCCATCAACGAAGTTTGGTTATATTGTCCCCAACTCGATAGATGGAGATGTAATCACCGTAAATCGCTTCACGGAGAAGCCAACCGAGGCGGTTGCTAAGGAGCTACTTGCGCAGAACGCATTTTGGAACGGGGGAGTCTTTGCATTTAAGTTGGGCTTTATCGCCGATATCGTAGAGAGGTATATTATAGCAGAGACCTTCGCCGATATTCGCTCACGTTACGCTGAGTTCCCAAAGATTAGCTTTGACTACGAGGTTGTTGAGAAGGCATCATCAATTGCACTAGTTCCCTACAGTGGAGCTTGGAGCGACTTAGGTACTTGGAATAGCCTCTCGGAGAAGATCGATGATAACACGATAGGCAACGCAACGACAGATGAGGGGTGTGAAAATACACACGTCATCAACGAGTTGGATATCCCGGTGATTTGCCTTGGTGCAAAAGATCTAGTTGTCGCAGCTAGTCCAGATGGAATATTGGTGAGTAATAAGGAGGCGAGTGTAAACCTAAAAGGTTATGCCGACAGCCTCAAAGCACGCCCAATGTACGAAGAGCGTCGATGGGGAACCTATAAAGTAATGGGGCACGAACACTTCGAGGATGGGCACAACGCTCTAACCAAACATCTTTTGCTAAAAACGGGTTGTAACATTAGCTATCAATATCACAATAATCGTGAGGAGATCTGGACATTTGTTGATGGCGAGGGTCTGTTGGTTCTCGATGGTGAGGTAATAAAGGTTGGCAGAGGCTATGTAGCCCACATCAAAAAGGGTCAGAAGCACGCTGTGAGAGCCCTAACCGATCTTCAAATTATCGAGGTGCAGGCAGGAACAGATCTCGTCGAGGAGGATATTATCCGCCTTGAGTGGGAGTGGTAGAGAGTGGTTATTCTCTTTATATAATTGGTAGGTGGGTGTATTTTACACTACCTACTTTTTTTTTGTGTGAGGGTGAGAAAGCAGACGTGCTATTTCGGATGCTTACATAGTAGGCGCAGCCCACGTAGTAACAATCGCAAATATAGAATAGCTCCGCGCAGGGCAGTGATAGAGATTATTAACGTATCGGCACTAATTTTTGGAGAAAAATTGCAACTGTAGTTTATTTTTTATACTTTTGTTGGAGAATAACCAAATACAAACCGATAATGAAAAAATTACTACTACCTCTAGCGGGTATCGCGACGCTTACTACAGCAGCGGCGGCGAAACCTGCACCTCAGAATGTTCTGTTTATTCTTGTGGATGACTTGGGTTGGAACGACCTATCGTATATGGGGAGCTCATATTATGAGAGCCCAAACATTGACGCCCTCGCAGAGCAGGGAACAGTATTTACTAATGCTTATTCGGCGTGTCAGGTGTCGAGCCCTTCACGTGCAAGTATCTTGAGTGGACTCTATACCGCCAATCACGGCATAACAAACTTTATTGGAGGTCCATCGGGCGAGAAGTGGAAAAGTCGAAATCGCTATACAAAGCTGTTACCTCCTGAGTATGATTGGCAGATCAACCCTGAGTTGACGCTTATGCCAGAGTTGTTGCGTGATAATGGCTATAAAACATTTATGGCTGGAAAGTGGCATTTGGGAGACTTGGAGGAGAGTCTTCCCGAGGGTAGTGGCTTCGACATAAACAAAGGAGGTTGGGCTAGTGGAGGACCTGCGGGCGGATACTTCTCGCCATACAAAAACCCTGCGTTGGAGGATCTAGAGCCGGGAGAGAATCTCTCAATGCGCCTAGCTAAGGAGACTGTTAACTTCCTCCAAGATCACAAGAAAAAGAGTAAGAAACAGCCATTCTTTGCATATTTGTCATTCTACGCTGTCCACGCGCCGATCCAGACAACGGAGGAGAATTGGAAATATTTCCGTGACAAAGCTGAGCAGATGGGTATTGCGGAGACAGGTTTTGAGTGCGATCGCGCGATGCCAGTTCGTCAGCATCAAGATAACCCAGTCTATGCAGGTTTGATTAAGCAGATGGATGATGCTGTGGGATATGTGCTTGCAAATCTTGAGAAATTGGGTCTCGATGAGAATACGTTGATAATTTTCACCTCTGACAATGGCGGTGTTGTGTCGGGTGATGCCTTTTCGTCAAATCTAGCACCACTCCGTGGAGGTAAGGGAATGCAGTTTGAGGGTGGTATCCGAGTTCCTTTGATTGTGAAGAATCCACAGGTTAAGGCGTCGGCAGGAAAGAGCTGTGACACACCTGTAATCGGTATCGACTACTACCCAACAGTAATGGAGTATGCCGGAGTCAAGATCCCGAGTGATGTAAAGATAGATGGAGTCAACATTAACCCTCTTCTTAGGGGTGAGGAGATTGCCGATCGACCAATATTTTGGCACTATCCACACTATGGTAATCAGGGAGGAGAGCCGTCGGCAATTATCCGCAAGGGTGATTGGAAGTTGATCTACTACTATGAGGATCTTCGATATGAGCTCTACAACTTAGCTATCGACATCTCGGAGCAGGAGCATTTGAATGCGCAATATCCCGAGAAGGTAAAGGAGTTGAGTAAGGAGTTGTTGGCGTGGTTGGATGAGACAGATCCTTTGATGCCAGTAGCAGATATGGATTATAATCCGGCAGACGAGGCAAAGTTGAAGGAGAAGTGGCGTACACAGACGCTTAAGCAGAAGGAGACAGAGCGTAAGAATATGCTAAGCCCCAATTTCAAACCCAATGCAACGTGGTGGGATTCGCAGGTAACAGTTGACTAACTTTCGCTTCCATCCCAAAATAAACCCCATCGGTTAAGAGCAAAATCTTACCGATGGGGTTTATTTTTGGGTAAATGATAAATGATAAATGTTTAATGATTAGTGATTAGTGGTGATGCGTTTTTCGATTGTTAATAGTAGGCGCAGCCTACGTAGCTATATATAGTCACTCAATAACTATGTTCTGCTTAGGTCAAGAGTTACAATACTATCTCTGTATAGGAGCAGTCAGTATGTGCAATGGCATCGATGGGTTAAGTAGCATCGTTCGCCATCGACTTGGACGTGA
>JBCQTT010000047.1:212-3144 GCA_047174765.1 Rikenellaceae bacterium | reverse complement strand
TGGCTCAGGAATTCGCTCCACGATAGCCTCCAATATCTCCTCCACGCCCTGTCCGGTCTTTCCCGAGGCAAGAAGTATCTCCTCTGGTTTGCAGCCTATTAGGTCGATGATCTGATCTCTCACCTCGTCGACCATCGCTGACTCCACGTCGATCTTATTCATCACGGGGATGATCTCAAGGTCACTACCTACGGCAAGGTAAAGGTTCGATATGGTCTGAGCCTGAATGCCCTGTGTCGCATCAACCACCAATAGCGCACCTTCGCACGATGCAATAGCGCGTGACACCTCATATGAGAAGTCGACGTGTCCCGGGGTGTCGATCAGGTTGAGCGTATATTTTTCACCGCTATTGGCGACATAGTCCATCTGTATGGCGTGGCTCTTGATTGTGATACCCTTCTCACGTTCGAGATCCATATCATCCAATACCTGAGCTTGCATCTGTCGTTGGCTCAACGTATTTGTCTTTTCCAACAGACGATCTGCCAAGGTACTCTTACCGTGGTCAATGTGTGCAATGATGCAGAAATTGCGTATATTCTTCATAATTTTTTACTACCTTTGTATCCTACGTAAGCGCAAAGATACAATAATATATACAAATTTCCTCTATGTCAACTCAAAAAGATCGTCGATTGATCGTTATAGTAGGTCCTACGGGTTCGGGCAAAAGTTCGTTGAGTCTAGCTTTGGCTCACCATTTTGATGCGCCTATTATCTCGACCGATTCACGCCAGCTCTATCGCGGAATACCCATCGGTACGGCACAGCCGAGTGATGAAGATCTCAGGGCTGTTGAACACTATTTCATAGCGTGTCGCGACCTTGCGGAGGATTATAATGCAGGGGAGTACGAACACGATGTGCTGAGGTGTTTGGGGGGTCTGTTCGAGAGTCACGACACGGTTATTGCGGTGGGAGGTTCAGGTCTCTATATCAAGGCGTTGTGCGAGGGTTTTGACGAGTTGCCCGAGGTCTCGGACGAGGTTCGTGAGGCGGTTCGTAGCCTCTATGTTAGTGACGGTTTGGATGCTCTTTTGACGGAGTTGAAGGAGCGTGATCCGGAGTTTTATGAGGAGGTTGATCGGGCAAATAGCGCGAGGGTTATGCGGGCGTTGGAGGTGTGTCGTGCATCGGGAGGTCGCTATTCGGATCTTCGGCAGGGTGGTGCTAAGATGCGTGATTTTGAGATTGTTAAGGTTGGTTTGGATCTTCCGCGTGCGGAGCTTTATGGTCGCATAGATCGACGTGTTGAGCAGATGATGGAGATGGGTTTGGAGTTGGAGGCACGTTCGGTCTATTCGCTGCGCCATTTGAATTCGTTGCAGACGGTTGGTTATCGCGAGATGTTTGGATGTTTCGATGGTGAGTACGATCTTTCGCGAGCTGTGGAGTTGATCCAGAGGAATAGTCGACGTTATGCGAAGCGTCAGATGACGTGGTTCCGACGTGATGTAGATATCGAGTGGTTTGAGGCTCTGTCACCGGAGGCTGTCATAAAACATATAGAAACGAAGAAATAGTTTGCAGGTAAAATAAATTTATCTATCTTTGTGGCGATTAAGTTGCTCGGATGGTGGAATAGGTAGACACGCCGGACTTAAAATCCTGTGGGCAGCAATGCCCGTGCGGGTTCGATTCCCGCTCCGAGTACGATGTAGAACGCTAAATGTCTTATAATTAGATATTTAGCGTTTTTCTTTTGTCGAAAATGTCAGTGTAGTGTCAGTAATTCAAAAGTAGACGAAAAAAGCACCTGCCAAAATATCGCTATTCCGAGAGGTGCAGTTGCATACCAATTAGCTACACGGCTATTGATAGCACAAATGTACTAATATTTTCGGGTTATACAATAGGGATAATGATATATTCGTGTCATACGCAACTCGTAAGGATCTCTTACAAGTTCGGAAATTCCGAATTATCCTCGATCAGCCTCAACGATACACCCATCAAAAAAAGAGACACAACACATTCTCTGTGTCATATCTCTTTGAGTTATCATTGTGTGGTGCGTCCTCACACCTCAACAAAGATACTAATTATGCCCTAATCCTGCAATATATGTGTCTAATTTGTCTAACAACTCGTAAGTTAGGTTGTAGCCATCATCGATGATACTTCTATTGCTATCGAGTTTGGTTAGTATATCAATTAGCCATAGTTGGGTTGATAGCTTGTGAGTCTTAGTCTCATTATCAAGTTCGCCGTTTGCCATATAGTTGGCAAAAACAACCTGTATATTCGTAAGGTGTTGAGATCTTGTAGGTATCATAAATCTCAACTCCTTGAATAAATACTTGAGATCACCCACAACATCAAACAAGGCACTCAACGGCAAGTTACCGCACCCTAATTCATCTCTGAATTTGTATTTATACACTGGCTCAGAGAGTACATTAATCAACGCTTTGTCAGCATCAGAGAGAGGTATTACATCGCCATTCTCTTCGACTTCATTAGCCTCGATGGTTGGGGTGTTCAGCTCTTTAAGGTGGTCTATTAGGCTGTTAAGTGCCTCCTCCTTTGCCTGTGCTGTTGTGTCGCACTCTGCACTAAATTCTACATACTGAGTAATCAGCTCTTTGGCTGTTAGTTGGTCATCTGTGTTGGCGATTGCCTTTTTTACGTGTGTCATATTATGTAATATTTTTGGGGTTTGTAGCCCCCATTGCTGAGGGCTGTTAATGATTAGTAAACTGTGATAAGGTTCTCGATTTTGAACGACCTAAAAGCCTGTGCATCTACATCGAAGTAGCGGAGGGTTGAGGGGGTATCTTTGCCGTTGCCCTTGATTAGGTGGCTTACCTCTCGAAGTGTACCCTTTGCGGTGCGTAGTGTGCCATCTACCTTTTCATAGCTGAATTTTACCACCCCTGTTGCCATTCTGCGAGTGAGGCGGTAAATACTCCACGCCTTTGCCAAACAT
>JBCQTT010000047.1:0-202 GCA_047174765.1 Rikenellaceae bacterium | reverse complement strand
CAAACATACGGCAAACGCCTTGCCTGTACTCTTTACGAGGCTGTGCGCCCTCTTAAATACCTTTGTTCTGAAATTTCCCATTGCTGTAATTATTATTAGTTGATATACTTCATTAGTTCGTCAATCTCTGCATCAGTAGCGAAATACTCGTTGTCTGTGTCATTGTTGTAGACTACCACCGCTGTAACATCTATCTGCTCAG
>JBCQTT010000011.1:0-86683 GCA_047174765.1 Rikenellaceae bacterium | reverse complement strand
CGAGATCTCGAGGCGTTGCTGCCTCATAAATGGCAGCCTCAATCATAAGCACCATAGCTTAGGTGGCTTTTAGATAGATGGGGTTGCTGGGACGGTTACGAACATTTCTCAATATATAGCAGATTGAGAATCAATCTATTAACAATCGCAGCGAAAACAAAGCTCCGCGGAGAGCCCTCCGCCGCCGCCCGCGCAGGGCAGTGGTAGAGATTATTAACGCATCAGTACAATTCGAAAACAGGAAAAACACACGTTATTTAACCATTAATTTTTTCGCCAACTATCCGTGCTGCGTCGGCAACGAGATCTGCGCAGGGGCGTTTTTTATAATACTCTGCTGTTCTGTCGGATGGTGTAGGTTCATCTTTGCGACGATCGAGTCCGAGGAGTTCGCGGCAGACAATGGAGCGATTCTGATCTCGAAACTGCTCTGCAAGCTCTTGCACTAGAGAGTAGTTTGCAGTTTTCGTAGCTTTGTTGGTGGTATCTGTTGCCGGAATCATCAACCCTGCAATTATCGACATTCCACTCACCGCACCACACACTTCGCGCAGACGCCCCATACCGCCACCAAACGACGATGCTACAGCCATAATTGTCGACCCCTCGACATCAAACAGATCTACATACGCCATTGCAACCGACTGTGCACAATTGTAACCCGAAGTAAAGAGGTTTCGTGCACGCTCCACTCGCTCTTCGACATTAACTTTTTCCATCTTTTTATACTTTTTATGTCAGCAATATATACATAGGTATATTAATCACCCCTATTTTCGATCAAAATTACTAAAAAGTTTTGTTTTATGGTATATTCCACGAAAAAATAACTACTTTTGAGGCGTATGATCTTAGAACGTTACGATAATCTACGACATTTGGCTCAAAAGGATTTCTCCGAAGGCAGCCAAGAGCTCGTTGATAAAGCGTTGGAGTTTGCCTCAAAGAGACTATCGGGTCTTTTGCGTTATGATGGCAGTCCAATGCTTCGCCACGGTGTGAATGTTGCTCAAATCGTAATCGAAGAGGTGGGGTTGGGTATCAACTCATCGCTCGCCGCCATTCTCCACGACGTAGTGCGTGTCGCATTCAAGAGCGACGATGACGAGGGAAAAACAAATTTTATCACACTAACAAACGAAATTAAGGAGCAGTTTGGAGAGGAGCCTCTAGGTATCGCTATGGGGCTGTGCAACATATCTCAAATCAAACTCAAAACAGTATCGGAGCAGGCGGACAACTTCCGCGAACTCATTATCAGTTACTCGACCGACCCACGTGTTATACTCATCAAGTTGGCAGATCGATTGGAGGTTATGCGCTCTATCGAGAGCTTCCCTCCCGAGAAGTGGCACAAGAAGAGTTGGGAGAGTCTACACCTCTATGCGCAGATCGCCCATAAGTTGGGGTTATATCGCATTAAGTCGGAGTTGGAGGATCTCGCCATACGCTACCTCGAACCAAAGACCTACAAGGAGATTGAGACAAAACTCGCTGAGGGAGAGGATGAGCGCAACGAATTTATCAAGAGTTTTATTCAACCTATCAGGGAGCGACTCGATGCAACAGGAATAAAGTATCACGTCAAGGGGCGTACGAAGTCGATCTTCTCGATCTGGAACAAGATAACAAAAAATAATATCCCATTCGAGGGGATCTACGACATCTTCGCAATTCGCATTGTTATAGATTGCGAAAGGGAGGTTGAGAAGCAGCAGTGTTGGATGGCATACTCACTCGTGAGTGATTGTTACACCCCCAACCCTCAGCGACTCAAAGATTGGATTACAATCCCTAAGTCGAATGGTTATGAGTCACTCCACACCACCGTTGCTGCGGGCAAAGGTCGCTGGGTCGAGATACAGATCCGTACCGAACGAATGGACGCTGTCGCGGAGCGAGGTGTTGCGGCACACTGGAGATACAAGGGTGTAAATCAAGGTGCTCAAACCTCAGAGAAGTGGTTGGAGAGGTTGCGAGAGCTGATGGATGAGACCACGGAGTCGATAGCCGACCGATTCGATGCAGAGCCGGCGAGTGATGAGATATTTGTCTTTACCCCCAACGGAGATATCCGAAAACTACGCGACGGGGCGACACTTCTGGACTTTGCGTTCGACATTCACTCCAACATCGGGGCAACCTGTGTGGGAGGGCGCATCAATGGACACGCAGCGTCGATACGCGAGAAGTTGGAGAGCGGTGACATCGTGGAGATACAGACCCAGAAGAACCAAACCCCTAAACCCGATTGGCTCAACATAGTCATCACGAGCAAGGCTCGAACAAAGATAAAGAGCATCCTGCGCGAACAGAAGGCACGTAGTGCACTTGTTGGGCGCGAGGAGTTGGAGCGAAAGATTAAGAACTGGAAGCTAACGATCTCGATGGATGAGGCGGTAGCCTATCTATGCAAGGAGTTCAAGGTTCGAACGGGTACGCAGCTCTATGAGATGATAGCGCTCCAGAAGGTGGAGATTGCCCATATCAAAGAGTTGCTAAATAGGTTAATATCGGGTGAGGCGGAGGAGTTACGACGAGCCGCAGCGGCAGAGATCGAACGACAAAAGCAGGAGCGCGCAATCAATAAAACCGCTACAACAACACAGAGTAGCGATGCTCTGTTGATCGACGAAGGCATCAACAACCTCGACTACAAGTTGGGACGATGCTGCAACCCGATCAAGGGAGATGATATATTTGGATTTGTGACGGTGTCGGCAGGAGTGACAATTCACCGCAACGACTGCCCCAATGCTCGACGACTGAGGGAGATGTATCCCTATCGAGTGATGGAGGCGCGGTGGAAGTCGAGTTCGTCGGGTGCATTTCGAGTGACAATCGCAGTTGTTATGAAGGATCGCAACGGAGTGACGAATCAGATTATGGAGGTCATAAGCCGCGATCTGAAGTTAGTGATACGAAACATATCCATCACCTCACGCCCCGACGGCACAGCCGCAGGAACAATAACCATAGAGGTACCAAGTACCGGTGTTGTCGATACGTTGATACACTCGATACTCAAGGTTAAGGGTGTAACAAGGGTTTATAGGACGAATAGTTAGAGAAGAGATAAAATACAAAATGGATCAAAAAAATATTGTTGTAAAGAACGCACTGCCTGAGCACGCAAAACACTCAGAATATATATGTAACCTCATTTATGAATCGGCATTGCAGCGTGGTACGGGTATCGCAAAGCGATCTACAGAGTATATTGCATCGAAGATCAATGATGGCAAGGCTGTTGTAGCCCTCGACGGGGAGAAACTGATAGGATTTAGCTACATCGAGAGTTGGGGACACGACGATTATGTTGCAACATCGGGTTTGATTGTCGACCCAACATATCGTAATATGGGTCTGGCGGCGAAGATCAAGTGTAAAACATTTGAGCTAGCGCGCAAGAAGTTCCCCGAGGCGAAGTTATTTAGTATCACGACCTCTCTGCCGGTTATGAAACTCAACTCGAAGCTAGGTTATGTTCCTGTAACGTTCTCGGAGCTCACCGACGACGAGACGTTCTGGAAGGGGTGCGAGGGGTGTTGTAACTTCGACATCTTGCAACGTAACGGTCGAAGAATGTGCCTCTGCACAGGTATGCTGTATGACCCGAACGCTCCGCAAAACAAAAAACGTTCTGGAATAGAGCCATACTTGATGTTGATGAAGAGCATATTCCAAAAGAAATTTAGCCTAAAATAGGCAACTATAAATAAAATAAATAACACAAAGACTATAATACAATGGGAAAGAAAAAGGTTCTACTAGCATTTAGCGGAGGTCTCGATACCTCTTTTTGCGTAAAGTATTTGAGCGACGAGTGTGGCTACGAGGTTCACACAGCTGTTGCTAACACAGGTGGTTTCGACACCGAGGAGTTGGCGCGCATCGAGGAGCGTGCATTGGCACTTGGTGCTACGTCGCACGCGTCGTTGGATGTGACGACAGACTACTACAACAAGAGTATCCGCTATATGGTTTATGGTAACGTATTGCGTAATGGAACCTACCCAATCTCTGTGTCGTCGGAGCGTATCTTCCAAGCAATCGCAATCATCGAGTATGCTAAGCAGATCGGTGCAGAGGCGGTAGCTCACGGTTCAACAGGAGCGGGTAACGATCAGGTTCGTTTCGACCTTACGTTCGAGATCCTAGCGCCCGAGATCGAGATCATTACCCCTACACGCGATATGATCCTCACACGCGAGTATGAGATCAACTATCTCAAGGAGAGAGGTTATGTAGCTGACTTCGTGAAGATGGAGTACTCAATCAACAAGGGACTTTGGGGAACTAGCATCGGAGGTAAGGAGACGTTGAAGTCGGAGCAGACTCTCCCCGAGAGCGCATACCCATCGCAGGTTACAGCAGAGGGCGAGGAGTCACTCAAAATCACATTCGAGAAGGGTGAGATCGTACAGGTTAATGGCGTAGCATATGAGAATAAGGTCGAGGCAATCGTAGCGTTGGAGAGCATCTGTTCGAAGTATGGTATTGGACGTGATATGCACATCGGAGATACTATCATCGGTATCAAGGGACGTGTAGGATTCGAGGCGGCAGCACCAATCGTAATCATCGCAGCTCACAAGATGTTGGAGAAACATACCCTCACAAAGTGGCAGCAGTATTGGAAGGATCAGATGTCGACTTGGTATGGAATGTTTCTCCACGAGGCACAATATCTAGAGCCTGTAATGCGTGACATTGAGCAGTTCTTGGAGAGCTCTCAGACAAACGTGTCGGGAACTGTAGAGGTTATGCTTCGTCCGTTGGGTTACACCTTGGTTGGTGTTGACTCGGAGTGGGATCTTATGAAGACTGATTTCGGTGAGTATGGTGAGGTTAACAAGGCTTGGAGCGCTGACGATGTTAAGGGATTCACGAAGATCTTGGGTAACCAGATGAAGATCTTCTATAACGTTCAAAAACGCAACGAGTAGAGTGATTAGAGTAGGAGTAATAGGTGGAGCAGGCTACACAGCAGGTGAGCTGCTCCGCATCTTGGTACACCACCCAGAGGTAGAGATAAAGTTTGTTCACTCAACAAGTAACGCAGGTAACGCTATCTGTGACGTTCACGGAGGACTCATCGGCGAAACGGAGCTAACGTTCAGTTCGGAGCACGACTTTGATAGTGTCGACGCACTATTTTTGTGCTCGGCACACGGTCAGAGCCGCAAGTTCTTGGAGGAGAATGATGTACCTGCGAGAGTTAAGCTAATCGACTTGGCACAAGATTTCCGCGACGAGAGCGATGGGTTTGTCTATGGATTGCCCGAGATCAACCGCGATAGAGTTAAGGCAGCTACGAAAGTTGCTAACCCGGGCTGTTTCGCAACAGCTATCGAGATTGCAGCGTTGCCATTGGCGGCGGCTGGCGAGCTAAAAGATGAACTTCACGTACAGGCGTTGACAGGCTCTACTGGAGCGGGTGTGAAACCAGCTGCGACAACTCACTTTAGCTGGAGGTCGGATAATATCTCGGTCTACAAGTCGTTCGAGCACCAACATCTGTTGGAGATCGGTCGTACCCTTAAGTGGCTACAACCATCGTTCGATAAGATGATTAACTTCGTCCCTATGCGTGGTGACTTCGCACGAGGAATCTTTGTGAGTATGTATATCAAGACCGACCTCACACAGGAGGAGGCTGAGAATATCTACAAAGATTTCTATGCCGACGCCGCATTTACATTCGTCGTTGCAAAGTATCCCGATTTGAAGCAGGTTGTAAATACCAACAAAGGCATCATCTCGGTTAAGAAGCACGGCGACAAATTACACATTGTGAGCGTGATCGACAACCTTTTGAAGGGTGCGTCGGGTCAGGCTGTGCAGAATATGAACTTGATGTTTGGACTCGACGAGAGATGCGGCGTAGCCCTCAAACCATCAGGATTCTAAAAAAATAGTAACAAATATGAAACTTTTTGATGTATATCCACTCTACGCCATCGAACCTGTTCGGGGCTTAGGCAACTATGTATACGATGCGGAGGGGACGCAATATATCGACCTATATGGTGGTCACGCAGTGATCTCGATAGGTCACTCACACCCACACTACAACAAGCTCATCGAGGCTCAGTTGGAGAAGTTGGCATTCTACTCAAACTCTGTCGAGAACTCACTTCAGGGGGAGTTGGCAGAGAAGTTGGGTCGAATTTCGGGATACGATAACTACAATCTATTCCTCTGTAACTCGGGTGCTGAGGCGAACGAAAATGCTGTTAAGGTGGCTTCATTCGCAAAAAATAAGGCTAAGGTCTTGGCATTCAAGAAGGCGTTCCACGGACGTACCTCGGGTGCGGTGGCTCTCACCGACAACCCAAAGATCGTGTCGCCATTCAATCGTACGGAGAATGTAACGTTCGTAGATCTCAACGACTCGGCAGCTGTCGAGCGAGAACTCGCAACGGGGGAGTATTGTGCTGTAATCATCGAGGGTATTCAAGGTGTATCGGGCATCCACGTCCCCAAAGATGAGTTTATGGTTGAGCTCCGCGAGATGACCACAAAGTATGGTGTGGTGTTGATTCTCGATGAGATTCAGTCGGGTTATGGTCGTTCGGGACGTTTCTTTGCCCACCAGTGGGCTGGCATCAAAGCCGACATCATAACAACCGCTAAGGGTATGGGTAACGGATTCCCGATTGGCGGTGTCTTGATCTCACCTGAGTTCGAGGCTAGCTACGGTATGTTGGGTACTACGTTCGGAGGTAACCACTTGGCGTGTGCTGCGGCAATTGCGGTGTTGGATGTTATCGAAAATAATCTCCTCGTCGAAAATGCAGAGCAGATCGGAGAGTACACGATGGCGCGACTTCGCAACATCAAGCAGATCAAGGAGGTTCGTGGTCGCGGACTTATGATTGGTTTTGAGATTGAGGGGTCGGCTTCGGATCTTCGCAAGAGATTGCTCTTCGAGAAAAAGATCTTCACCGGCGGTGCTGGTGTATCAACTGTGAGACTACTACCCGCTCTCAACATAACTAAATTCGAGGCAGACTTCTTTGTTGACAACCTTAAAGAACTACTATAATGAAAAAATTCACCAGCGTAGCAGATATTGGTAACATCAAAGCTGCAATCAAAGAGGCGCTACAGATCAAAAAACATCGCTTCGGATTTATGGAGCTAGGAAAGAATAAGACTCTTTTGATGATCTTCTTCAACTCTAGCCTGCGCACTCGCCTCAGCACTCAAAAGGCGGCTATGAACTTGGGAATGAATGTGATCGTTCTCGACGTAAATCAAGGTGCTTGGAAGTTGGAGACTGAGAGAGGTGTGATTATGGATAGCGACAAACCCGAACATCTTCTAGAGGCGATACCTGTTATGGGTTCGTATTGTGATGTAATCGGTGTTCGTTCATTTGCTAGGTTCGAGTCTAAGGAGGCTGACTATAGTGAGGAGGTTATCGAGCAGTTTATACGCTACTCGGGACGTCCCGTGTTCAGTATGGAGGCTGCGACGGGTCACCCTTTGCAGAGCTTTGCCGACCTCATCACAATCGAGGAGCACAAGACAAAACCACGCCCAAAGGTTGTTCTAACGTGGGCTCCACATCCCCGTGCACTACCTCAGGCTGTGCCAAACTCATTCGTTGAGTGGATGGTTGCAGCAGACTACGAGGTTGTGGTGACACACCCCGAAGGGTATGAGTTGGATGAGAAGTTCACTCAAGGTGCAGCGATCGAGTATGACCAGAAAAAAGCATTCGAAGGGGCAGACTTCATCTACGCCAAGAACTGGGCTGCATATACAGACCCTAACTACGGTGAGATCCTCTCGATGGATCGCAGCTGGACGGTCGATACCGAGAAGATGGCTCTCACGAATAATGCCTTCTTTATGCACTGCCTTCCGGTTCGTCGCAATATGATCGTTACAGATGATGTTATCGAGTCGGAGAGATCTTTGGTCATCCCAGAGGCTGCCAATCGTGAGATATCGGCTCAGGTTGTTATAAAGAGAATATTGGAGGGTTTGGAGTAATGGAGAAGATTACGGTCGTAAAAATTGGCGGTAACGTCATTGATAACGAGGTAGCATTTGCCTCATTTATGGAGCGATTTGCAAAGTTGGAGGGGGCGAAGATCTTGATCCACGGAGGTGGTAAGATCGCAACTCGCTTGGCGAAAGATATCGGTGTCGAGACGACTATGATCGAGGGGCGTCGCGTCACAGATAAAGCTATGTTGGATATCGTAACGATGACCTATGCCGGGTTGTTGAACAAACAGGTCGTGGCAGCACTCCAGATGAATGGCTGTAACGCTATAGGTCTCTCGGGTGCAGATGCCAACGCTATCAAAGCTACGAAACGCCCTGCAAATCCAATAGATTTTGGTTTTGTGGGCGACATCGACCCTGCGAATGTAAATAGCGAACTACTAAAGGTGTTGCTAGAGGCTGGTATCACCCCCGTCTTCTGTGCCATAATGCACAATGGAGAGGGTATGTTGCTCAACTGCAATGCCGACACGGTAGCGTCGTCGGTGGCTCTCGGGGCGTCACGTATCGCTGCGACAGACCTAATATACTGCTTCGAGAAGCGCGGTGTCCTTAGCGATGTAAACGACGATAACAGCGTAATTGAACTTGTTACACCGGCGAATTATCCCACTCTCAAGGCAGATGGAGTAATCAGCGACGGTATGATCCCCAAGATCGAAAATGCCCTCAAAGCGGTTGCTAAGGGTGTTAAACGTGTCTGCATCAAACACTCAGACGAGTTGTTGGAGCAGAGCGGAACATCAATTATGGAGTAAGAGAGATGGCATTAGAGCTACTAAAGAGGTTGATCGCAACCCCCTCGCACTCGCGTGAGGAGAGCGCCACAGCAACAATCATCGAAGAGTGGTTGGAGGAGCGTGGTGTTGCGACGGTGCGTCGTGGCAATAATGTTTTGGCATATAGTGTTGGGTTCGACGTAGAGGCGCGCCCAACACTTCTCCTCAACTCACACCACGACACAGTACGTCCTGCAGAGAGCTACACTCGCGACCCATACTCTCCCGACATCGAAGATGGGCGGTTGTATGGTCTCGGAAGTAATGATGCCGGAGCATCTGTTGTGGGGTTGATGAGCGCTTTCGTTGCCCACTACCCAACATCGGATAGACTACCATTCAACACTCTCCTCGCCATAACTGCCGAGGAGGAGGTTATGGGTGAGGGTGGAATACGCTCTCTTGCTAAGGAGTTGGAGTGTGTCGATTTCGCAATCGTCGGAGAACCAACACTCCTCGACGCTGCAATCGGTGAGCGAGGGTTAGTCGTTCTGGATTGTGTAGCGGCGGGAAAGAGCGGTCACGCAGCGCGTAACGAAGGAGATAATGCCCTCTATCGAGCCATACGCGACATCGAAAAACTGCGAACATTTACCTTCCCCAAAAGATCTGCCCTACTCGGAGATATTCGCCTCACAACGACAATGATTAAGTGTGGCACACAACATAACGTCGTACCCGACAAATGCCACTTCGTTGTGGATTGTCGCACCACCGACGCATATACAAATCAAGAGATGGTCGACCTACTCGCCAAAGAGTTAGAGTCAACAATCACCCCTCGCTCAACGCGCATCGGAGCATCGGCACTCGACGAGTCACATCCGCTTCTGCACGCAGCCAAGGAGCTCGGGGCAACACCTTACATCTCTCCCACAACCTCCGATATGGCTCTGATGAGTTGGGCATCGCTCAAGATCGGAGTTGGTGACTCTGCTCGATCACACACAGCCGATGAGTGGGTCGGTGTTGCGGAGGTTGAGGCAGGAGTGGAATTTTACATAAACTATATAGACAAATTAGCTCAGATATATGAAACTATGGAGTAAAGGGTATGAGCCCGACCAGATGATCGAGACCTACACCGTAGGTCGCGACCGCGAACTAGATATGCGCCTCGCACGTTACGACGTAGAGGGGTCAATCGCCCACATCACAATGTTGGAGAGCATCGGACTCCTAGAGTCGGAGGAGCTCGCAACTCTACTTGAGGGGCTAGGTAAAATCAAAGAGGAGATCCTCGCAGGAGAGTTCGAAATCGAGGAGGGTGTGGAGGATATCCACTCTCAGGTGGAGCTACTACTTACTCGTCGATTGGGTGACGTAGGTAAGAAAATCCACTCTGGACGCTCTCGTAACGATCAAGTATTGGTCGACTTGAAGCTCTACCTCCGTGAGGAGATTCGCGAAATCGCACAAGACGTAAAACGCCTCTTCGACCGCCTACAGAGCCTTAGCGAGGAGCATAAAGCTGTTTTGATGCCCGGTTATACCCACCTCCAAGTCGCAATGCCATCATCATTCGGATTGTGGTTTGGCGCCTACGCAGAGTCGTTGGTGGATGATATGCGCCTACTATCGGCTGCATACGACACTGTAAATCAAAACCCTCTAGGATCTGCCGCCGGATATGGATCGTCGTTCCCCCTTAACCGTACGATGACAACAGAGCTGCTAGGGTTCAAAACTATGCACTACAACGTCGTAGCAGCACAGATGAGCCGTGGCAAGAGTGAGCGATCTACAGCCTATGCGATCGCCTCTATCGCCTCAACTGTCGCAAAGTTCGCAATGGATGTCTGTCTATTCAACAGTCAGAACTTCTCATTCGTCAAGTTCCCCGACAAATATACAACAGGGTCGAGCATTATGCCCCACAAGAAAAACCCCGATGTGTTTGAACTTATGCGTGGTCGTTGTAATAGGTTGCAATCTCTCCCGAACGAGATCTCTCTGTTGACATCGAACCTGCCACTAGGATATCACCGCGAACTACAGCTCCTAAAGGATGTACTCTTCCCAGCAACAGAGGAGCTACGACGCTCTTTGGTTATGTGTGACTTTATGTTGCAACATATCGAGATCAAAGATTCAATCCTCGACGATCCACGTTACAACTACCTCTTCACAGTGGAGGATGTAAACAAACTGGTAATGGATGGCACACCTTTCCGCGAGGCATATAAGCAGGTGGGTATGGAGGTTCAGGAGGGTCGCTACGAACCCACCAAAGAGGTTCACCACACCCACGAAGGAAGTATCGGCAACCTCTGCACGGAGCAAATCACAGCAAAGATGGACGAGGTAATTGCCAATATATTAAAATAAAAATAGAAAAATGTGGTCAAAAATAGAGGTTTTCAAACCAACTATTTTTGACCACATTGCTTAAGTGGGCCCAGAGGGGCATGATCCCACGACCTTCGGATTATGAGTCCGCTGCTCTAACCAACTGAGCTATAGGCCCTCTCAATAAATGCTCTACATTTGAGCGTCACAAATATAGTGACAAATTATCATTATTGCAAATTTAGAGAGTAAAAAATATTGAAAAACTATTTTGGGGAGATCTTAAACTCCCCAGAATAGTTCCCAATATCAATGATCTCTACAACACTCCAGTATATGAGTGTGGAGTTATCTTGCGTAGCTCTACCTTTGCCTCATCGCTTACGTCGAGTGTCGTTATAAACTCCGAGATAGACTCCGCTGTAATGTGGCTATTAGTGCGTGTGAGTGCCTTTAGAGCCTCGTATGGAGATGGGTAGCCGATTCGACGGAGATATGTCTGAATACCCTCTGCTACCACAGCCCAGTTATTTTCGAGGTCTGCGTCGATAGCCGCTTGGTTCAAGATCACCTTACCCAACCCTTTCTGAAGAGAACGTACAGCGATAAGGGTGTGCGAAATCGGCACTCCAACATTTCGCAAAACAGTTGAGTCTGTTAAGTCGCGCTGAAGTCGCGAGATTGGCAACTTAGCCGATAGGTGCTCGTAGATTGCATTTGCGATACCCAAGTTACCCTCAGCATTCTCGAAGTCGATAGGATTCACCTTGTGAGGCATTGCACTCGAACCAACCTCACCAGCTTTGATGCGCTGCTTGAAGTATTCCATAGAGATGTAGCTCCAGAAGTCGCGAGCGAGGTCGATCATAATTGTATCTATGCGCTTCAATGCGTCGAACAGTGCAGCCAACATATCGTAGTGTTCGATCTGTGTGGTATACTGCGAGCGAGAGAGCCCCAAGCCACCCTCAACAAACGCATTGGCAAAATCGACCCAGTTAATAGCGGGGTATGCGATGTTGTGAGCGTTGAAATTTCCTGTTGCGCCACCGAACTTAGCAGCCATTGGGATCTGCTTCATCATCTCAATCTGCTTTGTGAGGCGCTCTACATATACTTGAATCTCTTTACCGAGCTTTGTTGGCGATGCTGGCTGACCGTGTGTTCTTGCGAGTAGAGATATGTTTGCCCAATCCGAAGCCATACCTCGAAGTGTCGAGAGGAGCTCTTCGAGTGCTGGTGTGAGGATGTCGATTATAGCCTCCTTTATAGAGAGGGGTACCGATGTGTTGTTGATATCCTGCGATGTAAGACCGAAGTGGATAAACTCTTTGTATGCCTCAAGACCCATTGCATCCATCTTCTCTTTGATGATATACTCGATCGCCTTTACGTCGTGGTTCGTCACCGACTCGATCTCTTTTACGCGCTGTGCATCCTCATATTTGAAGTCAAGGTACAAAGAGCGTAGATCAGCAAACTTCTCCTGAGGGAATGACTCCAACTCAGGTAGTGGAATCTGGCAGAGTGCGATAAAATACTCAACCTCGACACGAATACGATATTTGATGAGAGCCGACTCCGAGAAGTAGTCACCAAGTGATTCAGTTACACGGCGATAGCGACCGTCGATTGGAGAGATTGCTGTGAGTGCATTAAGCATAATTTTCTATTTTTGATTGTTATTAATCGTTAAAATGGGCAATATTTTGGATTCAAAATTAGTTATTTTTGTTGGATAGTGCAAATTTTTCCTATCTTTGTGGTGTGTGTCACTATATAATATCTAATTTAGCTATGTTTAATATTATAAAAGATAACCTCTTTTTGTGGTTACTGTTGTTTTTATTGATTGTATCACCATCATTCCTTTTTGGGGCGGTAGGTGTCATTATATGTGTTGTTTTGGTCCTCATTCTTCTCGCTATTGTTGGAGGTTTCATATTGAAGTGGAAGCTCACTCAGATGGGTAAAAGAGCTGGGGGGCAGCAGTATAGTAACTTTGGAGGGTTTGCGCAGGAGAGTGCTCGTCGCGAAAGTAGGGCGGAACAGAATCCTCGTGTTAAGATCGTCGTTACGGATGAGCAGAGTGCTGCCACGGACAAAAAGGTCTCGAAAGATGTTGGGGACTATGTAGAGTTCGAAGAGATCAAAAAGTAGAAGGGGATGATAGTCAAAACATTAGCCTCCGTTGGGCGCTACACCAAACTAATAGGACAAATATTCTCCTCCTTCGAGAAGCCTTCAATCTATCGTGGGCGTATCGTCTCGGAGATGATCTCTCTGGGTCTCGACTCGGTTGGTCTTACAGCGGTCATTTCGTTCTTTATCGGAGCCGTCATCACCCTCCAGATGTCGATAAATCTCGAAGGTGGATTTATCCCCGAATATTTGATCGGTTACGCCACGCGCGAGACGATGATTCTGGAGTTTTCGTCGACCGTCGTTGCGTTGATTCTATCGGGTAAGGTTGGTAGTAACATCGCCTCGGAGATAGGGACAATGCGTATCACCGAACAGATCGACGCCCTCGAAATTATAGGTGTCAACTCAGCGTCGTACCTCATCCTGCCAAAGATCATCGCCACGGTGTTCTTCTTCCCGCTACTCAACATATTGAGTATTGCAATTGGTATTATTGGAGGGTATGTAATCGCGGCAGCAACCGACATTATGACCCCTGCAAGTTATGTAGAGGGTATATTAGCCGACTTCAAACCATACTCTATCGTCTACTCTCTCATCAAGAGTTGCGTCTTTGCATTCATCATAACCACGATATCGGCATTTTTTGGATACTACGTAGGTGGTAATTCGTTAGAGGTTGGTCGTTCGTCGACGCGTGCGGTGGTAGCATCGTCGGTGGTTGTTATGATCTTCAACTTAATCCTCACACAAATACTACTTATATAATGATAAGAGCGGAGAATATAGTCAAGACTTTCGACGAAAACAGAGTTCTCAAAGGTATCACCGCAGAGTTCGAGACGGGAAAGACCAACCTAATTATAGGTCAGAGCGGCTCGGGAAAGACCGTTATGTTGAAGTGTTTGGTGGGGCTCTATCGTCCCGATGAGGGGTGTATCTACTACGATGATGTTGCGGTGACGCGACTCTCGGGCAAAGAGCTTCGAAACGTTCGTAAGGATGTGGGTATGATCTTTCAAGGGGGTGCACTGCTCGACTCCTCGACAGTTGTTGAGAATGTGAAACTACCACTCGACCTGTTCACTGACCAGAGCGAGGAGGAGAAGATGGAGCGAGTAAATTTCTGTTTGAGTCGTGTTAAGTTGGATAGTGCCCATCTGCGTTACCCTGCGGAGCTGAGTGGAGGAATGGTTAAACGTGTCGCAATAGCACGTGCGATTGTGATGAATCCGAAGTATCTATTTTGTGATGAGCCCAACTCGGGTCTCGACCCCCAAACCTCTATCGTGATCGACAACCTCATCCACGACATAACCGAGGAGTATAACATTACGACAATCATAAATACACACGATATGAACTCTGTGATGGAGATTGGCGAAAAGATACTCTACATCTACCGTGGCGAAAAGTGGTGGGAAGGGGGCAAGGAGGAGTTGCTCCATAGTGACAATGAGGAGCTTCGTGATTTTGTGTTTGCCTCAGCAATGGCGAAGCGCGCTAGGAGAGCTGCCATAAAATAATTTGCACAAATGCTATAAAATGTTTAATTTTGTAGCATTCTTAGCCTCCAAATATAATAAATATGAAACATAATACCATTGTCATAGGCGTAGCAGGTGGATCGGCATCGGGTAAAACGACATTTGTAAATCGTCTTATTGATGCGTTTGCTGACGAAGATGTCATCACAATCTGCCACGACTACTACTACAAGGCGCACCCAGAGCTCAAGTACGAAGAGAGAACAAAGCTAAACTACGACCATCCTCAATCATTCGACACCGATATGATGGTGGATCACATCAAGGCTCTCAAAGCGGGTCTGACCATCTCGCGCCCCGTATATTCATTTGTCGACCACGATCGTATGGCTCAGGAGGTCACAGTTGTTCCGTCACAAGTTATTATTGTCGATGGAATTTTGATCTTCGAGCACAAGGAGCTGCGCGAACTTATGGATATGAAGATATTTGTCGACACCGATGCAGATGTTCGCTTGGCGCGTCGTATAATTCGCGATGTGTGTGAGCGTGGACGCACGATGGACTCAGTTATCAACCAATATATGAATACCGTAAAACCGATGCACGAGGCGTTTGTCGAGCCCTCAAAGAAATATGCAGATGTTATTGTCCCCGAGGGAGGGCAGAACGAGGTTGCAATAGCGATGTTAATTCAGAGCATACGTTCGATCTTAACGAAGTAGAGTCGACAAGAAGAAAGAAGAGGGGGTCTCCAAAACAACTGTTTGGAAACCCCCTCTTCTTGTGTTGTGAAATGCTCACCTTATCGGCGCTCGCGACGCTCACCGCGCTCCTCGCGAGGCTTACGCTCACGCTCTACCCAACCCTCTGGCTTGGGGAGTAGCGCCTTGCGAGAAAGTTTCAACTTGCCAGTCTTAGCATCGACACCGATCAACTTAACGTCAACCTTGTCACCCTCTTTGAGTCCAGCCTCGTCCATTGTCTCGAAACGTTTGTAGTCGATCTCCGAGATGTGGAGTAGTGCATCCTTACCGGGCATAATCTCGATAAATGCACCAAACGCAACGATAGACTTAACTGTTCCGTTGTATGTCTCACCAACCTCAGGGATTGCAACGATAGCCTTAACGCGAGCGATTGCCGCGTCGATAGCCTCCTTGTTCACGCCGAAGATGTCGATAAGACCCTTGTTGTCAACCTCAGTGATTGTAACAGTTGTGCCTGTAGTCTTCTGAATATCCTGAATGATCTTTCCGCCCGGTCCTATCACCGCACCGATCATATCTTGAGGGATAGAGATCTGTACGAGACGAGGCACAAATGGCTTGTAGTCCTCACGAGGCTCAGCGATGCAATCGGTGATCTTGCCCAAGATGTGGAGACGACCTACACGAGCCTGCTCCAATGCAGCAGCCAAGATCTCGTACGACAATCCATCAACCTTGATATCCATCTGTGTAGCAGTGATACCATCCTTTGTACCGGTAACCTTGAAGTCCATATCACCCAAGTGATCCTCGTCACCCAAGATGTCAGACAACACAGCCCACTTACCGCTCTTAGAGTCAGAGATAAGTCCCATTGCGATACCCGAAACAGGCTTCTTCAACTTTACACCAGCATCCATAAGTGCCAACGTACCAGCACAAACAGTAGCCATAGATGAAGATCCGTTAGACTCCAAAATATCAGAAACGACGCGAACTGCATATGGGTTCTCCGCTCCTGTTGGAACCATCGGCTTAAGACCTCTCCAAGCCAAGTGACCGTGACCAACCTCACGACGGCTCAAACCGCGCTGTGGGCGTGGATCTCCCGTAGAGAATGGAGGGAAGTTGTAGTGCAAAACGAACTGCTCTGTACCCTGAACAAGAACCTCATCCTTCTGCTTCTCATCCATCTTTGTACCCAACGTAACAGTCGTAAGCGACTGAGTTTCACCGCGAGTGAAGAGTGCAGATCCGTGAGCAGCTGGAAGGTATCCAGTCTCGCAGATGATCTGGCGGATCTCGTCAGTCTTACGACCGTCGAGGCGCTGTCCCTCGTCGAGGATCATATTGCGCATAGCCATTTTCAACACATCGTCGTGGAAATATTTTTTAATAAGAGCTGTCTTCTCAGCCTGCTCCTCCTCCGAGAGAGCTGCGATGTAGTCAGCCTCCAAAGTCTCGAACATCTCAGCACGCTCGTGCTTTTTTGTTCCGCTTGTAGCGATAGCGTATGCCTTCTCGTATAGGTCTGCGATAACTTGCTGACGCAACTCCTCGTCGTTCACCTCGTGGCAATATGTGCGCTTCACATCCTTACCCAACTCGCGGCTAAGCTCCATCTGCACCTCACAGTGCTTTTTGATCTCCTCGTGAGCGAACTTTATAGCGTCGAGCATTACATCCTCGCTCACCTCGTGCATCTCACCCTCGACCATCAAGATGTTGTCGATAGTACCACCAACCATAATGTCGAGGTCTACCTGCTCCATCTGCGAGAATGTAGGGTTGATAACGAACTCACCGTCGATACGAGCTACGCGCACCTCTGAGATAGGACCGTTGAATGGGATATCCGACACAGCAAGTGCAGCTGAGGCAGCCAAACCTGCGAGTGCGTCGGGCTGAATATCTTTGTCGGCCGAGATAAGGTTCACTGTAACGAATACATCGGCGTGGTAGTCAGCGGGGAATAGAGGGCGCAATGCGCGGTCAATAAGACGTGCTACGAGGATCTCAGCATCACCAGCACGACCTTCGCGCTTGAGGAATCCACCGGGGAAACGTCCACAAGATGCGTACTTCTCCTTATACTCCACTTGAAGTGGCATAAAATCTGTGTCGGGCTTAGCATCCTTTGCAGCAACAACTGTTGCGAGGAGCATCGTATCGCCCTGACGTAAAACAACAGATCCATCTGCCTGCTTAGCAACCTTACCTGTTTCGATTGTGATTTCGCGACCGTCTGCGAGCGTAATGCTCTTGTAGACGGGGTTGAACAACTTGTTCTCTTCCATTTTTTTTACTTCTATTTCGTTTTCTCTTCGTGTCTCTTCTTCATCCAAATAAGGAAAAAATAGGGTCAAGTGATACCTCACCTGCCCTATTTTTTAGTTTTGTGCTCTTACTTACGTAGGTTGAGCTCCTTTAGGATTGCGCGGTAACGATCGATATCGTTAACCTTCAAATACTCCAACTGACGGCGACGCTTTCCAACAAGACGAAGCAAAGAACGCTGTGTTCCGTAGTCGTGCTTGTTTTTCTTAAGGTGCTCAGTAAGGTGGGCGATACGGAATGAAAACAACGCGATCTGAGACTCTGGAGAGCCTGTGTCTGTGTTAGACGATCCGTACTGACCGAAAATTTCTTGCTTTTTTTCTGTTGATAGATAAGCCATTTTTGCCTAAAAATTTATTAGTTCCACTCTACGACGCATTACCCTTACTCGTAATTACGCCAGAGCGTGGCACAAAGGTAGTGTTTTTTTCGTAACTTACAACATCACAGAGAATAAAAACTGTTATTATTAGGTTTTTGTTTGAATATTTTCGTTGAATTATGATTTATTTTTCTATATTTTTGTTATCTTTGTTGGTATATATACCATATTTTGATGAAAAAGCTATATAGTTCTATCTTTCCTATTTTTGCGGTTGCTCTACTTTTTGTGGGGTGTGCCTCTTCGTCAGGTAGTTATCTCGCTATCGAGGGGGCTATGCTAGGTACAACATACCATTTGAAGGCTCAGCTCCCGCTCTCGACACGCAGGCAGATCGTCGAACAGATCGATATGCTCAACGCGAAGATGATATCGGAGATGTCGCTTTTCGACCCAGAGTCGCAGTTGAGTCGTATAAATCGTGGCGAAAGTGATGAGCTAACACCGTGGTTGGAGGATAACATACGTCTTGCTGACTCAATCAGTAGACTCTCGGATGGGGTTTATGACATAACAGTCGCTCCGCTAGTGAAGGCGTGGGGATTTGGTGCTGACAGGCGTACGGAGTCTCCAAACGTGGACTCGCTACTTCAGTTTGTGGGCTACGAGGGGATTTCGATCGTGCAGGGACGAATCGTGAAGCGCGACAGCAGAACGCAAATCGACCTTAACTCCATAGCTAAAGGATATACGGTCGATCGTCTAGCCTCGATCCTCGAATCTTATGGTGCGCAAAACTATATCATTGAGGTTGGTGGGGAGTTACGCTTTCGAGGTGTTAATCCATCGGGCGAAGGGTGGCGTGTGGGTATTGAGACCCCCGTCGATGGTAATATGAGCGATGGGCAGCTCCTTGAGCGACGCATACAAATCGACCCCAACTCACCCCTGAGGGCGATGGCAACGTCGGGAAACTATCGTCGATTCTACCTTACGGAGGATGGCGAGAAGATTGTCCACACAATCGACCCCAAAACGGGTCGTAGTTTTTCGTCGGAGTTGTTGTCGGTGAGTGTTCTCGCACCGAGCTGTGCTGAGGCGGATGCTTATGCGACAATGCTAATGGCGGCGGGCGATCAGAAAGCCGAAGAGCTAGCCCAAAAAATTGAAAATTGCGAGGTCTATTTTATATATAATAACGCGCGCGCGCGAGAGGAGGAGTCGGAGTATCGAGAGTACATATCTGACGAGATCCGAGGTATGTTGTTAGAGGATTAATATTACTAAAATTGAAGTCAAGATGGAGCCTAAAAAGATCAAATCAAAGTCGTTGAAACGAGTCTCGTTGAGCCGTATAAAGATGGAGTTAGATGATGTGAGTTATCTCTCGAATGATCTTATTATCACGAGCCTAACACCGGACAGTAACCACACCGCAACACGACCTGTCTCCATCAATGGTTTTGCCGCAATTGTTATGATGCAGGGTGAGGCACGTGTATCAATTGATATGAATGAGTATGATGTGCGTCCTTGCGACATTGTGTTCTTTAGCCCCGAGAGCATTATCCGAACACTCGAATGTACAGTTGACGCTGCGGCATATCTGATTTCGTCGTCTAAGAACTTTATGAATGAGGTTCAAGTCGACCTATCTACCTCGCTTGCAATCTATATGCGTTTTGGACGTAACCCCGTAATCCACGCAACGCAACGCGATGTAGCTGAGATTAGACAACTTTTTCAGCTCATCAAGACGATGCTCAACAGCGACAAAGAGCGCTACAAAAACGAAATTATACGAACGCTTTTCACCACTATTTTTTATATTCTAAGCGACCTCAACCAGCGTGAGGAGCACGACGAGGATATAAAGCAGGGGCGTGCCGAAGTTATCTTCGACGAGTTTGTATTGCTGCTCCGCAAGTACAACAAGCAGGAGCGAAATGTGCAGTTCTACGCCACGAAACTCAACATATCGGCGAAATACCTCTCGGCAGTAATCAAGGAGGTAAGTGGAAAAACAGCCGCCAAGTGGATCGACGAATCGGTCATCTTGGAGGCTAAATCTATGTTGATATATTCGGGGCTCACCATCCAGCAGATCGCCACCGAACTCAACTTTTCAACTCAATCATTCTTTGGTAAGTACTTCAAGCAACATACCGGAATGTCACCGTCGAGGTTTAAGCGTAACGGTTAGAATTTTTCCAATTAATATCCAACTAAAAATGGATATTAACTAAAAAAATTCTTAATCTTCGTCAAACACAACTGTGCCGTCACCAATGCTATAGTATGCGCTAACGACCTTTAGTTTGCCCGATTTGATCTTCTCTTGGATGTAGTCAACCTCCTTGATCGCCTCGACTTGTGCCTCTGCGTTTACGTGAATCGCCTCGTCTAGTCTCTCGGGATGCCCCACAAACTCCTCCACGGCTGGAGTCAGAGCCTCCAATAATCCTCCAATAGATCCATTGTGTTGATGAGCGTGGTGATCGTCGTGGCTAACAGATATTACCGATGTCACTCCACCGCAGTTCTGATGTCCTAGCACCACGACAAGAGGTACATTAAGGTGGTCTATTGCGTAGTCGACACTACCCATTACAACATCTCCCACAACAGAGTTACCTGCTGTACGGATCACAAATAGATCTCCAATACCTTGATCGAAGAGCAACTCCACGGGAACACGCGAGTCGGAGCAGGCGATGATCGCGGCATAAGGAGTTTGAGAGTTTAGGGTTTCATCGCGTCGTGCTTGATTAGAGTTTGGTGCGATAGAGCTACCAGATGCGTAACGTGTGTTACCCGCCTTAAGTGCAGCAATAGCCTCGTCGGGGGTCTCTACAGCGGATGTTGACACTGCTCCGCTAGTGCAGCTAGCACATAGCAATAGTGCAAAAGAAAGTGTTATAAATACTCTTTTCATATTTAATATTTTTTAATAAGTGGCGCAATATAGTGATAAATTCGTGTCGTTGTCTCTTTTTGGTCAAAAAATCTGCAATATCTCTCAAATGTTTCATACCTTTGTAAAATATTTCTCGTTAAATGAACCGAATAGAATTACTCGCTCCTGCCAAAAATTTCGATGCAGCCCGTGCCGCTATAGACCACGGTGCTGATGCTATATATATTGGAGCGTCTCGATTTGGGGCGCGCGCTGCTGCCGGTAACTCGGTGGAGGATATCGCGCGAGCAGTGGAGTATGCCCATCAATATGGGGCGCAGCTCTACGCCACATTTAACACTCTCGTTTTCGAGGAGGAGATAGAGGCGGCACGAAGGGCGGCACAGGAGGTTGTGTCGACGGGTGTCGACGCGCTAATTGTGCAGGATTTGTCCTATGCGAGAATGGGGTTGGAGGTGGAGCTACATAGCTCAACGCAGATGTATAATGCCACACCCGAAGGTGTTAAGTTCTTGGCGGATAGTGGTTTTGCTCGAATAGTTCTGGAGCGAAATCTCTCTCTATCCCAAATCCAAGCAATACGCGCAGCGTGCAGTGCCGAGTTGGAGGTGTTCGTCCACGGAGCGATATGTGTTGGGTATAGTGGTCGATGTCTACTCTCGCGCTCGATGACCCCATCTAGAAGCGGAAATAGAGGTGAATGTAGCCAACCTTGTAGAATGAGGTTCGACCTTGTGGATGGTGCCGGTCGCGAGATCATAAAGGGGAGACATCTGCTATCGGTGAAGGATCTGAATCTGTCGCAACGTATTGGTGATCTAATAGATAGCGGTGCGACATCTCTCAAAATTGAGGGTCGCCTAAAGGAGTTGAGTTACACTAAAAATATTGTTGCTCACTATCGGCAAGCTCTAGATCGAGCTATAGCGGAGCGCGAGGGTTATGTGCGTAGCTCTGTTGGCGAGTCATACATAGAGTTTGAACCGAATCCTGCGAAGAGTTTTTCGAGGGGTGCAACTATGTATCTTTTGGATGGTCAGCAGCGTGGATTGGCGTCGCTCGACACTCCGAAATCTTTGGGAGAGCCAATAGGTAGGGTTATATCTCAGCGAGGTGCAAAGGTTGAGGTGCGAGGTGCAACAAAACTATCAACGGGTGATGGAATCTGTTATTTGAGTGATGGGGAGTTGGTTGGAAGTAACATAAATAGTGTTGATGGAGGTTGGGTCGAACTCAACCGCACAACAAATATAAAGCGAGGCACAGAGTTGTATCGTAACTTCGATAGGGTGTTTGAGTCGTCGGTGGAGGGGTCAAGAACACGTCGACGTATCGCCACAAAGTGCGTAGTTCGCACCACGCCAACAGAGGTTGAGGTGGAGTACAGCGACGAAGAGGGATACACCGCGACAGCTATAATAGAGGGTGATTTTGAGTTGTCGAAGAGTCGAGAAAAGATGGAGCAGACGATTTGCACGCAACTCGCGAAGTGTGGCGACACGATCTTCGATGTGGTCAATGTCTCGACAGATAGGTGGAGCGGAGAGTTCGTTGCGGCATCGCAGCTCTCGACACTTAGACGAGAGGCTCTCAATGCGCTTATAACCAAAAGATTAGAGGGTGCAAAAAATGTGCCTCGCAAAATATTTAGGGAGCAATTCTCAACCCTATATCCAACTCCTTCGATTGGAGGAGAGGTGGGGGTTACGAACTCTTTGGCGGAGGCTTTCTACCGCGACCACGGTGTTGTGGATATCGCTCCTAGCTACGAGCTGTCGGAGTCGCTTTCGGGGGTGAGGGTTCTTGCTAGCTCCTACTGCATTCGTCACGAGATTGGGGAGTGTCTGCGACGTGGAAGTAAACTCCGCGAGGAGCTATTTTTGGAGAGGGGAAAACATCGGTTTCACCTAGAGTTCGACTGTTCGAGGTGTCGGATGTCGCTCGTTAAGATTTAGAAGATATGATAGAGAATATAGATGTAAAATTTGAGGAGTATGATCTCCTTGACTCTGGCGACTTCGAGAAGTTGGAGAGATTTGGTAAGGTGGTGACACGACGTCCCGAACCTCAGGCAATATGGCGCAAAAGCCTTGCGGAGGAGGAGTGGGTGAAGCGTGCTACCGCGTCGTTCCTGCGCGAGGAGCGAAGTGAGGAGCGCGGTGAGTGGAGGTTGAAGCCCTCGACTCCCGAGCAGTGGCATATAACATATAACTACAAACGAATGCGCCTCAAGATGCGTCTTGGGTTCACCTCATTCAAACACGTCGGTATCTTCCCCGAGCAGGCGGCAAACTGGAACTTCATCTACGACAAGTGTCGTTCGATGATAGATAATAGAAAAACCCCAACTGTTTTGAATCTATTTGCCTATACGGGAGGTGCGTCGTTGGCGGCTGCGGCTGCGGGGGCAAAGGTCACACACGTCGACTCAGTGAAGCAGGTTGTAACGTGGTCGCGTGAGAATATGGAGCTCTCGGAGTTGAGGGATATTCGTTGGGTTGTGGAGGATGCCTTGAAGTTTGTGCGCCGTGAGGTGCGTCGAGGCAATCAATATGATGCAATAATTTTGGACCCTCCAGCCTATGGGCGAGGGGCAAATGGGGAGCGCTGGATCTTGGAGGAGAATATCGAGGAGATGTTACGCCTCTGTGGGGAGCTCCTCTCCAAGGAGAGTGGGGCGTTTGTCGTCTTTAACCTCTACTCGATGGGGTTGTCGTCGACACTCGCCAGAACAGCTGTGCACCAAGCGTTTGGAGTGCCCCAAAGAGAGCAGCGTGGAGAGCTTGTTATGGTCGATGAGTCGCAGAAGGAGCTCCCGCTCGGCACATACTACAGATACGAAAGATAGAAAATAATTTAGATATGACAGAGAAGATTAAAATTTGTGATCGCACATTTGAGATTATGATCCCCGCCTCTCAAATAGATAGTGCTGTAACGGCTGTGGCGGAGAGGATGAATCGTGACTACACGGATGACGATCGAGTGATATTGCTCGGTGTGTTGAATGGGTCATTTATGTTTTTGAGCGACCTTGTGCGACGTTTGAATTTCCGTGTGGAGATCTGCTTAGTGAAGCTTTCCTCGTATGAGGGTGTCGCGTCGACCGGTGTTGTAAAGGATCTGATTGGTTTCAACTGCCCGATTGAGGGTCGTAACGTAGTTATCGTGGAGGATATCGTCGACACCGGAAACAGCATCCACCATATGCTTAACTCACTCAACAACAGAGGGGCTAAGTCGATCAAAGTGTGTACTCTATTCTTCAAACCAGAGTCGTATGTAGGCTCTGCCGAGATCCACTACGCGGCGATGAACATCGGCAATGACTTTATCGTAGGCTACGGACTCGACTACAATGAATTTGGGCGTGAGCTACCCGACATATACGTCACACGTGATGAGTAGTAATCCTCTTTTAGATCAACTTTGTGGAGGTAGACTCCTCCCCCTTGTCGAAGATTTTTACTCGATCCAAGGGGAGGGTTATCACACGGGTAAGGCGGCATACTTCATCCGCCTTGGAGGGTGTGACGTAGGGTGTAAGTGGTGCGACGCAAAGGAGAGTTGGAACCCCAAAGTTCACCCACCTGTTGAGGTTGAGACTATTGTGGAGCGTGCCGTGGCGTGCGAGGCGCAGTCGATCGTCATTACGGGAGGTGAGCCCCTCACCTATGAGCTCACCCCCCTCACCGAGGCACTTCACGCCAAGGGTCTCGAGATATTTTTGGAGAGTTCGGGTTCACATCCGTTCAGTGGCTCTTTCGACTGGGTGTGCCTGTCTCCAAAGCAGCGCAAAAAACCGTTGGCGGAGGCGTATGAGCGAGCCGATGAGTTGAAGGTTGTAATTGAATATGCAGAGGATATTGAGTGGGCTTTGGAGTGTGCTGCAAAGGTTCGCTCCGAGTGTAGACTATACCTGCAACCCGAGTGGAGTCAGTCGGAGCAGATTATGCCCACGCTCGTGGAGTATGTAAAGGCTCATCCCGAGTGGCGGATATCTATTCAGACCCACAAATATATGCACATTCCCTAACGGGGCGAATTTACATTTTTGAGTATGAAGAGGGATAATAGGGCAAAAAAAAAGAGCTTAATCTACATCAAAGATAATCTATTTACATTGGTGGTAGTTGTATCTGTGGTGTTTATGCTGTACATAATAGGTCGCAACGCTATCCACGCAATACGCATCCGCTACGACATCGAGGTGCTGGCAAAGGAGGCGCAACACTATCAAGATCAAATAACCCGAGATAGTACAATAATCGAAAACCTTAAATCCGACGTAGGATTGGAGCGTTATGCCCGTGAAAACTTCTTTATGCAGCGAAAAGATGAGGAGATATTTATCCTCGAAGGGGTCGAATAACAACAAATGGAGGTGTATTTTTTTGATATGTCTGTAAAAAAGTGTAAATTTGCGTTCTGAGTATATTTACCGCAACTAAAAGAGAAAATAAGATAACAGAAAATGAGAGTATTAAAATTTGGTGGAACATCGGTTGGTTCTGTTGAGAGCCTACGCAATGTACAACGTATCGTAAATGGAGCAAAGGAGGATATCGCAGTTGTGGTATCGGCATTTGGAGGTGTAACAGATCTACTTATTGGGACGGCGACGGCAGCTCAGCGAGGTGACGCAGACTACACAACGACGTTGGAGAAGATTATTACTCGCCACGCTACGATGATCGAGGGTATCGTAGAGCCACAATATCAAGAGGAGCTCAATGCGCGTTTGCAGCCACTGTTCGACGACCTCTCAAATATCTACAAAGGAATCCACCTAATCCGTGACCTATCGGAGAAGACGATGGATACTATTGTGAGCTATGGTGAGCGACTCTCATCGACAATAATCTCTTATATTCTTGAAGATGTCACATTGATCGACTCGCGCGAACTTATCAAGACGACACCACAGTTTGGGAAACACATAGTGGATTTCGATGTAACGAATGAGCTCATAAAGGCTCGTTTCGAAAACCATACGAGAGTAAGTTTGCTTCCGGGATTTATTGCTTCGGACCTAAAGAGTGAGGTTGTAACGACACTTGGTCGTGGCGGTTCTGACTATACGGCGGCAATTATTGCTGCGGCGTTAGAGGCAGATATATTGGAGATATGGACCGATGTAGATGGATTTATGTCGGCAGATCCACGCGTTATCAACAACACATATGTCATCAACCACCTTTCGTTTGTTGAGGCAATGGAGTTGTGTAACTTCGGAGCAAAGGTTATCTACCCACCGACGATCTACCCTGTATACCACAAAAATATCCCGATCGTCGTGAAGAACACCTTCAACATCGATGCTCCCGGTACACTCATCACTCGCGAAAAGAGCAAGGAGGAGGGTAAGCCAATTAAGGGTATCTCGTCGATCAACGATACTAGTTTGATAACAGTTTCGGGATTGGGAATGATGGGGGTTATAGGTGTTAACTACCGTATTTTTAAGGCTTTGGCGAAGGGTGGAATCAGTGTGTTCCTCGTCTCGCAGGCGTCGTCGGAGAACAACACCTCGATCGGTGTGCGTAACACCGATGCAGAGCAGGCGGCGGCTCTTCTCAATGAGGAGTTTGCACAGGAGATCGAACTTGGTGAGATTGAGCAGGTTGAGATCGAGAGCGACTTAGCTACTGTGGCTATCGTAGGAGACAATATGAAACATACACCCGGTATTGCAGGTCAGTTGTTCAACATCTTGGGACGTAATGGAATTAATGTCATTGCGTGCGCACAGGGAGCGTCGGAGACAAATATCTCGTTTGTCATCAAACTTTCGCAACTCCGTAAGGCGTTGAATGTTATTCACGACTCATTCTTCTTGTCGGACCATCAGGCGGTAAATCTGTTTATTGCGGGTGTAGGTCTCGTGGGGGCAAACCTCGTGGAGCAGATCCGCGCACAGCAACCAACATTGTTGGCAGATAAAGCCCTAAAAGTTAATGTTCTTGGGTTGTCAAACTCTCGTAAGTATGTGGTCAACCGTAAGGGGATAAACCTTGAGAACTACAAAGAGGAGTTGGAGAGTTCGGAGTGTGTAGCTACCCCCGAGCAGATCGCAAAGGAGATTATTGATATGAATATATCGAACACAGTTTTTGTAGACTGTACGGCAAATGGCGACATTACCCGAATCTACCGCGATCTATTGGATCATAACGTGTCGGTTGTCGCAGCAAATAAGATCGCTGCATCGAGCGGATATGAGGAGTATCAGGAGCTGAAGGCTACGGCTCACAAAAGAGGTGTTAAGTTCCTCTTCGAGACCAATGTTGGAGCAGGTCTTCCGATCATTAATACAATCAACTCGCTCATCAATAGTGGTGATAGAATCACCCGTATCGAGGCTGTTGTGTCGGGAACGCTCAACTACTTGTTCAATGAGATGAGCGCCGAAGTACCTATCTCGCGAGCTATTATGATGGCGAAGGAGGCAGGATATAGTGAGCCCGATCCACGACTTGACTTGAATGGTTCGGATGTTGTTCGTAAGTTGGTAATCCTCTCTCGCGAGGCAGGTTATACGTTGGAGCAGGAGGATGTAGAGAAGAATCTATTTATCCCATCAGAGATGTTCGAGGGGTCGGTAGAGGACTTCTGGGCAAATGTGCCAAAGCTCGACGCTGAGTTTGAGGCAAAGCGACAGGAGGCGGTTGAGAAGGGTCTTCGATTCCGATTTGTTGCGAAGTTGGAGGATGGTAAGGGATCTGTGGGTTTGCAGATGGTCGACGCCAAACATCCATTTTACGAGTTGGAGGGTAGCAACAACTCGGTGATGCTCACCACAGAGCGTTACAAAGAGCTACCGATGGTGATAAAGGGTTATGGTGCAGGAGCTGCGGTTACGGCTGCGGGAGTCTTTGCCGACATTATCAGCATCGCAAATATCAGATAAAAACGTACGATTATGAAGTATATAATCATATTGGGAGATGGAATGGCGGGACACCCCGTCGAGGCACTCGGTGGACGTACAACTCTACAAGTTGCAGACAAACCTGCAATAGATAAGTTGGCGGCGATGGGTCGTAGTGGTATGTTGCACACTGTTCCTGAACCATACGAGCCGGGTAGTGAGATTGCAAACTTGGCGGTTTTGGGCTACGACATAGATCGAGTCTTTGAGGGGCGTGGCTCTTTGGAGGCTGCGAGTATGGGTATCGAGATCGAAGAGGGGGAGATGGCTATGCGCTGTAACCTCATCACTGTAGAGGATGGCAAGATCAAAAACCACTCGGCAGGTCATATCTCAAACGAGGAGGCTACCGAACTAATCGAATACCTACAACGTGAGCTTGGGGGGGGAGATCTCAACCTATTTGCAGGTGTGTCATATCGTCATCTGTTGAAGTTTCGCGGAGGCGACAAACATATTAACTGCACTCCACCACATAATGTTCCGGGCACACCATTCCTCGATGTTATGATCGAGGCACAGACCCCCGAGGCGGAGTCTACAGCCAAATATCTTAATGACCTCACGTTGCGTTCGCAGGAGCTTCTTGCAACCCACCCTGTCAACTTGAAACGTGTTGCAGAGGGAAAAGATCCGGCTAACTCTATTTGGGTCTGGTCGCCCGGTTATAAACCAGCGATGGATACATTGTCGGAGACCTACGAGCAGGTTAAGAGTGGCTCTGTAATCTCGGCTGTCGACCTAATTAAGGGTATCGGAGTCTACGCAGGTCTCACACCTATCGAGGTTGAGGGTGCTACGGGGCTCTACAACACCAACTATGAGGGAAAGACCGCAGCGGCTATCGAGGCTCTGCGCAACGAAGATTTCGTCTATCTACACATTGAGGCGAGCGACGAGGCGGGGCACGAAGGGGATCACGAACTCAAAATACGCACAATAGAGTATCTGAGTGAGCGTGCCGTAGCTCCAATATTGGAGGCTGTAAAAGGGTTCGACGAACCGGTTAGAATAGCTCTTCTTCCCGATCACCCAACCCCTTGCCACTTGAGAACACACACTCGCGAGGCAGTTCCATTCGTTATTTACGACACTCGATATGAGGGTGATGAGGTTCAACAATACGATGAGGAGTCGGCTCAAAAAGGGTCGTATGGAGTCCTCCGTGGTTCAGAGTTTATGGAGGCACTACTAGAGGTAAAAAAATAATAAAACATAGGATAAAATATGCGTTTCTACAGCACAAACAAACAAGCAGATTGGGCGTCTCTACGAGATGCGGTAGTGAAGGGTCTAGCACCCGACAAAGGGCTCTATATGCCTGAGAGTATCAAACGACTCCCCCCCGAGTTCTATGCTAACATCGAGCGAATGTCGTTTCAAGAGATCGCCTATACGGTAGCAAACGCACTCTTTGGTGAGTCTATCGACGGAATGAGCCTTCGAATGATTATAAACGATACGTTGAGTTTCCCAACCCCTGTTGTTGAGGTTGAGAAAAACATCTACTCATTGGAGCTTTTTCACGGACCAACACTTGCATTCAAGGATGTAGGAGGTCGATTTATGGCGCGCGTATTGAGCTACTTCATCTCGAAGGAGTCGCAGGGGGGGATGGTAAATGTGTTGGTTGCCACCTCTGGAGATACGGGTAGTGCTGTTGCCAATGGATTTTTGGGTGTTGATGGTATCCACGTCTATGTGCTCTATCCTAAGGGAAAGGTTAGCAAGATTCAAGAGTGTCAGTTTACAACTCTTGGTCAAAATATCACAGCTCTTGAGATTGATGGAGTGTTTGATGATTGTCAAGCGCTCGTTAAGCAGGCGTTTATGGATGAGGAGCTCAACGAGAAGTTGATGCTCACGAGTGCTAACTCAATCAATGTGGCTCGATTCCTACCACAGGCGTTCTACTACTTCAATGCCTACGCACAGTTAAAGCGTCAGGGTAAGGAGAAGGATGTAGTGTTCTGCGTTCCAAGTGGTAACTTCGGCAACATCACGGCAGGACTCATCGCTAAGAAGATGGGGCTTCCAGTTAAGCGTTTCATCGCAGCCAACAACAAGAACGACATCTTCCTACAATATCTCAACACGGGAGTCTACACTCCCAAAGCATCTATCGCGACAATTGCCAATGCGATGGATGTAGGAGATCCAAGTAACTTTACGCGTGTACTCGATCTATATGGCTCGCACGAGGCTATCAAAGCGGAGGTTTCGGGTTGTTCGTATACCGATGAGCAGATCGCTGAAACGATGTCCGCAGCACTTGCCGAGACAGGGTATCTACTAGATCCTCACGGAGCGTGCGGATATCGCGCACTCAAAGAGCAGCTCCAACCGGGCGAGCAGGGTGTATTCTTGGAGACTGCCCACCCAGCTAAGTTCCTAGAGACAGTTGAGGAGATCACAGGAAGTAAAGTTGAGATCCCTGCCCCTCTAAAGGCATTTATGCAGGGTGAGAAGAGGAGTATTGAGATGGATAAAAGCTACGAGAGTTTCAAATCATTCTTGATGACAGAGGCAAAATAACAGATATCAGATTACATTGCCTAGACAAACAAAAAAAGAGTCCGATATATATTCAATCGAAGGGTATATATCGGACTCTTTTTTTGAGGTGTTACCTCGTCACCACTACCGTGCGATAATCCGACGAACCCGACTCTTCTCAGTGAGTTCCATTGTTGTGTAGTCGACACCCGAGAGGATGTTTATATGGGGGCGTTTGCCGATCTCTATATCTCCGAGATCGTCGAATTGTAGTGCCGCAGCACCTTTTCGTGTAGCCCAGTCGAGACGTTCTACGAGGGGTATGTTGTTGAGCAAACGTAGCTCCTCGATCATCGAGAGAGACCAGTTTGAGGCTAGTGAGTCTGTGCCGACACATATGTTGAGTTGGTTTGTGCGCAGTAGCTCTGTTGGGGGTGTTAGGTTTGATATATATCTGTTGGATCGGGGGCAGATGACCCAATAGACGGGAGCTGTGAAATGTCCCATAATTAGGTCGATGTCACGCTGTGTCACGCAACAGTTGTGAATGAGCATAACGCTTCTATCTTGAGGTGTGGAGGCTACGATCCTCTGTGCAGGCGATCCGTAGTGGAGGAAGTCACACTCGAAGCCCATCTTCGAATACCACTCTGCGAGTCGACCCTTACCCTCAAAGAGTTCAGCCTCTGCGGAGGACTCCATAAAGTGTATCGAGAGGGGTTCGTCACCGCTCTCTGCTATTGTGCGAAATAGACGATCGTTTAGGGAGTAGGTTGAGTGTGGGGTTAGTGAGGTTGTGGGGTAGTGGAGCAACCCTTCGACAGAGGCGATGTCGGTTGTGCGTAATCCGAATAGCTCTGCGAAGTTTCTAAATTGGATGTCGCTCTGTGCTTTCACCTCGAATGAGCTATCGCCATTCACGATATCTCCTACGCCGACAATACCCTCGCGTAACATCTCCGCCTCGGCACTGCGCATTGCTCGAAGTCGCTCCTCTTGTGTGAAGTTACCTCTGACCTCTCCGATCCTCGATGCAAATGTGGCAAATCCACCCCCCGACTCTATAGCTCCTCTGAGATATGATAGTTCTGTGTGGCAGTGTGCATTGATGAATCCTGCTGTCATTATCCCTGCATAGAACTCCACCCCTGCTGTGCGATCTATATCCTCTCGTGAGACACTCTCGATAGAGATGATTTCTCCGTCAGAGTCTATCTCGATGATGGGATTTTCGACGAACTTACCTCCTCGTAGAAGTAGGTTCGAGGCGATTTTACGGTTCTGGGAAGAGTAGCTCATCGTCGAAAATATTGATATATGCCCTTGCGTGGAAGAGTGAGTCGAGAGCCTCTTCATTGTCGAGGAGTCGTTTGACTGCGATCCTTTTGAATGTGGCGCTATACTCTTTATCCTCTTCGTGGGATATTGTTGCGATGTTGATGACGAGTCTCGACGCGGTGGTATCGACCTTGATTTGACTTTTGAAGTGTTCGACCGAGCGTTTTTTGAGAGCTAGGCTACTTTGATTCTTTTTGCGAGGGGCTTTGGGGTCTTTTTTGTTGTCGTTGAGGTTGTCGATCCTTCGGCCTTTCTCATCCAACTCTACGATCTCTTCATCCCCCTCTTTGGGGTCTGTCTCACTCCAACTCTTTGTGGTGTAACTTCTTGTTGAGGTGTCGAGGCTATCGACGAGATAGTCAAATTCGAGGTGATATGTACCAGCCTCGATTGGCTCGATGACGATCATCATACTTGCAGAGTCCTCTTTGGAACGATATGTAAGAATTGAATCTTGGTATATTGTGTGTGTTGTGAGTCGTTTTGCTATGTTGTTTACAGTGTCGAGGATCGCAACCTCTAGGTCGAGCTCCTTGCCACGACTCTCTAGCATTGAGATCGCCCGCTCCACAACATCACTCAGTCGGGCACTCTTGCGGAGTGAGAAGTTACCGATAGAGTATTGTACATCCTCCGTTGTGTATCCATATTTTTGGAAAATTGGCTCATATAGCTTTAGTGTGTCGAGCCTTATACCCTCGGTTGAGGTGTAGGCGTTGGCGAGGAATGCGTCGTGAAATATCTGTGCGAGTTCACTGTCGGAGAGTGTCGAGCGACGCGAGCACGATGGTGTAATGAGGAGTGAGAAGAGCCCCATTACTACAACTATATAACTTTTTATTCTATTCATCTTATATCTATATTTTTTGTAACAGCCCAACTAATCGAGAGTGTTAGTGAGAGTGTTATAGCCACCACCTTTATAACATCTGCAAATTGTAGGTCGACTGGGTATGCAATCCTCGTTAGGGAGCTGGAGGGGAGTTCCACAAACCCGGTGTATTGTTGAGCTAGAGTGAGGATCGCCCCTAGTGCTACACCTCCAACGATTGCCGTAGAGCTAATCAGCACACCCTCCAAGAAGAAGATATTGTGAATACCTTGTTTTGTCACCCCCATTGCTCGTAGGGTTGTAATGTCGTTACTCTTCTCGATGATGAGCATCGTCAACGCCCCAATCAGCGAGAATGAGGCGAGCAGCATCACAAATGTCGAAATAAGTAGGACACCCAACTTTTCGTAACGGATGATTTGGTGTAACGTAGGGTTTAACTCACTGCGGCTCTCGACCTTGAAACGACCACCAACAACATCTTGTATTTGACTCTTAACCCTCTCGATATCGCCTCCCTCAGAGAGCTTTATCGAGAGTCTCGAAGCAACGTCATCACGCCCGATCAGTGAGTTGATAGCTCTCTGTGAGGTGTAGCCATATCGCTCTTCGCTCTCTTGATCGAGAGCGAGAATACCAGCTAGTCTGGTGTTGATGCTGCTCTCCTTGCCTATGCCGATGAGACTCTGTAGTCTACTCGACTTTAGAGATATGAGTTCGATTACAACATTGTTGAGGGCGCGTACACCTAACTTCGATGCAACGCTATTTCCGATTATAATCTCATCGTTGCGAGGGGCGAAAGTTCCTGCATAGACTCTACTCTCTATATCAACTGTAGAGGTATAGTTGTCGTCGACACCGCGTAGTGTAATAACGGCATTTCGTCCCCCATAGTTGAGTAGAGCCATCTGCTCACTAACGAAACTTAGCGCCTCGACTCCATCTATACTCTGTAACCTCTCGCTGTCAATATCTCCCATCTCGAAAAACCTACCCACTTTGAGCCGAATGGTTAAGTCACCCTCTACGGAGCTCTCTATCTCTGTGACCAAGGTCCCAAATCCATTGAAAATTGATAGTAGAATTACAACCGCCGCAACGGGAAGTAACAGCGATATGAGGCTAACCCACGCGATGATATTAACCACCGAGTGGGATTTTGTAGAGAGCAGATATCGACGGGCGATCAGAAACATACTACACTACTCTTCGCCTCGTTTGATTGCGCGATCTATCCCCTCGATATACTCCAACGAGTCGTCGAGGAAGAACTCGATTTCGGGTACAACCTTAAGTTGATGTTTGATACGAGAACCTAGAGCCTTGCGGATTGCCCAGTTGTTTGAGGTGAGTTTTTCGATGACCTCCTCGTTTCGCTCGAATGGGAATACGCTCACATAGATCTTCGCATATCCGAAGTCGGGTGATACTCTCACGGCTGTGACTGTGAGTAACAATCCTCTGAATATCTCTGCGCAGTCGCGCTGTAGGATCTCTGCGAGGTCGCGTTGTAGCTGTCTCGCTATCTTTTGTTGTCTTGTTGTTGGTGCTGTCTCCATATATTTTTGTTCTATTTGTTTATCTTCTATCTTGATTTGTAAATCCCTCTCCCGTGTAGTTGAACTCTCGACCAATCTTCGCCTTAACACGTTTCACCCTCCACGACTTGAATCCGCTTGGACCGAAGTGGTAGTTGATACCGAAACTCGCTGTGATATTGTTGATCGAGGATCTTATTGGGGTTAGGCTAAATGGGTTTTCATATCCATCGTTGTTGTTGCTGTAGTATTTGTTGCGGTTTCGCACTATGTCCGCCAACCCGATGTAGTATCTCACGCGCCCCAAAATTTCAAACTTACCCACTAGGATTGCGATACCGCCACCTCCGAAGAGCCCATATCCAAAACGATTGTCGCGAGCCGTCATATATTCGTATGTACCCTCATATTTGTTTGAGGGGTTATATGTACCATCTTTTTCGTCGAGGTTTTTTTGATAATCGTTGTCGTAAGTGGAGTTTATGTCATAGCTAAATGTAGCTGCCGCCTCGAAGAATACTCTGACCCGATGGTCCGCAATATAGAAGTGGGGTTGCCAAACTACGGGTAGCATAATTGTGTTGAGGCGACGCGTGTAGTAGTAGAGCTCCTCACCATCTACTGCTGCCGATGTGGTGGGTGAGAATGAGAATGCACGCTGCATATATTGTAGGTCGAGTCCGAAACAACCCACAACGCGCTCATCGCTGTATGTTCTCCACGATATGCCGGCATTGGCAAGTCCATAGACTGTGCGACCCTCTACCGCCGGGTAGATGCTCTCACTTCCCGAGCCGAAACCACCCATTACACCCAACGTGTGTTGGGCGTGGAGTGTTGTCGTCGCAACAATCAGTGTTAGGGTTAATATTATTGCTCTCTTCATTATCTATCTTCTATTTTTTCTTCGTTGTGGTGCTCTCTTTGAGTGATGTTATGCGTCTTCGTTCCTGCTCTTCGAGGCGTTCGGCTAGCTCGGCTTGACTCTCGGGGGCGAACATCTTCTTGGGGTCTACCGTCAGTTCGATCTCCCAATTTACTTTGGTCGCTATCTTTCGCTCTCCATCATCTTCAAACATCTTTGCCTGCTCTGCTTGGCGTCGTTCGATTAGGTTACCGCTATCCCAAACTCCATTGTTGTTGACATCTTGGATAACCCTCAACATTACGTTACCTGCCGGCACGTAGTTGAATTGAACACGTCCCGATGTTATACCCTCTTTCTTCTCGATAACCGTTGTTCCGCGCTCGTCGAGTAGCTCTATCACATAGTGAGATTGAGTTGTTGTGTCCTTCAACACATTGAGAATTAATGTAGCATATTTACTTGGATCGAGGGGTGTCCACTCCTGTGTGATAGTGTCGTTCGAGAATCCTGCGAGGTCGGTGAACGCGCCGGCAGGAATTGTGAGGAAGTGTTCGCTCCCGACCTCACCCCAATTAGTCTTTAGATACCAGCGTCGTATGTTCATCGTGTCGCGTTCCAAAGTGAAGGGTTGAGGATTACCGCGAAGCGTTGGGCTATCTGTGACACCTGTCTCCTCCTCTTGAGCCTTGAGTTTGGCGCGGAGTTCAACTGCTGCGGGGGAGAGTGACTGGAGTGTTATGGCAGAGGTGTCGACTCTCACCAATGGATAGTCGAAGTCGATAGTTATAAGTCTCTCTGGGTTGATCTCTTTGTTTTTTGACATCGACATCTTGAATGGGTTTTCAACCTCTGGCTCTACCCACTCAGTGCCATCCTCTTCAGCTTTTTTGCGCTCTTTCTCCAACTTTTCGCGCTCCTGCTGCTGTTGCTTCGACTCGAAGAGTTTCCACGAGAGGGCTAAGGGTTCGCTCACTCGTTGCATTACATTTACCGAATCGTGTTTGTAGTAGACGATGCGACCTCTGATTGTGTCGGGGAGCTGCTCCGCCGGGGTGTTGAACCACAGTGCTAAGGTGTCGCGACCCTTGGTGAGATACTCCACGATGAGTCTATCCTCGGGTATTGAGTCGAGGATGATTGAGTCGATGATGGGGTAGTTTGCACCGAAGTTGAGGATCGCCTTATGTTGAATGGGGCGTTCGCTGCCGACCATCAATTGACGCTTAAATGCTTCGTCGAGGAACATTTTGAAGTGTAGCTGAGGCTCTGCAACCACATATTTGCGCAGTGAATCATACCAAATCGAAAATCCATCCAACTCAGCAGGGTTATATGTTGTTTCGAAGAATCCAACCTTATCTGTGCCCGGTTCGTAGGTGAGGTTAGAGTTGGTATCTTCGAGGGCGTAGATGTGGTATGGGATTGGTTTTAGGTTCTGAGCTAGGAATATACCATTCTTCTCGGCGCGGGCAATCACTGCTGGTGTTGCGTTGAAGAGTGTTGAGTCATACTCGGGGTGCATATCTACCGAGTCGACGGGGTAGAAGAGGATAAATGTTCCACTTACAGAGTCGGCTTTGTAGCTATCTTCGGTATATCCCGAGATTATCATAGAGTCGATTGTTGGACCTGTCGAGAAGATGTAACGCATCGAGAAGAGTGGGTTACCCTCGTTGTTGTCTTGGATCGTACTTCCGAAGTTGAGTGCATATGTGGTGTTCTCTTTGAGCGTGTCGCGCAGCGTTACAACCACACCGCGACCACGGATTTGTAGTTGAGGCTTGGTATTCATCTGTGGAGAGGTGAAGAACTCAGTCTGTTGATTGACTAACTTCACGAACTCATTGAACTCAATGTATATTCGACGTGTGTATGGGTCGATGTTAGTAGTGAAGTTGTCGGGCTCCATCTTCACAATCACTGGTGGAAGGGTGTCGACAGGTCCTCCCGACGGGCTACCTACGTTGGCGCAACGTGTGAATAGCGCCCCTATGAATAGGATCGCTATAACTACCGATAGTGCTGCGTATGCTCTGTTGAAATATTTTTTTATCATCTTTTACTCTTGCTATGTTTACTCCTCTACTTCGGTCTCCTCCTCTGTGCTCTCCTCCTCGGTTTCGACTATTGGTACTACATACATCCAGTCGCCTTGTTCGAATGGAGCGGTTTTCCACGGGCGGAACGACACTGTGATGTAGGTTATTGCGAGGTTCATCCCTAGCTCGTAGTTGCAGTATGCATACCCTTCGTTTTGGGTGTCGACGGCAACCAACATAATGTTCTGCATCATAATCTGCATCGACAACCCTTCGATGAGTGTTGTGACGATTTCGCCATCTTCGTAGGGGTAGACTACCTCTTCATCATCATCATCGTCATCATCATCTTCTTCGATTTCGTATTTGTAGGAGTAGTAGCTGGAGTACTTTTCACCGACCGCAATTGGGGAGAGTCTCTCTCCGTTCTCTTTGTTGGTTATGATTCCAGCTAGTGCTTCGTCGTAGCTCTGAGGGGTGTAGTTTGTGGTGTCAGCTGCGAAGGCGTAGACTACGCAGCTACTCAGATACTCAAACTCCTCGCCACTTGCACTCTGTTGTGCAGGGATGATTACTAGTGTCGAGTCATATGCTTCATTTTTGAAGCACCCTACAATCGCCACGATCGCTACGATATATGTCAAAACTCTCTTTATCATAAACTCTCTTTCGTTAACTCATTTAATAACTCTCTGCAACTCCTCCCCAACTTCGCGTTTCGCCACTCGGGTGCGATCTCGACAATCGGCTGCAAAACAAACTCTCGCTCCTGCATCAAGGGGTGTGGAATTGTTAATCGCTCGCTTTGGTAGATCAGTTCATCATAAAAAATAATGTCGATATCTACCCCTCGAGAGGCGTATCTCTCACCCCGTAGCAGCTTCTCCTCAGCCTCGCTTGCACGATCTCTACCTAACTCTCTTTCGGCACGTTGTGTCGCCTCTAGGAGCTCTTCGGGCGTTAGGGTTGTCGTGAACTCTACCGCCTGATTGGTAAATTGGGGAGTCTCGTTGTTGAATCCCCACGCCTCACTTACCATCATCGACGACAGACGAAGTGGCTCTCCCACCGACTCTGTAAGGAGAGCAACACCCCTTTCGATGCGTGATGGGACATCTCCCACGTTACCTCCAAAAAGCAACATAACACGTGCCATTGTTATACCTTTCGTTTTATCTCCTTACTCACACACAGCGCGAAGTGTGTGAATAGGATCGTTGGGTTGGCATTTTGTGAGATCTGTGCAATGGCACTCTCGCACTCGCCAACTAAAAACTCTATATTTTCGTTACCAATAAATGGCGCAAACTTTTTGCAAAACGCACCCTCCTCGCCCCACGTGTAGCAGAGTTCCGACAACCCTGCGTGACGTATGTACGCCTCGCGGAGCAGCATCACGGAGTAACGTAACAACTCAAGTTGATCGGCTCGTGATAGTTGTGCTACCTCCTCTGCCCACGACAGTAGTTCGAGATGTTTGTCGTTGTAGCTTAGGCGCATTAGCTGCGTGAAGAGGTCAAAAAACTCCCGTCGCTGCCCCGAGCTATTACCCTCAATAAGTCGATCCAACTCCTTTATGTCTCCTGCCGATAGTTTTACGATGCTACGTAACTGTTCGCTATCTTTTACGCCTCGTCCCAGAGCGTATCTTTTGAGCTCTGAGGGTTCTATGCGAGGTATTGCCACCTCTTGTGTCCTCGATATGATGGTTGCGAGGAGTCTGTCGGGTGTTTCGCTGACGAGTATAAATAGTGTCTTGTCCCAAGGCTCCTCCAAAATCTTTAGCAACTTATTTGCCGCCTGCTCGTTCATCATCTCCGGAAGCCATATCACCATCGCCTTATATCCACCCGAGAAGCTCTTGAATGAGAGTTTGCGGATTATCTCATCTGCCTCGCGCGCCGAGATAGCCCCTTTGAGTGTCTTGCCCAACTCCATCGCTTCGTACCACTCTGCTGGGGTTACATACCCCTTGCGTCGTTGGAATATAGTTCTAAAGAGGGGTAAGAACTCCTCACTTAACATCGCCTCACCACTCTTTTTGCCCTGTTTGTTGATGGGCATAACGATGTGGAGGTCGGGGTGTGCAAGGGTGCTTGTTTGGTGGCACGACGGGCACACTCCACACGAATCGTCATCGCTTCTGTTTGGGCAGTTGAGGTACTGAACATACGCCAGAGCGAGAGGTAGTCCGCCATAACCAGCCAACCCCGAGAAGAGTTGGCTATGGGGTATACGTCCCTCGCGAGCGCTCTTGCGCAGGCGAGACTTTAACCCTTCGTGTCCTATGATATCGGCAAACTTCATTATCGTTTTGTTATACTTTTTACTAATGCACCCACATCTATTCCCTCGCGTCGTACGGCAAATGTCAGATAACCAAGGAGTAATATCACCCCCGAAGAGGCTGTGACAACTAAGTTATCACTCCAGTTCGATATCTGCATACTCGCAATATATATCGCTGCACCTACCACGAAATACTCTGCAATTCGCCCCAACTCATATGGGATAGGGTAGTACCGACGTGCTAGGAGGTAGCTAAATAGCACCATAACACTATCACTTGTGAGTCTCGCCCACGCAGCACCGCTGTAACCCCACTTTGGTATTAGGATCATATTTGCCACAATCGTTGTTGCCAACCCCACGAGTGTAATGTAGAGTGCAAACTGAGTCTTCTCCTCTCTTTTGTACCAAAATGATAGGTTGAGCCAAACCCCCATCAAGAGATTTGAGCCGAGGATCACGGGTAGTATGTATATCCCCTCGCGGAAGTCTCGCCCCACAATCAGAGCAAAGAGATCTTTGAAGAGTGTTATGCCCAAAAAGATCGCTACCGACGCGATTATATAGTATTTCATAGCGGCTGCATTCGACTCCACAAACTCCTCTTTTTTGAAGTTAGATAGGAAGAATGGTTCTGCTGCTAGTCGATACATCTGAGTAAAGAGTGTCATCACAACAGCGATCTTCGTAACAGCACCATATAGACCCAACTGTGCCATTGCACCCTCAGGTGTGAGGTACTTTATCAGCTGTCGGTCGACAAACTCTGTTGCTGTCATCGCGACACCGCTCAAAAGCAGAGGTAGAGAGTAGATTAATATCTTTGCGAGCAGAGCCCAATCAATATGTGGAAGAACATAGGGTCGCGACATCGCTACTGTAACAACTAGTGTTATGATGCTAGCTATGAGGTTTGCGATAACGACCCATCCAACACCTATCGTGTTCGAGAAGAGCCCCGCCATACCGAACACCACAGCTAAGCCAACCTGCAACACGATGTTTAGGAGTTTTAGGATGACATATAACTTTGCATCCCCTCTCTCGCGAAGTCTCGCGAAGGGTATTGCAGTCGACACATCGAGCATAATTATCAGTGCCACCCAAACAACCAAATTAGGTTGCATAGCATACGCCTCCCCCATCACCTCACTAATGGGTGCTTTGAGTAGAGCCACCGCCCCTGCAAAGAGGGCTGATAACAATCCAGTAATACCCCACGTCGTTGCGAAGAGATCTTTTTTGCGTCGAGCGATCTCGGTCGCAGAGCCTCCCGCCTCCTCCGCCTTTGCGCCAAAGCGGAAGTAACTCGACTCCATACCCATCGTAAGTAGAACGAGTGCAAATGGGATTAACGCATACAGATCGGTAATTATTCCATACTCTGCCGGAGCAAAGAGACGAGTATAGTAGGGGGTAAGCAGATAGCTCAGCAGGCGACCTACGATCGTGCTGATTCCATATATTGCGCTCTGTTTTGCGAGTTTTTCTAACATTCCTCCCTAATATACCTAATACAAATCAGCGCAAAGATAACAAAATTATGGGAATATACTCTCTAATTTCGGGGAATAACAGGGTAGTTCCTAACCTTTTCGATTAATTTTTGCATACTCTTTGCACCACGGGGTGATACCACACTCTTCGCATTTTGGTTTTCGTGCTACGCAGATGTATCGACCGTGGAGGATTAACCAGTGGTGGGCTATGGGGAGTAGGTGACTTGGGATATGTTTTGATAGCTGTAGTTCGGTTTGGAGGGGTGTTTTGGCGTTGCGCACGAGACCTATCCTTGCGGCAAGTCTAAAGACGTGAGTGTCAACGGGCATAACCTCCTTGCCCCACAACACCGACCCAAGTACATTTGCTGTTTTTCGTCCCACACCCGGGAGTCGTTGTAGGGCGTCGAGATCTTGTGGCACTTCGCCCCCGAACTCTTCACATAACATCTTCGACATCTTCGATAGGTTGCGAGCTTTGTTGTTGGGGTATGATATGCTGCGAATGTAGGCGTAGATCTGCTCCACCTCCGCTTTCGACATCTCGTGGGGGGTGGGGTAGGCGTCGAAGAGCGCTGGGGTGGTGAGGTTGACTCGTTTGTCGGTGCACTGAGCCGACAGCGACACCGCTACCAATAACTCATATGGGTTGCGGTAGTGTAGCTCACTCTCGGCTACGGGCATATTCTCCGAGAACCACTCTATGATCCCTGTATATCGCTCTTTGATCGTCATCGCTGGTTGGCTCTATATTTTTTTAATTGGAGCGAATTTGGCTATTAGTCGTTTGTCGCCTACGCTCTCGAAACTTATGGTCAACATCTCTCCACTTGGAGTCATACTTATTTGGCTCACAGACCCTCTCCCGAAGTGGTCGTGCATCACCCTATCTCCAACACTATATTTCGAGGATATGTTTGGATTCTGCTCACTCGATTGTTGGCGTACACCAATAGATCGCATCCCGGTTGGGTTACGATTTGGGGTGGCAGGAGGGGTGTTGTGTGTTGCCTTTGGTTTGGTGCTGAAGCTTCGGTTTGGGGTTGTCTCTCTTGCGTCGGGGATTGTTTTTGGGGGACGTTTTGCCCACTCTTTTGCCCCGATCTCTGCGTTGCTGTCGATGTCGAGATATTTGGGGTCTATTTCGGTGATGAATGAGCTAGGGTAGGTCAACTCTGTGTTGCCCCACTTGTATCTCATATCGCAATATGAGATTGTTGCCGCCCTCTTTGCGCGGGTTATCGCTACATAAAAAAGACGTCTCTCCTCCTCGATTTCGCCCATCTCGATGGCGCGCTGCGACGGAAAAAGTTTGTGCTCAACACCAACTACAAAGATGTAATCATACTCCAAACCCTTCGATGAGTGGACAGTCATTAGTGTCACTCGCTCTCCGAACTCGCTCTCCTCGTCACTCTCTTGATCTGTGAGTAGGAGTACGTTCTGTAACCACTCTTCGATTGTGGGCACTTCGCTTTCGAGTCTCTCGTCGTTGATAATATCCTCTTCAAATTGCTCTGTAAATCGCTGCATTGTGTTGAGTAGCTCTTCGATATTTTCGATTGCGCTCTGCGACTCTGATGCTGGAGCTAGTCGCAGAGAGGGGAGAATCCCCGAGCGGTTTGCAATCAACAATCCAAAATCATAGAGAGAGTGCTCCGTACGCTGAGCCGATAGGTCGCGTATCATCTCGACAAACTGCCTTACCTTGCGAGCGATGGTTCTCTGTACGGGGTCGGTAACATCTTCGTTAACAAGTAGATCTATCGCCTCCCACATCGATACGTTTCTCTCTTTTGCGAGTGCCTCTATTCTGTCGATCGTTGTGTTTCCGATACCTCTCACGGGGTAGTTCACAATTCGACGGAACGCCTCGTCGTCACGAGGGTTAATGATGAGGCGTATGTATGCCAACATATCTTTTATCTCCTTATGTTCGTAGAAGGAGTTTCCTTTGTGTATCTTGTATGGTATTGCGCGGTGTAGTAGAGCTTGCTCCAACGATTGAGATTGGGAGTTTGTTCGATATAGTATCGCAATTTCGTCGAACGAAGCGTTGTTTTCACGTATTCGACGTAGTATCTCCTCGGCGACGATTTGTGCCTCTTCGCGGTCGTTAAGGGCTCTCATAACTCTGATTTTTTCGCCTTGGTCACCCTCGGAGAAACATCGTTTGTCGAGTTTTGTTTTGTTGTGAGAGATGAGGGAGTTGGCAGCATCGACAATTGTTTGTGTCGAGCGGTAGTTTTGTTCGAGTTTGAATGTTTTAGCCGCGGGGAAGTGTTTACGGAAGTTGAGAATGTTCTCGATCTTCGCGCCGCGGAATGAGTATATGCTCTGAGCGTCGTCGCCCACCACGCATACACGTCCGTGTTTTTGTGATAGTCGGCGGATGATTATATACTGTGCATAGTTTGTATCTTGGTACTCGTCGACCAATATATATTGGAACTTCTGTTGGTACTTAGCCAGCACCTCGGGGAAGTCGCGAAAGAGTATGTTTGTTTGCAACAGCAGGTCGTCGAAGTCGAGAGCCCCCGAGGCTTTGCATCTGTTGCAGTAGCGTGCATATATCTCTGCGAATTGAGGTATTTTCAACTCACGATCTTCGCCCGTAAACTCAGCATTTGCAGCATATGTCGAAGGTGTTATGAGGGCGTTTTTGGCGTATGAAATTCTTGATATTATAGTTGTAGGTTTGTATCTCTCTTCGGGTAGCCCCATCTCTTTGATGATATTTTTAATGAGGCTTTTGGCGTCTGATGGTTGGAATATTGTGTATGTTGAGGGATATCCTAGGAGTTCGGCATTCTCGCGGATTATGCGTGAGAAGATCGAGTGGAATGTTCCCATTGAGATGTACCGACAGAGATATGGAGCGACCATCTCTTGCAGTCGATCGCGCATTTGAGCCGCAGCTTTGTTTGTGAACGTTAGTGCGAGAATAGAGTGTGCAGGGACGCCATTTTCGAGCATATATGCGATACGAGATGTAAGGACGCGAGTTTTCCCCGACCCAGCCCCAGCGATAATAAGAGAGGCGTCATCGAAGGATGTTACGGCGGCATATTGAGCGGGGTTTAATCCCTTTAGGGTTTTTGACACGGCAAGAGTTATTTTGAGTGACTAAATATGTATTGTAAGCGAACAAAGGTAGTGAACCTTTGTGGAAGATTCAAGAGAATAGATATTATTTTTTACAATAAATAGTGGTGTATTAAATATTTTTGATTATCTTTGCGCGGTGCAAAGGGGGTCTTACTGATTCGGACATTTGAAAATCGGATGGTTGGAGGTTGTTTAGAGAGGTGTGGACATTGTGCATAGTGTTGGTCTCGTAGCTCAGCTGGATAGAGCATCAGATTTCTAATCTGACGGTCACAGGTTCGAATCCTGTCGGGATCACAACAGTGTTAGTGATTAACGCCGATAGTGATTGTTGGTGTTAATTGTTTCAGTTACTATCGGATACCAAGCGCAAAATCTGCATACTCGCCTACGGCTTGTACACAGATTTTGCGCTTGGTTTGTCAATACATTATCGGCGTTAATCACTATCGGCGTTAATCATTGTAAACAATCTCCTTAAACGAATAGGTGCCATCCGTTAAGTTGGTTACATTATCATTGGTTATGCTAATATAGAGTGTTATGTTAGATGGGTCATTAGCATCAGAAAGTAGATTTGTACCGCACTCTATCTCACTCTCAGCGGTTAGCTTAAGGGTGGTTAATGCTTCGCAACCTGAAAATGCATATTCTTCAATCGATATAGCCTTGGGTAACTCTATGTATGAGAGTTTAATACAACTGGCAAATGCATATTGTCCAATTGATGTAGCCTCAGGCAACACTATGGATGTGAGGCTAGAGCAACCTAAAAATACAACATGTCCAATCGATGTAGCCTTGGGCAACTCTATGGATGAGAGGCTATAGCAATCGTAAAATGCAGCTTGTCCAATCGATGTAACCTCCTCATTCAACTCTATGGATGAGAGTTTATAGCAATAGGAAAATACATCATTTTCAATTGATGTAATCTTAGGTAACTTTATGGATGAGAGTTTCGAGCAATAGGCAAATGCATATTGTCCAATCGATGTAACCTCATTCAACACTATGTCTGAGAGTTTAGAGCAATTGTAAAAAGCCCATTCTTCAATCGATGTAACCTTAGGCAAATTTATGGATGAGAGGCTATAGCAATCGTAAAATGCAGCTTGTCCAATCGATGTAGCCTCAGGCAACACTATGTCTGAGAGTTTAGAGCAACTGGAAAAAGCGCTACTTCCAATCGATGTAGTCTCAGGCAACTCTATGTCTGTGAGACTAGAGCAACTTGAAAATGCCCTTTCTCCAATCGATGTAACCTTATTCAACTTTATGGATGTGAGACTAGAGCAATTGTAAAAAGCCCATTCCCCAATCGATTCAACCTTATTCAACACTATGGATGAGAGTTTCGAGCAATTGTAAAAAGCACTATTTCCAATCGATGTAGCCTCAGACAAATATATGTCTGTGAGACCAGAACATTTGTAAAAAGCACTATTTCCAATCGAAATAGCTTTATTCAACTCTATGGATGTAAGACCAGAACAGCCAGAAAATGCACTATTTTCAATCGATGTAACCTCAGGTAACTCTATGGATGTGAGACCAGAACAGCCAGAAAATGCACTATTTCCAATCGATGTAACCTCATTCAACACTATGGATGAGAGGTTCGAGCAACTGGAAAATGCATATTGTCCAATTGATTCAACCTCTGTCGACTCTATGGATGATAGGTTAGAGCAGTTGTAAAATGCATATTCTCCAATCGATGTAGCCTTTGTCAACACTATAGATGTGAGACTAGAGCAACTGTAAAAAGACCTATATTCAATCGATGTAACCTCAGGCAACACTATGGATGAGAGACTAGAGCAATTTTGAAATGCAGATTTTCCAATCGATGCAACCTTAGGCAACTCTATCGATGAGAGGTTAGAGCAGCCGTAAAATGCAGATAGCTCAATCGATGTAGCCTCAGGCAACACTATGGATGTGAGACTAGAGCAATTTTGGAAAGCATATCCTCCAATCGAGGTAGCATTAGGCATAGCAATAGAAATCTCTCTACCAGAATTATATGCCGCGGAAAGGGCTGATTTTACCCCCGTCATTAAACTTGAGGTTATCTCGCCCTCGTCGGTGATTGTCCAAGTGTCGAATTCGGGGATGTTATTTGCATCTATCTCTGCGGCGGTGTACTCAACTTTTGTCGTCGACATATCGAGACTATCCTCTTGCGCCCATTGGGAGATTGTGCCCTCGGTGAAATCTACTTTATCACCTCCTACTAAGAGGTTGTAGTTATACTGCGTGTTCTCGACGAATGTGCCCGATAGGGTCACACCAAATAGCTCATTATCTATCATAGCTATTAACTTAGATGACAGATCCTGCGGAATGATTATCGCCTCGATTATGTTGCTCGCCTCGTTGAAGAATAGTGAGATGTCGGAGGCGGTTTCGCCTGCTGTCGCTGAGCTGTTTTCTCTGCCAGTTACGCTACTATTGCTGATGGTGAAAGTACCATCGGTTATGACGTTGGAGAGCGAGATGTTGGATAGCACAGCATCTGCCCTGCTCTCTTTGCGAGTGACAGTAATTGAGATTTTACTCATCTTGCGTGTGAAGCTAAGTGAGGGAGCGTTCTCCTCGTCGCAATACTGCGCACTTGCCACCATAAAATCTTGCGCCTTAACCTTCTCTGTGCTCGATTGGTTTGCGGTGTTGAGGGTGATTACGTTGTCGCTATAATTTGTTGTATATGGGTGGTAGGCAATGAAATCTACTTTATCCTCCGCGTAACGTAGTGGATTCAAGGAGGTGAATGTACCACTCTCGCCGCCCGATGTGGTGTAGAGCACATTGTCGCTATCGCTATATGGGGTAGTGTCATCAGCCTCATACATAAACACTCCAATCTCATCGCCTGCATCCCACGCCGTGTCCGTGGCACGTGTCGAGATGGTGGAGGTGAATACCACCTCAGATGAGGTGTTTGCTGCCCCTGTAACAGCCTCTTCGCTCTTGTGGCAGGATGCGAATGTTGTCGCTACTGCCATTATTGATAAAATTATTTTTTTCATAGTTTTTTGTTTTTTTTCTGGGTCTTTGGGTCTTTCTGGGTCTTTGGGTTAATATCCGCGGTATTTTTTTATTTCAGTGTTGTCGCTGTTTATCTCCTTTAACCTAAGTCTCAACCGATGGTTAGCCCCCCAAACTTCAATGTTATTTATCTTTGCGTAGTCCTGATAATCTATTAGCAACTCCCCGAGCGAGCCGCTTGCACCATCTGATCTACCGTGCGGTCGTAACTCGAAAGATACCTGCGGGTGAAGTAAACTGTGCCATCGTATATTATGGACGCCTTCTTGAAACTAAGTAGAGTTGGGTAACCTCCGCTTTTTGGATTATTGAAGTCATTGTAATTAATTTTCAACTAGGATTGGGTAGCCGTTGTTGATATTTTCGGTGTCAGCTGTCCAATCGCTACTATTTCCGTAGTTCTCGTTTGTTAGGTAGTATAGCAGTGAGCCTTCGGTTGTGGCATCGCCCTGCATCATCTCTGTCGAAAGACCGCAGTAGTTTGTTCCATCATCTTTGCCGTACGCCGCACCATTAACGTCAGTAACCACATCTTTGTCGTAGTAGCAGTATGATATCTCAAAATAATTCGTATCACTACTAGACCAATATCCCAAAATACCACCAGTATTATCTAAATATACATCTTCTTCTTTAACCGCGCCTATGTTGTAACAGTAACTTATAGATCCATAAATAGCCTCTCCCACGACTCCACCGGCTATTTCTATTGCTACAACACTCCCTATGTTGTAGCAATTTTTCACTGAAGAAGAATAGGAATATCCTATAATACCACCAACTGAGACACTTCCATCAACCGAACACGCGTTGTAACAGTTACTCACCACAGAAGAATTCATAGATCCCACAATGCCTCCGATGTGAAGTTTTCCTGTTACACTGCCGCTTACGCCAAGATTCTTGATTGTTGCAGATTCTATATAACCAAAGAGACCTTGATAATTAGAGTCTGATTGGTTTATATACAGACCACTAATAACGTGACCATCGCCATCGAATGTACCTCCGAAAGGGTAATCAACGGATCCCTTAATAGCAGTCCATTCATTCTCAGCAACACCATTACCCTCGTTATCTATACCCCCAAGGTCAATATCTTTTAACAACTTACCATTTATCAAGTTGTTGTATGTGCCAAAGTCGAAATATGAGTCGTCTCCGCTGTAAGTTAAATCACTCGCGCTACAATCAAAACCACTCACCAAGTCGGCAAAGGCTCTCATTCCATTTGCCGAAGTTATCTCGTAGGTATTAGTTGTTTCGTTGTATGCGATGTCCGGAAGTGCTGCCAACATCAAATCATCACCCTCGACCACCTTGCCCCAGCCGTTGATTGTTGCGCCTGTGATTTCGATCTTCTGTGAGATATCGACCGTTATGTAGGTGAAGTTGTGTGTTGCGCGGGCGAATGGTAGCGCTGCACCACTATTATTGGAGAGTGTCACCGACGATGTAAAACTCTCCAGTAGAGTTGCACTATCCGCCTCGCTGTCGTAGACCCCTATCGTAAGTTCAATGGTTGCGGTCTGATCAACCTCAATAGTAGAGGGTAGGATATTAAGATTTGTGATAGCTTGTAGGTAGTCGGGTTTGTCTGTAGATGTTGTAAACTCTACATCCATATCGGCTGTTACTGTGCCTGACGAGATAGAGGTATATAGCTCATCAATCTCCTTTGTCATATCTATCTGAGCCGAGGTGCAGATAACACCATCCGTACTTGAGTACTTCACCCCTTTGAGTCGGTATGTCTTATCCGCCTCAAAGTTCCCCAAGTAGACATCCACAACCATAAATGCTCCGAGGTGTCTCATCGAGAGGTTCGAGACTGTGCCCCCAGTTAGCGAAGAACTTGCTATCGGTGTATCATTAATCATATATGTCTTATCCAACTCCTCGCCACCTGTTTGGTCGCTTATGTCGATGGTGCACATATTGCCTGCGACACTTGCGACCTCGTAAGGGTAGATAAAACGATACTCTTTCTCATCCATCACCACACCCGTAAAGGTTGATGATTGTGGATCGTAAGTCTCGGTCTCGAATTCTGTAACCGCGCTACAGTCGGTGTACCATCCCGAGATTTTATCCTCTTCGTCCCACGTAAAAGTCCAGTTGTCGTCGCTGGATGTCTCAGCCGAGACACGAGTCACAGCATCTGTGAGCGATGCGGTGAGTGTGACCACTGTTCCTGTTTCTGTGTTTGGTTTTGTCGGCTCTGCCCCCTCTTTGCTACAAGAGATGGCGGCAAGGAGCAACGATGCCAATATTAATAATCTATTCATATCGTATATTTTTTTTCTAAATGACTATCAGTTTATGTTGTCCCACAGCCGAGGGTTCGCGCTCAGCTGTGGGAGGTAATATATTACCAACTTCTTGTTGATCTAGCATCCAAGTTCGAACTTTCGGTTGTGCTCTCGATGTCTAGTACCTCAATTTGTGGTGTTTCATAATTTGTTTTCATAACATAAAAACTTATTCTGTTGCTTGCCATATTAGGATTGGGTAGCCATCGTTGATCTTGTTGGTGTCCTCCTTCCAATTATCTGAGCCGAGGGTTGTGACGAATGCATCTTTTTTCATATCGCTAGTTAGCGAATCTAAGCCTTCGGTTTTATAGAGATTTCCATTATAGCTCCGTCCGATTGCACTGCCAGAGAAAACAGAAGAGTCATATAGGCAGTTGCTCACAGTATAATAACTAGGTGTAGATTCGTGATAGTCATAACCCACGACACCTCCTTTATATGAACCTTCGACATTTCCCGTGTTGTAACAATAGCTAATCGTAGATCTATTATTATATCCTACAACGCCACCATTGTATTCAACACCTTTGACCGATCCTGTGTTATAGCATTTGGTCATCTCTAAATTGATTCTAAGATATCCTACAACGCCACCATTGTGTGAACCACCTCCTACGACCGCTGCTGTATTGTAGCAGTTGTTTATGGAAGAACTAAAAGAAAATCCAATAACGCCACCGACATATGCGCCAGTTCCCGTGACCGACTCTGTGTTGTAACATCTACTAATCGTAGAATTAGAATAAACACTTCCAACAACTCCGCCGGTACCTCTTGTTCCATAGACTGAGACCTTGCTGTAGCAGTCGCTAACTGTAGAAGTATAAACAGTTCCAATAACACCACCTATACTATCATAATCACTCTCGGTACCTGCCACTGTCACTGTCACTGTCACACTTCCGCTTACACCAAGATTTTGGATAGTTGCCATATAAACATGCCCAAAAAGTCCTTGATACCTAGAATCTGTTTTGTTGATATACAATCCCGAAATCTCGTAGCCGCCACCGTCGAAAGTGCCTTGGAAAGCGAGACTGCTATCGGATGTATATTTACCAATCGCCGTAAACTCATTGCTCTCGCCCCCCAAGTCGATGTCGCGCACCATCTCGAAGTACTTGCCCGAATAGGTTGTGCCATCATTGACATCGTTCGAAAGGTCTCGCATCTGCTCACTATTGATGATAAGGTATGGGTCACTCTCCGAACCCGACCCAATTTCCGTACAGCTAATTGAGGTGGTCGTTGGAGTAGCGTTTATGTCAAGAGTTGGATAATCGCCCGACACCTCTACCCACGCGCACGCCTTGGTTTCAGGTGAAGATTCGTTGTAGGTGTAGGCTTCATTATTGAGAACATTAACGAATATGCTCGACTGCATAGTTGAGGTCGAACAACCAGTCGCATCGCCACTGCCCGAACCGACGCCACTGCCTGTGTAGATTGTAGAGTCGTAGAAGCACGAGGTTATACTACCGCTGACATTATCTCCCACAACGCCACCGAACTTAGAGCTGCCCGATACCGTTCCTGTGCTGTAGCAGATGTTTACCGAAGACGTTTCGACGTACCCCACAACGCCACCGGCATATGCGCCAGTTCCCGTGACCGACCCTGTGTTGTAGCAGTTGCTGATCGTAGAATTAGTTCGAATGAATGCCACAACGCCACCTGCATATTCATCCGATCCGGATATTACACCACTATTAGAGCAGTTGGTGAATGTAGATTCGCTACTGCAATATCCTACGATACCTGCCGAATACTTTCTTCCATTTATAGAAGCACTGTTGTGGCAATCCTCAAAGTCCGTGTTTTCCACATAACCTGTGATACCTGCCGTGTTGTTGTTTGCCGTACAAGTTACTGTTGAACCCTCTAGTGTCGAACACGACACAAATTTAGAGTTAATGGCAGAGCCAGCAATTAGAGCCGTGTGGTAATGTGCGTTTGACACCGAACCACCGACCTTTAGATTTTTGATTGTGCTATTCTCTACATATCTAAATACACCTTGTCCTATAATATTTGTATCGATATATAACTCCGTGATTGAGTAGCCGTCACCGTCGAAAGAGCCTTTGAAAGGATAAGTGGTGTTACCAATCGCCGTAAACTCATTGCTCTCGCCCCCCAAGTCGATGTCACATACCATCTTGAAGAACTTGCCCGAATAGGTTGTACCACTATTAACGTCGTTCGCAAGATCTCGCATTTGCTCACTATTGAAGATAAGGTATGGGTCACTCTCCGTTGAACCCGAACCAAAGTTAGTACACTCATCTGTATCTATATATGTGGGCTCACTCTCGCCGTCTAACACTGGATAATCGCCCGGCACAGCTCTCCACGCACACGCCTTGATTTCAGGTGAAGGATCGTTGTTGTTGTAGGTGTAGGCTCCGTTGTTGAGGTAGGTAACAAAACTACTGCTTTGCATAAAGGCTGTTGAGTAACCACCTTCGGTTATGACTCTGCCATCACGGTCAGATCCCAAAGCATAGCCACTGAAAACATCGGAGTTGAAGTAACAGTCGTTTAACGAAGCATTATAAGTAGATCCCACAATGCTACCGATAGAGGAGGTCGTGTTCGTGCTCGTGACCGCCCCTGTGTTGTAGCAGCTGTTTATTGTTGTATCTATAGCTGATCCTGTAATACCACCGACAGAGAACGATCCAATAATTGCCCCCGTGTTGTAACAGTTGCTTAGCGTAGATCCAGAATTAGTACATCCCACAATACTACCAATACTAGCATCTCCAGTCACGTTACCATCAACACCAAGGTTGCAGATAGTTGCGCCGATGGTATAACCAAATAGACCTAGATAGCTGCTTGACGGCTTATTGATATACAACCCCGACACTTTGAATCCGCCACCATCGAATTTGCCTTCATATTTATTTGTTACATTTCCTATCGTAGTCCACTGATTATCCTCCGAGCCTTCGAGGTCGATGTCGTTCATCAACTTACCTTCGAGCGATGCCTCGCCACTATTCACCGTCTCGGCAAAAATCTTCAGTCCCTTGGCGGTGTAGATTTGGTAGACACCATCCACAATCTTAAGATCTGAGCTCAAAACCGACTCCGCTTGTGTTCCCCAATCTGTCACGCTATCGCTCACAAGCTCCACAATGTCGATACCTTGGTCACCCACCACAGCATTGAAGTTGTATTGTGTACCCATCACAGCCTCCTCTATTTCGAGGTGTGCGGTGTAGAGGTGTGTGCCATCGGTGAAGGTTATCTCCTCGCTCACTGCGCCCGGTTGGATTATAATCGAGAATGTCGCTGTGTTGTCGTCAGTTTGGCTCTTCACCATCTTTAACTCTTTAGCCTCGCTGTTTGGCTCTCTCTCTTCGGAGAAAATATTAAACTGCGTATAGTAACTCTTCATAGAGGCTGTGAGGGAGGTCAAATCCGCGAATGCTGATACTTCCTCATCGAAGTTGCTCACTGTGATCTGCACCTTCGACAAGAAGTGCTCGAAGAATAACACACACTCGCCACTTGATTGATCGGTGTCGGCAGGACTTATCAAAAGGTCGACCAGCGATTGAGCCTCGGCAGTGCCATCCTGAGCCGATATGTCGAATGCCATATCATAAGTCTCGAAGCTCCACCCCTCTTGATAGGGGTAGAAAGCCATAAAGCAAACCTTTGGACCACCGTCGGGGTAGTAGATAATTTCAGAGTCGGGCGAGAATGTTACAGATGCACCCTCTCCATCGGCGATGTATTTTACATTGTCGTAGTAAACACTCTCATAGTCGGAAGACACCATCGTTATACCGATTTGGTCACCTGTCTTCCAACTCGAACCGCTCACACGCGTGAGGGGTGCAATAGACTCTGCGCTAAACGCAACTGCTCTGTCGCCGTTGGGATTATCCTCCACATCGGCATCCTTTTGACACGCGGCGAATATCGTCGCCACAGCCATACCTATTATATATAGTAATTTTTTCATTGTTTAATTATTAACGCCGAGAATGATTAGTGATTAATCTTTTTGGCGGTGGTTATACTTGCTGTTATTTTGTATTTGGTGGTTTCACATAACATTTAAAGGAGGTTGTTAATGTTGTTTTTTTAGGTGTGATGTGAGGTTGCTGATCTAGGATTATTATTATGAGACGATTATGGATTATGTGTGCCGGATTGGCACTATTGGGTTCGTGTACTGAGAGTACCGAGCTAACAGACGAACCACTCGTGGAGCAGGAGCAGTTCGAGGGTCGAACGATTACGGCAACTATCACTATGCCACAATTGGAGGATGATGCTAGCACCAGAATTTCGAGCGACTATGGTGGAACGGATGAAAATACGTGGTATTTCACGTGGGAGGATGACGATGCTAGCGAGCGTGTCTATGCGTGGTATCAAGATTCTGATTCTAGCTATGATGCAGTAGAGTTGGCGGGAAGCAACTTTACCGACGATAATACAACAGCTACCTTTACGGGATCTATTCCAGAGAGTGTTACTTCATACCGAATTGTATATGTGCCAAGAGGTTGCACTACAGATTTTGGCAGCGAGACTTTCGCTATAGATTTGACAGAGCAGGATGGTGATCTTAGCGACTTGTTTATGATTAGTGACGTGATTCCTGTTAGCGATAGTGATAGCGAAATTTTCCCAGACCTATACCATTTGGGCGGATTTATGGCTCTTGAGTTGTCGTTCGAAGATATTCCATCATATTGGCGTAATGTCTCGGTTGAATCTATCACGGTTGAGGGTCTTAATCTAACGGGAACTTCTCCAAGCGTATCAGAATCAGCTGATTATGAGGTTACAGGTTTGTCGTCTACTTCAATCACGCTTGATATGTCTACAATAAACACTGGTTCTTCGGGTTCGACTTCGAGTCAAGCTGTACTTGAGGGTTCGGTAGCTGGTAGCTCTTTTGGGGACGAACGCTCGACGTCGACATCTGTAGATAGTGGCATCGATGTAGATACTACTATGTACTTGTACCTTAACATTCTACCTACGACATTGGCGGCAGGTGACAGCTTTACTGTTACGGTACGTCTCTCGAATGGTGTGAATATCGTAAAGACAAAGACGAACAGTTCTGGTGGTGATTATGAGTTTGCGCGCGCAGAGTTTGGTGCTCTTGTACTCGATTGTGACTGCAGTGGATCTACATCTACAGACGAGATACAGTATGTATTTGGTTCTGAGAACTCTTCTGAGGACTCTGGAGTTATCACTGCGGATATAGATGCTGCGGATACATACTACATCTGGACAGAGAGACAACTTTTGGCGTTGGCTACTTGGGTAAATAGCCACACAGGTAGCTCCTATGGCGATCATACATTTGAGCTTATGGCTGATGTGACGGTTGATAGTGATAAGTGGACTTCGATTGGTGGGTATTATGAGAGTGCTAGTGTTTATCCTAAATTCTCAGGTGTTTTTGATGGTAATGGATATAGTATCAAAGGTGATGGTCGCGCTGTAACTCATACGAGCGATACTCCATCTATTTCTGTCGGAGTATTTGGATATATCACGGGAGAAAATACTTGTGTTAAAAATCTTGTGATAGACAACTTCGCAATGGTTATGGAGAGAGTGGGATCACATGTCGGAGTATTGACAGGATCAATTGATGGCGAAGCAACTATATTGAACTGTGGTTGTACAGCAAGTTGTTCTGTGACATTGTCTAGTCGTGGTGCTGCTGGAGGTCTTGCTGGACACGCTGGTGAGTCATATATTTACAATAGTTATAACCAAGGAAGTGTGACGGGTCTTTATGATAATTCTGGAAATATGAATGCAGGTGGATTGTGTGGTAGTACATATGTGGATTCTAGCACTGTTGCTACTATTACTAACTGCTACAATGTCGGTAGTGTCACTTCTATTTCTACTTCATATACATTTGCCTCACACAATAACAACGCAAAAGAGTTGGTGGGACTTGCATCAAGTGCGGATGTGTTTACATATCTTTATTGTAATATTGATACATCTGATGAATCTGATGAATCTAACAATTTATACGGTGGAACTAAGCCGGGTACATTTGAGGTTTATGATATAAATAACGCAACAGCATTAAAACTTAGCGCAACCGCTAAGTTAATTACTGATGCAGCGGATTGGGTAGTAGATGATAGTAGCTATCTAGTACATAGCTTTAGCTCGACTACCGAGGTGACAAGCGAAGACTAACCCCTAATATTATCGGGGAAGATAGAGAATCAGCAAGTGGGGTGTAACTCACTTGCTGATTTCGTTTTTGTGTCGGCGATTTTGAACTTATCATAAACTATATTTGGGCTTTACACCAAAAAATAATACCTTTGCATAGATCACAATAGAGCCGAATATAGTGTGTAAATGTATTGGCTTAGGTGTATAAAGACTAAAAAACTTGATGAAAATGAAGTGGAAAAATTTAACATTCCGGATTACATCTCTGATGCTAATCCTATTTTGTGGTGTCGCACTCTACAACTGCGCGTCGCAGGGGCAGAGAGAACATATTGTCGTGGTGTCGACAAACGATATTCACGCCGCATTCGAAAAAATGCCTCAGCTTGTCACCCTCGTGAACAACCTGCGCGAGGAGTACGATAATGTATTGGTGTTCGACGCCGGTGACAGAACAACCGGTAACCCTTATGTCGACAAGGCAACGCGTCGTGGAGAACCTCTATATGAGTTGATGAATATGGTCGACTACGATTATGGTGTGTTGGGTAACCACGAGTTCGACTATGGTCAGGAGGGGCTACTATCGTGTTTGGAGCTGTTCGAGGCGGAGATAGTTTGTGCAAATACCGACTTCGAACAGGCGCAAGTGCCAATCAAAGAGAGGGTTAAGCCCTATAGAATTTTTGAGGTCGGAGGGGTGCGTGCCGCAATATTGGGGCTGATTCAGATCGACGACCTCGGTATACCCTCTTCTATGCCTAGCAATATGGAGGGGATAAAATTCTCGAACGGCGTCGAACGATCGCTAGAGTATAAATTCCTGCGCGACAGTGCCGAAATAGTTATCGCTCTGACTCACCTCGGGTTTGAGGATGACTCGCTGATGGTGTGCAAAAACAATATGTTTGACCTCGTGGTCGGCGGTCACTCGCACACATACCTCCCTCGTGGAAAGGTCATAAATGGAACTCTCGTAACGCAGACGGGTAGTAAACTAACTGGGGTCGGTGTTACTCATATCGTTGTCGAGGATGGAAAACTCATCAGCGTAAACAACCAGATCGTATCCCTTGAGGGGATAGAACCAAACCCGGAGGCGTTGGCTTATGTCGAGGCGTGCAAAGAGGGGAGTCCTCTAAATGTAACGATCGGAACGCTCGATGTCGACCTTACGAGGGTCGGGCTAATAAATATGTGTACCGACATCATTCGCGAAAGAAGTGGGGTGGATATAGTCCTTCAGAATACAGGGTCTATTCGTATCGACGGATTGCCCACAGGTGAGGTTACGGCTGCACAAATATATGAGTTAGAGCCATTTGGAAACCACATCGTTACTCAAGATATGATGCTGGACGACATTAAAACGATGATCCTCACAAAATTCAATGGCGGTGGTGGTGAGTCTCGACAGATTGACCTCTCGGCTAGCGGTATGATATACGAAATTATAGTCGACGAGAGTGGAAAAGGCGCGGAGGTAGTCTGTTATGACCTAAAAGGTAGGGCGATGAATAACAGACGCCTCACGATGGCTACAAGTAACTATGTGTCATCGGCTTACATATACCCCGGTCAGGGGCAGGCTACACCTCTCGATGAGGGAGAAGTCGTTATAGCAGATGCCGTGATTGATGTGTTCGAACGAGGCGACACGTATGTCGGAGACAACGACCCAAGGGTCTTTATAAAAGAGAGATAGAGTCTCGTAATTGAACGGTGGATAAATCCCACCTTCGCCTTGATTTTGGCGGAGGTGGGATTTTTTAATTTTTTTTAGAATATTTTCTTTGGTGATAATTGCTTGTAAATTAGTCTGTTTTGTCTGTTAGGGCGAAAAAATAATACTTTTGTAATAACTCGATGTCACAAAAAAGAGTGGTGTTTATGAAATATTTTTATAAATTTGCAGCGTGACTCAACAACAAACAGAAATGAAAAGGTTAGCTTCACAATATATAGCTCAAGCGTTATCTGCCGTTCGATCAGTAATATGGTCCGATGAACGACAGAGTGTAATTCGCACAAATAGTACCCCTCTGTCGCTATTGAACTCTTCTCGTCGGCGTGAAGAGACTCTGGGAAAATATATCAAAACAATTTTATTTTTTTTAACTAATCCAATTAATTATGAGGAAAATTCTTCTATGTATGCTTACCGTTATGTTGTCTGTCGCTGCGTTTGCACAGGTCACAACGTCGGGAGTATCGGGTATCGTAACCGACAATAGTGGTGAGCCACTTGTCGGCGCTACCGTAGTCGCTGTTCATACCCCTTCGGGTAGCCAGTATGGCGCAGCAACAAATGTCGAGGGTCGTTACACGATCCAAGGTATGCGCTCGGGTGGACCATACACTATCACAATCTCTTATGTGGGTTACCAGACACTCGAAACTACAGATCTTACACTCAGACTTGGTGAAACTTTCACTTTGAGTGGCGACTTGGAGGAGGGTATCAACATCGATGGCGTGCAGGTTGTCTCTACCTCTGACTCGCGTTTCAACGCTAGCAAGACTGGTGCGGCAATGAACTTCAGCTCTACGGACATCGAGACTACGCCAACTGTGTCGCGTAGCATCTACGACGTGGCGAAACTCTCGCCATACATCAACACCTATGATGAGGGTATATCGTTCGTCGGTACTAGCAACCGTTACAACTCGTTCCAGATCGACGGTGCTGTGTCGAATGATATGTTCGGTCTCTCTGACTCGGGTACAAATGGTGGTCAGACAGGTTCTAACGGTATCTCACTCGATGCAATTGAGGAGATTCAGGTTGTTGTCGCTCCATTCGACGTACGCCAGAGCGGATTTACAGGTGGTGGTATCAACGCTGTAACGAAGTCGGGTACAAATACATTCAAGGCTTCGGCTTATATGTACTACAACAACGAGAACTTTACAGGTACTACTGCGGGTGCTATCGCCGATGGAGAGAGTCGTGAGAAGATCGCCGAAAAGACTACGCAGACTCTAGGTTTCACAGCTGGTGGCGCGTTTATCAAGGATAAGTTGTTCGGATTCGTGAGCGTCGAGCGCAGCACAAACACAGAGCCTATCGACTACTATCCGGGTGTCTCTTCTAGCTACCTATCTGCCGGCACTGCTCAGTCGATCATCGACCGCTACTACGAGGCTACAGGTATCACCGAGAGCTACAGCACAAGCACCCCAACTAACGACCGTGAGTCAATCGACATCTTGGCACGTTTGGACTACAACATCAACGACAAACATAAGATGATGCTCCGCTATCAGTACAAAAATGCGTCGGATGATAACTATGGCGCATATAGCACTTCGTACTACTTCAACAATAGTGGTTACACAATCGACAACACAACACACTCGCTTGTTGCAGAGTTGAACTCTCGTTTCACAAATGAGTTGTCGAATGAGCTTCGTGTAGGTTACACTCGTGTTCGCGACTTCCGTTCTGTAGGGTACTACGGTCCGACAGCTATCATCTACAACGTTGACTTCGGTGTCGACAGCAGCGGCGACGATCGTACAGGTACGGTATACATCGGTACTGAGCGCTACTCTGGTGCTAACAAAGTAAATCAAGATGTTGTTACAATCACCGATAACGTATCATACTACTACGGTGCGCACACTCTCACTGCCGGTACTCACAACGAGATCTACTCGATCGGTAACACTTACATCAGCAACGCAACAGGTACATATAGCTACAATAGCTTGGATGACTTCCTTAACGACACTGCATATCAGTTTGCATATACGTATGCGGTGAATGAGGATAATCAAGACTATATGCCGATGATGAATGCCGCACAGTTCGGATTCTATGTTCAGGATGAGTGGAAGCCAAACAACAACTTTACACTCACAGCTGGTCTACGTGCCGACATCGCAGCGATCTTCAACGAGCCAACTGTAAACGAGGCATTCAACAGCAGCACGTTGGCTAACAATGGCGAGCATATGGTGGGTCGTAACCCTAAGACTCAGGTTCTTTGGTCACCACGTGTCGGATTCCGTTACTTCTTGGATGACTCTCATAAGACATTGGTTCGTGGAGGTACAGGTATCTTCACTGGTCGTGTACCATTTGTGTGGATGCACAACGCATTTAGCAACAACGGTATCGACAAGAAGTCTATCACCGTAAAGACCGACGTTCCAACATTCTCGCCAGAGGGTACTACCGAGGGTACAGCTGGTTCGGAGACTATCAACATCGTGTCGGAGGATTTCAAATATCCACAGGTGTTCCGTTCGAACTTGGCTCTTGAGCACAACTTCGGTAAGGGCTGGAAGGCTACAATCGAGGCGTTGTATACAAAGAACATCAACGACGTTAGATTTGTCAACATTGCAGTAGAGGATAATGGCAAGAAGGTATTTACCGTGTCGGAGGATGCCGCGACAGAGGGTAACGTAGCGACATATTATGAGAGTGCAACAAGTGAGTACTATGCGGTGGTTAACCTCGAGAACTCAAGCAAGGGTTACTCATATAACCTTAGTGCAATGATCGAGAAGCAGTTTGACTTTGGTCTTAACCTTATGGCATCTTACGCATTTGGACGTTCATACTCTGTAAATAGCGGAACATCGTCACAGGCTTACTCTAACTGGAAGTACAACTACTCTGTTAACTCAAACTCTGAGGAGCTCGGAGTGTCGGCATACGACACCCCACACCGAGTATCTGTATCGCTCAACTACGCAACTCCAACATATGGAAACGATCGTTTCAATACCGTCTTTGGTTTGACATATAGTGGTGCGTCGGGATATCGTTATAGCTACCTATATAGTGACTCTGTTGATATCAACGGTGACGGATACTATGGAAACAACCTTCTCTACATCCCAACAGATGCTGAGATTGAGTTGATGACTTGGGACTCTGTAGACTCAAAGGCGTCGTTCCAAGATTGGGTTAGCAGCGACAAGTATGCTAGCAAGCACCGTGGAGAGTTCTGTGAGCGTAACGGAGTACTTTCTCCATTCGAGCACCACGTGAACTTCCACATCGCACAGAACTATATCTACAACAAGGCTCGCAAGAGTAAGATCGAGATCTCACTTGATGTTATGAACATCGGAAATATGCTCAACCGTGAGTGGGGAATGTACGCAGGATCAACATATGGTCTTACACCACTTAAGGTCTCATCTATGACTGAGACTGCGAATGGTTACACACCAACCTACACTTGGGGTGGATCGCAGGAGATCTACGATGATGAGTCATCATCAAGATGGTATATGCAGGTTGGAGCGCGTATCACGTTCTAAGATTTGACAAGGATATAAACAACATATATAACGAAAAGTGGGTCTCTTGAGCAATCAAGGGGCTCTCTTTTTTTTGTATTGTGTGCTTATAAATAGAAATAAATACGTAAATTTGTGGTAGAACTACTAAACCATAATAAAATGATGATTAATAACAGAATAATGTTAATCGGAGGAGCTGTAACTACGCTCGCTTCGATTGGAGTTGCTGAGGCGAAATCAACACCAAAAAATGTACTACTTGTAATAGTGGATGATTTGGGGTGGAATGACCTCGGTTTTATGGGCAGCAGCTACTACGAGAGTCCGAATGTAGATGCTTTGGCGGAGTCGGGGCTGGTCTTTACCGACGCATATGCAGCGTGTCAAGTTTCGAGTCCATCGCGAGCTAGCATTATGACTGGGCAATATACCACTCGTCACGGTGTAACCGACTGGATTGGTGAGAGTAGTGGTGAGGCGTGGCGTAAGATGAATCGCCATAGTAAGGTTCTTCCTGCGGATTATGAGTGGAATTTGGAGCGTGTAGAGTCTTTGTTACCTCAATTTATGAAGAGTGGTGGATACTCTACGTTCTTTGCCGGAAAGTGGCACTTGGGTGAGAAGGAGACGGATTGGCCCGAGATGAAGGGTTTTGATATAAATGTTGGAGGTTGGGCTACGGGCAGCCCCAAAGGTGGATATTTTGCACCATATGTAAACCCAAGAATGGAGAGTGGTGAGGATGGTGAGAACCTCTCGATGAGGTTGGCAAATGAGACTTCGGCATTTCTCGAAAATCACGCTAAGGAGGGGGGGAAGAGTCCTTTTTTCGCAGTGTTGTCGTTCTATGCTGTGCACGGAGGTATCGAGACTACGGAGGAGAATTGGCGATATTTTCGAGATAAGGCGGTCGATAGTGGGGTAGCACCTGTTGGTTTCGAGGTTGATAGGACGCTCCCCGTTCGTCAGAATCAAGATAACCCTGTGTATGCTGGTTTGATTCGTCAGATGGATGATGCTGTGGGGCGTGTAATGTCGACTCTGGAGGAGCTGGGGTATGATGAGAATACGATGGTTATATTCACCTCCGATAATGGTGGTGTGGTGTCGGGTGACAACTTCTCAACCTCGTTGAAACCTCTACGTGGAGGCAAGGGTCGTCAGTTCGAGGGTGGTATCCGAGTGCCTCTGATTGTGAGAGTTCCCGGAGCGTCGAAGAATGGAGAGAGTTGTTCGACACCGGTTAATGGAATAGATCTGTTCCCAACGATCCTAAGTTATGCAAAGATAAAGAGTCCGAAGCGTCAAGTCGTTGATGGTGTCGACATATTGCCGCTTGTTGAGAGTGGCGCGATTGCGGATCGACCTCTGTTTTGGCACTACCCACACTATGGTAATCAGGGTGGCGAACCCTCGTCGATTATTCGTCACGGGGATTGGAAGTTGATCTACTATCACGAGGATCTAAGGTGTGAACTATATAATCTTAAGATGGATATCGGGGAGTCTGAACCCATAAATATTCAATACCCCGAAAAGGTGGAGGAGTTGAAGTCGGAGTTGATGAGTTGGCTCAAAGAGACAAATGCTATAATGCCGGTTGCCGATATGGAGTATGATCCAGTCAAGGAGGCGCAGGTTAAGCTAAAGTGGAGAACCAACACTCTCAAACAGAAAGAGGCGGAGCGTGAGAGGATGCTGAGTGATGATTTCCAGCCAAATGCCGATTGGTGGGGCTCTAAGGTTACGGTAGACTAGCGGGGTGAGGAAGATGCGAAAAGGTTTATGTGCATTGGTGGTTGTGATGGTCTCACTACTAGTGGGATGTAGCCATAATGGGGATAAGTTTTTGGGTTACTACTTTGACTCTGCTGCGACGTTGTGGGAGGAGAGTATACCGCTAGGTAATGGTCGTATTGGAATGATGCCTTACGGAGGTGTCGACACCGAAACGATACCCCTTAATGAGATATCTATGTGGTCGGGTAGTGTGCAAGATACGGCGAACCCCGAGGCATTAGAGTCGTTGCCGAAGATTCGAGAGCTCCTGTTTGCAGGAGATAACGTTGAGGCACAGAGGCTGGCGATGCAGTCGTTTGTTTGTGGAGGAGTTGGAAGCGCTAGTGCTAATAGTGCAAATGAGCCGTATGGATGTTACCAAACTCTCGCCACGATGACAATAGATTACTCATACCCCGAGGGTGATGACTCCGCGGTGGCAAATTATCGACGAGAGTTGGATATTTCGAATGCTGTTGCTACAACTACGTTTGAGCGTGGAGGAGTCACATATAAGAGAGAGTATTTTACCTCATTTGGAAGCGATGTTGGAGTTATCCGTTTTACGGCGTCGCAGCGTGAGGCGCTGAATCTCACGATCTCGATGGATCGTCCCGAGAGGAGCAAAACCACGGTCGTTGATGGTGATTTGAGGCTTGAGGGACAGCTCACAGATGGTGTGGATCGAGAGGTTGATCGAGGTGTAAAGTTTGGCTCTCAGGTTAGGGTTCTGCTCCCTAAGGGGGGTGAGGTTCTCGAAGGTGACTCTTCGTTGGAGGTACGCGCAGTGTCGGAGGCGATTGTGTTGGTTGCGATGGGGACAGATCTGCTGGAGGAGAATTTTTTGCAGCAGATACCCACAATGTTGGATCGTGCCGAAGGTGTGAGATATAGTGATGAGATAGAGATCCATAAGGAGAGATACCGGGCATTATTTGATAGGGTTGAGCTTGAGTTAGAGAGCACGGAGCTAGAGACCTTACCAATAGATGAGCGCATAACAAGAGCCAATGCCGGGGAGGATGATCCATCGTTGGCGGCACTCTACTTTCAGTTTGGTCGTTACTTGTTGATATGCTCTACGCGTGAGGGGTTGATGCCCTCTAACCTACAGGGAATCTGGAGTCGAGGAGATAAGATCCAAACTCCTTGGAATGGTGATTTCCATCTCAACATTAATTTTCAGATGAACCATTGGGGGGCAGAGGTGGCAAATCTCGCGGAGCTCCATCGTCCATTGATTGAGTGGACGAAGCAGCAGGTGGAGAGCGGCACCCGAACGGCACAGCACTTCTATGGTGCACGTGGTTGGACAACCCACACGTTGGGTAATGTGTGGCAATTTACAGCTTTGAGTGAGAATCCTCTGTGGGGAATCTCCAACACTTGTGGGGCGTGGTTGTGTGAACATCTCTACCACCACTATCTCTACTCTTTGGATGAGGAGTATTTGAGGGAGGTGTATCCGGTTATGCGAGGTGCGGCACTATTTTTTACCGATGTGTTGGTTGAAGATCCGAGGAGTGGATACCTTGTCACAGCTCCGACTACTTCGCCCGAGAATGGATTTCGGATGGAGGATGGTAGTGTGGTGAGGATCTGCGCTGGGTCGACGATGGATAATCAGATTATTAGAGAGCTATTTACAAACACAATTGAAGCATCCGAGATTTTGGGTGTCGACGAGGAGTTCCGCGCGGAGCTACAACATAAGAGGGGGCGATTGATGCCGACAACAACCGGTGAGGATGGTCGAATTATGGAGTGGTTAGAGCCGCGTGTCGAGGCAGATGTACACCATCGTCACGTGTCACATCTCTATGGGCTTCACCCCAGCAATGAGATTTCACCCGAAGCGACTCCCGAATTGGCGGAGGCGGCAAGGTTAACTCTTGAGGGGCGAGGCGATAAGGGTACAGGTTGGTCGATGGCGTGGAAGATAAACTTCTGGGCGAGGTTAAAAGATGGAGATCGTGCACACAAACTACTCTATGGCTCACTTTTTCATCCCAGTGTGGACCATAAGACAAAGGCGTTGCAGGGTGGTGGAACATACCCCAACCTATTCTGTGCCCACGCGCCATTTCAAATAGATGGTAACTTTGGAGGTAGTGCCGGTATTGCGGAGATGCTTCTTCAGAGCCATATGGGGGTAATAGATCTGTTGCCAGCTCTGCCTAGTGCGTGGAGGAGTGGTCGTGTTCGCGGGTTAAGGGTGCGAGGAGGTGCTGAAGTCGATATCGAGTGGCGAGATGGGGAGCTGCTGTCAGCTACTATTCGTGCTACGAAGGAGGGTGACTTTAGGGTTCGTCGAGCGGCAAACACGGAGGTTTTGGAGATACACCTAGAGGCTGGAGAGGTCTTTGAATTGTAAATTAGAGATTACTAGTGATGCGTTAACTTTTTATGATGACTACCTAAAACGATAAATGATTAATGTTTAATGATTAGTAGGATGCGTTTTTAGATTTGGATGACACTTACATTCGATTGTTAATAGTAGGCGCAGCCTACGTAGTAACAATCGCGACGAAAACAAAGCTCCGCGGAGAGCACTCCGCCGCCGCCCGCGCAGGGCAGTGGTAGATATTATTAACGCATCAGCACTAATTAGAGATTAAAATGAAGAGTAGATTAACCTTGTCACTTGCTGCAACAACAGCTGTTGCAGTCGGGGTGACTGGATGTGGACGCCAGTGCACTCTAGAAGATAGACCCAACGTAATATTCATATATGCCGATGATCTTGGAAAAGGTATGTTGTCGGCTTATGGGCAGCGGCACTTTACAACCCCCAATATCGATGCAATTATTGGTGAGGGGGTTAGTTTTTCGCGAGCCTATGGATGTTGGTATTCGGGACCTGCAAGAGCGTCGTTGCTTACGGGATATCACGACTGTCGTAGTGACAAGTGGAGTCTGTCGCGTTCAGCTAGTGAGTTTTTGACCCTCGACACTACAAACCTCGCATCTGTGGAGCGTAGTCTTGATGAGGTGGATGTTAGCCTTCCCGACAATGATCTCTACCTCGCCGAGGTATTCCGTGAGGCGGGTTATGTGACGGGGCAGGTTGGTAAGTTGGAGTATGGATTCAACTCCACACGAAAGCAGATGGAGCGTGATGGGTGGGATCATTACTATGGCTTTTTGAGCCACATTCGTTGCCACGGTTACTTTCCGCCCTTCCTATTCAGAGATGGCGAGATTGAGATGATAGAGGGTAATACCCACCCCGACTGCTCCAAAGAGCAGGAGCGCGACACCCCGGAGAAGTATGCCGATAGATGGAATATGGAGGGAAAGGTGCACTATTCGCAGGATCTGTTTTTGGGTTGGATGATAGATTTTATTCGTGAAAATAAGGATCGCCCATTCTTCCTCTACCACCCGACACAACTACCTCACGGACCAGTCTCTGTGCCGGCGGTACACCCCGAGCTAGTTGATAACGAAGATCTTCTGCCAATGGAGCGGGAGTATGCCTCGATGGTGAAGATGCTGGATGACCACGTTGGGGTTTTAGTGGCTGAGTTGGAGCGGTTGGGGTTGATGGAGAAAACGATCATAATTTTCGGCGCAGACAATGGGCACGAACTATACTACTCACAGACGGGACGTGCCGACAAGCCATATCGCAATGCCACCACGGGAGAGCGATTCGATGAGTATGAGAATAAATATTATAGTGACCTCGCCAATGATGTATTCAACGGCAACGCCTCAATGGCGGGTTTGAAACGAAACAATCTTCAGGGAGGGATAAATGTCCCATTAGCATTTTACTGGAGGGGGCGTTGGGATTCGTCGAGGGTGAGCGACCAGTTGATAGCCAACTACGATATGCTCACAACATTTGCCGATCTGTTGGGTGTGGAGCTTGCTACACAGAAGGATGGTATCTCCTATCTGCCAATCTTGGAGAGTGAGCAGGCGCGTCATCCAGAGGGGCGATATGTCGTTGCTTCCTCTCGATATGGAGTGGCAGTTATTCGTAATGATGGATGGAAGTTGCGATCTTATGAGATGGGTGATATATCTACTTTTGAACTTTTTAATCTTAACGAAGATCCGAAGGAGCGATGTGACCTACGTCTGGAATATCCCGAAATTGTCGCTGAACTGCAAAAAATAAAGGCTAAAGAGTGCGAAGATATTAGAATCAGTTTAAGTTTTTCTCGCTAGAATTGCAAATAGAGAAAAGCGAAGTAACAGATCCTTAGCAAAATAAAATTTAAACAGATTCTAGGTAGTTTCGGTTTTTATTTGTAAGTTTGCGGTGAACCCCATAACCTAAATAACTATGATACAAAGTGTTAATCTGACACCCTGCGGGTGTGTTGTCCGCGGTCTTACAGTCTTTATTTGTAGCCTTTTAGCGCTAGGATGCAGTAGCGGTAATTTCGAGAAAAATTGGAATGGTATCACCGTTAAGCGAGGTGATATGACAATTAAGGTCGATATTCTGAACGAATCGATTGTACACATCACAAAGAGTAGAGAGGGTATAGAGCCCGATACATTACAAAATTATGTGACTATCTTAGAACCTAAAACAGTTCCGTGGAGTGTGGAAGAGAGAGGTGGTAAAATCATCGTAAAGAGTGAGAGGTTGGAGCTCTCGATCGACGAGTGTGGAGTGATAAAGTATCGTGATAAATCGGGAAATAATTTGGTGTCGGAGTGTAGCGAGGCGACGTGGATCGAACCACAGGACTCCTCAGATAACCCGGTGTCACAGGGATTTGTGGCAGGAGATGAGGCGATATATGGTTTGGGGCAGTATCAGAGTGGTATGATGAACCTGCGCGGTGTCCCGGTTCGTATGGATCAGTTTAATCAGGAGATTGTTATTCCGTTTATTGTCTCGACGAAGGGGTATGGTATCTATTGGCACAACTATAGTATCTCCGATTTCAATCAACCTACCAACACGCTTCCATTCGAAGATGTCGAGGTGGAGCAGAGTATTGTCGAGATGGCTACAGCAGGTCACGATGCTGAAGATGTGGCAAATCGAAAGGTTCGTAAGTTGGCTCTGAATCTTCGAACAACGAAGTTTACCCCCAAAAAGAGTGGTCTACATACATTTTTTGTTGAGAGTGATGTGAAGACTCGAATGAAGGGTGACATAAAACTTATCATTGGAGGAGATACGATCGTGAATTACTCGACTATATGGGCTCCAACAAACTACTCTGGATCGCAGGGGTTGAGTATGATGTGATATTCCAAAATGATGGGGCTAGTGTTGCTGGAGGTGTTACCTACAACGAGCCCGACTTCAATAAAACAACCTTTACGAGTAGCGTAGGAACGAAGATCGAGTACTATTTGGTGGTTGGTGACACGCCGTCGGAGGTGATCTATAACTACCAAGATCTAACGGGTCGTGCCCCCCTGTTCTCGAAGAAGTCATATGGGTTTTGGCACTGCCGCGAGCGCTTCCACAACCAACAAGAGCTGTTGGAGAATGCGAGAGAGTATCGTAAGCGAGAGATTCCAGTAGATAACATAGTTCAAGATTGGCACTATTGGCCCAATGGAACGAAGGGTCCTGAGTGGGATCGAGGTAAATATCCCGACCCGGAGGCTATGACAGCGGAGTTGGCGGAGTTGAATATGAATTTGATGGTGTCGGTGTGGCCCACAATCAAAAATGCACCTCTTTTGGAGAGATATGGAATATCGGATCTACAGTATGAGGGTGGGACTTTCTACCTCGATTTCTATGACGAGAGGGTGCAGCGAGAGTATTATCGAATATTGAGCGATAGTATGTTCCGTATGGGTGTTAAGTCTATTTGGTTGGATGGTTCTGAGCCCGAGAATGTAAAAAATGATGTCGCGACTGTAGTTGGAAAGTTTGGATGTGTCGCAAATACCTATTCGTTGTTGGTGTCGAAGTCGGTCTACGAGGGGCGTCGCGAGGAGTTTCCCGAGGAGCGAGTGTTTAACCTTACGCGTTCGGCATACTCTGGACAGCAGCGATATGGTGTTGCGTCGTGGTCGGGCGATGTGGCAGGTACGTGGGAGCAGTTTGCGGAGCAGATCCCGGCAGGTCTGAACTTCTCGATGGCAGGTGTTCCATATTGGACTCACGACATTGGAGGGTTCTTCCGCGACTCGCGTTCGATGAACCCGATCTACGATAGTCAATACACGAACATAGAGTATATAGAGTTGTTGTCGAGGTGGTTTCAGTTTGGAACGTTCTCGCCTCTGTTCCGCCTCCACGGATATGTGTCGCAGACTGAGGTGTGGCGATATGGGGTTGAGTTTGAGGCTCTAGCTCGCAAGTATATTGATCTTCGATATGCTCTGTTGCCATATATCTACTCCGAGGCGTGGCGTGTAACAGATAGTAGTAATTTGTTGATGTCGCCATTAGCGTATAGTTATCCCGAAGATAAGTTAACTTGGAACATTGACGATCAGTATCTCTTTGGGGAGTCGATAATGGTCTGCCCGGTTGTCGATTATAAGGCTCGCACAAGGAGTGTTTATCTACCCGAGGGTGAGTGGTATAACTTCTGGAGTGAGGAGAAACTAGAGGGTGGTCAGTATGTCGATGTGTCGGCGGAGTTGGATGAGTTACCGCTTTTGGTTAAGGCTGGAAGCATTATTCCGTTTGGTGCGAAGGTGCAGTATGCCGACGAGGAGAGCGATGAACCAATAAAGTTTAAGATCTATGGTGGTGCGGATGCAACATTTGAGCTCTACCTCGATGAGGGCGATACGTACAACTACGAAAATGGTAAATATACACTTCTCTCTCTGTGGGGTATGATGCTGAAAGTAATAGTGTCACGTTGGCAACTCCATATGACCAATATGTGAAGTTTGCGAAGAATCCAATGACGTTTGAGATCAGCTTGGTCGGAGATGATAAGATTCATACGGTTACCTTTAACTCTAGGATACGAACCGTGCTGCTCTAAAAAGTGTGATATGTCCCCGAAAAACTAGATGGTTCTTCGGGGATCAGGGCGAACGTACGAAAAATAGAAGAGGGAACTGCGCTCAAGCCGTGCTGACTCACAACAAGTTGTGGGGAGAAACTTCGTTTCTTTTCCATCTTTGCAATGCGCTAAAGCACTGTAATTTTTCATTATTTTGCGCGATTATCTCTACTTCGTAACACATTTGTGCATAATAGATTGTATATTTGCGTAGTGATATGGTCTGTTTGGGCTGAGAGGGTTTGTGACTCGTGCTCACGAGAGGCATATGCAATAAGTTATTAATTTGAGTAATAGGTATTTAATGAAGAGAAATTTTACATTTTTGGTGTTAGTGATGCTGTTGGCACTAACCTCTTGTAGCGAAACAGTACAGTTTGATAGTTCTACGGATAATCCATATGAAGTTAGTTTTACTCTGTCGCAAACTAGGGTCTCGGGCTCTCAATTTGAGAGTGGTGACAAAATTGCGGTCGACGCCTACGACGAGAATGGAGATCTGTATGCCGATAACAAAATATATACATACAATGATGGCGTTTTTACAAGTTCCGATCCGATCCAATATAGCTCGGAGGAGCAGAAGTTGGAGTTTGTCGCTGTCTATCCTGTAACGTCATATCTGTCGAAGTCATTTACCTACACAGCTCTTACCGATCAGAGCAGTGACGCAAACTACGAGAGTAGTGATTTGTTGATTAGCGGTAGTGAGTTGACGAGTGAGTTGACTCCGGTACTCTCGTTCTCTCATAAGATGGCGAGCGTAATCTTGAATATCGACAGTGAAAGCACCGTGTCAAGTGATAATGTAACAATATGGGCTCAGAATACCGCCCTCTGCAATGTTGAGAGTATGAGTTTCTCGGCAATGGGCGATAAGGCACAGATTAAACCAATGTCGTATGGAATAGATCGTATCGTCGTTTTGGTTGCGCCACAGAGCATCGAGGCTGGGACAACCTTCGCGTCGACAACCCTCAATGGGGTGAGCTACACTTGGAGTCCCGACGCGACTGTTGCACTTGAGTCGGGGAGGCGTTATGAGTTTGACTGGACGCTGGATGAGTCGACGAGTTCGGGGTCGGCAAATGTGATGTATACCGGTTGGGCAGAGCTCCCCACCGAGCAGGAGGAGGAGAGTGGAAATTACTACTACGCCTACCATATGAGAGCCGATGCCTCGTCGATAAGGAACTTTGCGGTCTGCTATAGTAAGGATTATATGTGTCCCGTGTGGGTTGCGGCACCTATGCACACGAGCTATCTTGGCGACTCGGGACGCTCTGACGCCTATGGGGATGATCCAAGTATCCCATTTTCGCAGACTGAGTATCGCGATGGTTATACGCGAGGACATTTGTTGGGTTCGAGTGATAGGACTATTTCGTACTCAACAAATAAGCAGACTTTCTATCTCTCGAATATAGCGCCACAGTTGAGTTCGGGATTCAACACTGGTGGTGGAGTGTGGAATAATTTGGAGGATTTCACCGATTTGCAGCTGTGTGCCGACACGCTCTATCAGGTTATTGGGGCGCATTGGGAAAATACGCGCACCGTCTCTGATGGAACAACAATCCCAACACACTACTACAAGATCTTGCTTCGTACAAAGAACGGAAATAGTGGAGAGTCAGTCTTGACGAGTAGCCGAGATGATTTGAAGTGCGTCGCCTTTATCGTGGAGCACAACTCAAACCAAGCGGGTGATGAACCATCGACGAGTATGATGCGCAGTGTGGCAGAGATGGAGGAGATGACGGGTCATACCTTCTTCCCCAATGTGCCCAACGCACCGAAGGATAGCTATAGTGCGAGCGATTGGGGATTATAAAGGTTTATCTCGAAATAGAAACAACTAGTAACATTTAATTTAATAATTCAAACTTATGAAAAAAATTCTTTTGATGTTATCGGCAGCGGTAGTTGCCTTTACGTCGTGTACAAAGATCGGTGACGATATTGTACCAGCTACGGAGAGTTCAGTCTCATTTACGGTTGGTGGTATTGTGACTCGTGTGACAGGAACTCAGTTTGATGGAGGCGATGTTATCGCTGTGGAGGCTTATAAGACTGATGGTTCGCTCTTTGCCTCTTCGGAGTATTTCTACCTTAACTCTATCTTTACTAGCCTTTCGATGATCGACAAGGGTAGCGAGTCGAAACTCTCTTATGCTGCGGTATATCCATCGACAACAACAACCACTTCGTTCGACACAGATTTTAGCTTCGTTATTGAGGCGGATCAGAGCGCAGGTGACAACTATGAGATGAGTGATATGTTGGTTGCGAAGGTTGCTGAGACATCTCTCGTTGAGCCATCGTTGACATTCTACCACACAATGACTAGCATTGTACTCAACATCGAGGGTGCGTCGGTAGCAGATTGTGAGGTTGAGATCTATGCAAAGAACACTGTTGATAGCAACATCTCGAACGCAACATATGAGGCTGTGGGAGATGCTGTGGTAATCACGCCAGCTGTCAATGGAGAGTCGGGATTCAAGGCTATCATTGCTCCACAGGATCTTGATGGTAAGATTGCATCGTTGATCGTTAATGGTGTTGAGTATACTTGGGATATTGCGGCTACTACGTTCCTTTCGGGATATCGTTATAGCTACACTTGGACAGTTGACGCTGAGAGTGGCGATAGCGAAGTGACATTCGATGGTCTTATCGAGGATTGGATTGATGGCGATATCAACTATGACAACGATGGTGATGGTGACAACGAGGGTGGTAGCACTTTTGATACCATTACATTCGACGGCTCGGAGCTTCCAACATCATATTCAGATGACACGATCACTGTGGGTGGTTGTGACTTTGCACTTAGCAACGTAGCGAACTTCTCATCAATGTATGAAACATCTGGACCAATTCAGTTTAAGGGTTCGGTTGATAGCTACATTTACAACACGATGGCTATCGCAGATCTATCGCAGATTGCAATTACACTAGCTCCAGAGGGAACATCATACAACAACTTCACTGTATACGTAGGAACAGCGGAGAACCCAACTGAGACTGCTATTGATGGAACACGTGATGGAGATGTTTGTACATATGAGATCCCAGAGGGATCTACTTACTTCTCGATCTATAACTTGTCGACATATACAGCTTACGCCTTCACTATTGAGGTTTTGTCGGGAGATGCTACATCATCTGAGGGTGGTAGTGGTAGCACAACTGAGCCAGACGACACAACACCTGACACCGATACTGAGGCATCTACAACAACTGTTATCTATCCATCTGAGTTTGGTGCAACTAACGAGGAGGAGTTTGATGCAAGTTATGTTCTTGGAGACTATACATTTGAGTTTGCGCAAGGTACTCACACAAGTATCTCACCACGTTACTGGTCAGATGCGCAGATCAGAATGTATGCTGGTAACACAATGACAATCTCTAGCTCAACAGGTAACATCACAAGTATTGTGTTCTCATTCAACAACACAACAACAACTCTTGAGTCTGATTCAGGTACATATGAGAGTGGTGTATGGAGTGGCGATGCTAGCTCAGTAACATTTACTGCTGGAGCATCACTTCAGATCTTGTCGATTACAATAGAGTAAGGGTTCTTCTCAGACACAACTATACAAAAATCCTCCTCACCAACTTGAAGGTGAGGAGGATTTTTTATGTCGTGGGGCAGTCCCCGCAAAAAACTCTACAACATCATACCGATCATAATTGCAGACATCAATGCGACCAACACACTCGCTAGGAGAGCCTTAAATCCGAATGATGACATTATAGGACGTTGATTTGGCGCCATACTACCTACGCCACCAATCAAGATGCCGATAGATGCGAAGTTTGCGAAACCACATAATATATATGTTGCCATAATAATTGACTTGTCGGATGAGAAAGTACCCTCTTGAATCATTGTCGAGAGGCTCTGATACCCCACAAACTCTGTCATAATAACTTTTTCACCGAGGAGCTGACCTGCGAGACCCACATCTGCCGATGGGATACCTGTGAGCCAAATCACGGGAGCAAATAGTTTTGATAACATATACTCCAGAGTCAGAGCGTCGAACTGACCATTGCTCGATGAAGCGATCCACGAGTTGAGGTTTGTGATGTCACCAATAACGAAACATATGTGGTTAAAACCAGCGATCAAGGCGTAGAATACTAACAACATAGCGGCTACATTTGCGGCGAGACGAAGACCTTCGGAAGTACCGTTCGATATTGCGTCGAGTGCATTTTTCCCAGCCTTCTCCTTTGGGAGGGATATTGTGTTGTCGATCTCTTCGATCTGAGGTTGTATAATCTTCGCGAAGGCGATAGCGCCCGGAGCAGCCATCACCGATGCTGATAGGAGGTGCTTTGCAAATTCGAGCTCCAGCGCAGGGTCACCACCCCCCAACATACTAATATATACAGCGAGCACGCCACCTGCCATAGTCGACATACCCGATACCATAATAAGGACGATCTCCGATTTGGTCATAGTTGGGATGTAAGCCTTCACCATTGTTGGGGCTTCGGTCTGTCCCAAGAATACGTTACCTGCACACGAGAGTGACTCAGCACCCGAGAGTCGCATAAACTTAGTGAGCACCCATCCCATACCCCAAACGATCTTCTGTAGTACCCCGAGGTAGAACAGGAGGCTAGTGAGAGCCGAGAAGAAGATGATTGGAGGGAGTACGTTGAGTGCGAATATATATCCGAAGTCATCCGACACGAGAGGTCCAAATAGGAATGAAGTACCTGCCTTTGTCCAGTTTATGACGGCGATAAATCCGTGTCCCACAAACTCAAACCCATATTGAATGAATGGGAACAGAATGATCGAGATGGCGATGATGAACTGTAGGAGTAGAGCCTTACCCACTGTTGGCCAGTAGATCCTCTTGCGATCAGCACTACAGAGCCACGCAATAAATATCAAAACAGCCATTCCAAGTACCCCCCTTAGCAGAGAGACGAAGCTAAACTTAAACTCCTTTTTTGCAAGGATCGCTTGATATGCGTTTTGAGAGATGTCGTTGTTTTGATTGGATATCTGTTCGATCGAGTCTTGGGTCATCTCGGCAACCTCAGCTCCCATTGTGGTCGATGCAGACAGAATAAATAAAAACAAGATAGATAATAGTAGATACTTCTTCATCTAGTGCGAATTAAAATTAACGGAATGTTCACAAAGATACAAAGTTTATTCTGTTTTTTTGTTCGATTTGGGGCTCATTTTCAGAATTAATGATAAATTTAATGTAAATACAACATTTTGTGGATCTAAAATTGTTCTAATTGTAACTATATTCAGTATCTTTGCAATGTTGACTCTTAGAGAGTTTGCGGATTTTACTCATTAAACAAAAAACACATTCAATTATGAAGAGATCTTTCTTCTTGGGATTTACTACTACGCTTTGCGTTTTGCTGTTGTCTTTATTGACTACCTCTTGCGAAAAGACAATAGAGGATGTTGGAGTACCAACGCTTATAATATCACCCTCAACGAAACAACTTACGTTCGATGCTGAGGGTTCTCAGATTATCGGAATCGAGGCAAACCGCTCTTGGAAGGCATTCTTTGAGAGTACGGTCGATTGGGCTACGCTATCGAAGAGTGAGGGTACGGGCGATGATTTTATAACCGTGTCAGTTGCGTCGGGTTCGCAGAAGGAGGCTACGTTGACAATCGCCCTCTATAATCAGGTCGGTATTATGTTGTCGGAGCAGATCACGATTACTCGTAATAGTGATGGAACGGTTGATACGGGTATGGTGTTTAGTTCGATTTTGTTTGATGGGTCGGAGCTAGCCTCTTCGTATCCTACAAATGAGACCTACACTGTCGGTGGTGCGGAGTTCAACATCAACGGTGTGGCGAACTTCTCTTCACTATATGAGACGTCGGGAGCTATTCAGTTTAAGGCGAGTAGTGGCGCTTGTATCTACAACATTACGGCACTTGCGCAGATCGGTGAGATAAAGATCACCCTTGCCCCTGCGGGAACACCATATAACAACTTCACAGTCTACGCAGGAACGACAGAGAACCCATCGGGTACGGCTATCGTGCCTACGCAGGATGGAGATGTGTGTACCTACACACTTCCATCGGGTAGCATATCCTTCTCGATAAACAACCCATCCTCATATACGGCTTATGCCTCAGCGATTGAGATTATCAGTGGCGAGGGTACGACGGTCGACCCTGACGTGGATACCGATACCGAAGAGGAGGTAGACCCAACACCCGATCCAGAGGTCGATGGTGGTACGGTAGAGGGTAACATCATAATGGATGGATCGGAGCTCCCGACATCATATCCAACTACAGATACAACGATTACAGTTGATGGATGTAACTTGACAATTTATAATGTGGCGAACTTTACAACAATTTACGATACATCAACAGGTCCTATCCAGTTCAAGGCGAGTGGAAGTTACATCTACAATACGACAGCTACAGAGTCGTTGAGTAAGGTTATCATAACCCTTTCGAATAGTTACAACAACTTCACAGTCTACGCAGGAGCAGAGCAGAATCCTACGGAGGAGGTGACAGCGAATGATTATACATGTGATGCAGGTGTTGAGGTTACGTATGAGATCCCTGCCGGTTGTACATATTTTTCGATAAAGAATGATGCCGCATATACAGCATACGCTAATCAGATCGAGATTGTTAATGTCGCTGAGTAGTAGTGTAGAGTATATTAAGTGTCTGTGGAGATGGGTTCTTGTGACCCTTCTCCTTGTAGTAACTCTTTCGTGTAGCGAGGGAGGAGATGATTCGGGGGGGATTGATGCTTACTTTAATACCTCTAATATAGTGGGAGGATCTTCGGGAACTACCGCGATTATGATAAGTGGTAGGGTAGGGGCGCAATATGGAGTAACGATTCAGAGCGACGAGTCAAGTTGGATCGGGTTCGATAGTAGCTATAAGACGACCTCAAAAAGTGGAGTGTTGGGAGATGGTGTTACGACAGTGTTCCTATATTACAAAAGTAATGACGGATATAGCGAACGTGAGGCAACAATTACCATAACCTATGAAGATGGAGGTGAGCGAGAGTTGATATTTACTCAATATAGCGTTAACCAGAGTCCAGTTTATAGTTGGGCTGAGTTACCAGAGATAAACGAGGATGATGGTTACCTCTATGCGAACCACTTCACGACGCTCAACTCGACGACGGTGCGAAATTTTTCGCTCTGCTACGACACGACGAAGAAGGTGGCGCTGTGGGTTGCCTATCCGCTCCATTCGATCTACACATCGGGCACGGGGGTGAGGACAAATGATTGGGCGTATGATCCATCAATTAGCGTGAGCTACCAACCCCAATGTGTGAGCTACTCCTATAAGGGGAACTACGATAGGGGGCATCAGATCGCTTCGGCGGACAGATTGGGTAACGACGATATGAATGCACAGACCTTCTATATGACCAATATGACCCCACAGAATGGAGATTTGAACTCGGGTATGTGGGCTAATTTGGAGAGTAAGGTACGAGGTTATAGCTGTACGGATACCCTCTATGTAGTGACAGGGGCGTATTTCGATCGCAGCAGGACACCTAGCTATACGGAGGATGGTAATGGTAATCAGGTTGAGATCCCGACGCACTACTATAAAGCTCTGCTGAGAACTCGTACGGGGCGTACCGGAAAGGGTATTGAGGAGTGTTCGACGAGTGAGTTGAAGAGTATTGGATTTTGGGTCGAGAATGTCGACTACTCGAATACGAGTGTAACAAGTTCGATCTGTTGTACGGTCGATTATATTGAGGATATGTGTGGATTTAACCTCTTTCCACTCATTCCCGAAGAGGTGGAGCAACAAAATGTCCCTAGTGATTGGGGAATTTAATGATAAATTATAGATGAAGATGAAACGACTTTTATTGATGATTATCTGCGTAATGTCTTTTTGTGGTCTCTCGGCACAGAGTCACCACAAGATAGCATTTTATAATGTCGAGAACTTTTTTGACACGATAGATGATCCAAATACAAATGATGATGAGTTTACACCCAATGGTTCGAATGAGTGGACATATGTGAAGTATGCCAAGAAGTTGACCAATGTGGAGCGAGTACTATTTGATATCTCGAAGATCGAGAGTGAATACCCTGCGGTTATAGGATTTGCGGAGGTTGAGGTTAGTTCGGTTATGGAGGATATTGCCTCTACGCCCAAACTTGCACCTGCAAAATACCAAGTAGTACACTATGATTCACCCGAGAGACGAGGTGTCGATGTGGCGTTTTTGTATCGCCCCGATGTGTTTCAGTTGGAGGGTAGCGAGGCGATAAGAAGTGTTATCCCCGGCAGACCCGACTTCAAAACACGTGACATACTCACTATGTGGGGTAAGATCGACAAAGAGCCATTCTTTTTTGCTGTGGTGCACTGGTCGTCGCGCGTTGGAGGGCAGAAGAGTTCGGAGCATCTGCGTATCGCCAACGCCACACAGCTGCGTAGTGTTGTAGATTCGGTCTCGATGGCAAACCCTGCGACGAAGATTGTCTTGATGGGCGACTTCAATGACGATCCACAAGATAAGAGTCTCTACGAGGTGTTGGGGGCAACCGAGAGTAGAGAGCGAATCAAGAATGGTGATTTCTTCAATCCATTTTACTCGATGCACAAGGCTGGTTATGGAACGTTGGGGTACGCTGGTCGTTGGAATTTGTTTGACAATATCGTAGTGAGTAAGAACTTGGTCTTTGCAGAGCCCTCTACCTATAAAATAGATAAGTCGCCACTCAACAGCAAATACTACGGAACAGTCTTTAAGACAAAGTATTTGTTGCAGCAGTCGGGTAGTTATAAGGGTTACCCCTATCGTAGTTACTCCAACGGGGCTTTCATTGGTGGATATAGTGACCACTTACCCGTATTTATCACTATTTCGAGAACAAAGTAGAATACTCCAGAATATAAAAGATGAAATATATGAGAATTAAAACTCTACTACTACTATTTTTTACAGCCATTACTCTAACCTCTTTTGCACAGCGAGGAGGAGTTAGAGCACGTGTTGTTTCGTGTATCGACCGTACGCCGATTGGGGGAGCTCAGGTGCGAATCTTGGGTACGGATAGGGTTACGACAACCAATGATATGGGTGAATTTATGATTGACAAAGTAGACTCGATGAGTTGTACTGTGTTGGTGTCAGCAGCCGAATATGAGGATTACAAGGTTGAAACGGTCGTAAGTAATATGGTCCGAAATCTCTATACTATTGTTATGGTCCCCTTTGTTGAGGAGAGTGCTGTAACTGTTGGAAAAGAGCTGTTTGACCAATATAAGATGGATTGGGCGATGGATGGTCTCTCATCGCCTGTCACCTTCTCGGCAGATGATGTGTTTAGTGATGCGGCGTCGTACCAGTTTAGTGAGATGCGATTTAATCCACGTGGCTACGATTCGAAATATTCGTCGGTATATCTGAATGGAGTGTTGATGAATGATGCCAACACTGGATATGGAGCGTGGTCTCTGTGGAGTGGACTCAACGAGGCAACACGTTCGAAGGAGAGTACTTGGGGATTGGAGAGTGGTGAGTCGGGTGTCGGTAGCCTCTATAGCTCGACAAATATTTTGGCTCGGGCATCCTCTATACGCAAGGGTTTCAACGTCGGATTGGTCAACACGAATGGTTCATATCGAGCTCGTGTTATGGCAACATATGCGACAGGTGTGATGGATAATGGATGGGCTTTTGCTGTGAGTGGGTCGACACGTCAGGGTGACAACTCATATGTCGAGGGTGCTTACTACAACTCATTTGCCTACTTTGGATCGGCAGAGAAACACTTTGCTAGTGGAAGTAAATTAGCCCTTACAATTTTGGGTAGCCCCTCGGAGCGAGGTATGCAGTCGGCTACAACCGATGAGGTTTACGAACTTACGGGCGACAACTACTATAATCCAAATGTGGGTTATCAAAATGGGAAACTCCGCAATGCACGTGTGAGAGATGCTCACGAACCAGTTGCTATTGCGAACTATGAGTTTCAGATTGGTGAGACGGTGAGGGTTGAGACTGCGGCGTCGTTTCGTTTTGGAAAGAATGGTTATTCGGCTTTGACGTGGTATGCTGGAAGCGATCCACGCCCCGACTACTACCACTACCTACCAAGTTACTACAATGCTGCAAACCCAGCCCTTACAGCCGATCAGTGGATCTATAATACCGATAACATCCGATATATAGATTGGGATAATATGTATGAGATCAATAGTCGAGGTGATAGCAGTTCGATTTATGGTGATGGAGTTCGCGCCACATATATGGTGGAGGAGCGTCACGCCGATCAGTTGGATGGTAACTTCTCTTTTAAGTTGACGAAAGATCTTCGCAACAACTCAACATTGAGGATCGGGGCTACACTTCGTCGCAACCGCACGGAGAACTATTCGATGGTGAAGGATCTTTTGGGGGCAGATTATTGGGTCGACATCGACAAATTCGCACAGCGAGACTTCGCAAGCGATGAGGTGTCGTACCAAAATAACTTAGATTACTACTACGCAAATGGACACGCCGAGGCGGTAAAGGTGGGTGATAAATATAGCTATAACTATTTTTCTCATACCTTTGATGCGAAGGTGTGGGGTGCTTATGACTTTGCTTTTGCTAATCTGCCACGTGCCTCGTTTGTCGTTAGTGGCGAGGTGGGATACTCATCGCTTTGGCGTGAGGGATTGTGGCGAAAGGGACTCTTTGTTGATGATTCGAAGGGCGATTCGGAGATGCTTGAGTATATAACCTACAAGGCGAAGGCTAACTTTGGATATAGGTTTGATGCCCACAACACGATCGCGGTAAATGCCTTTGTAATGGATGATGCACCAGAGTTCCAGTCATCGTTTATCTCGCCTCGCACGCGAAATAGTATTACCCCAAACCTTGATAGCGAGAAGGTGTATGCTGTCGATGCACAGTATAAATATGTGTCGAGTCTGTTTACTCTCAATTTGTCGGGATACTATACGCAGATGAGGGATCAGAATAGAGTTATATCATTCTACAACGACCTACAGAACTCATACGACAACTTCGCAATGAGCGGTATCGACAAGAGATACTATGGAGTTGAGTTCGGAGTTGAGATACCTCTTACCTATAACTTCTCGATTCATACGGCAGGTAGCTTTGGAGATTATAGCTACACCTCGAATCCATACTACATCGAGATGGCGGATAATAGTGCCGACGCTCTGTCGGAGGGTGTTGTGATGTGGGAAGGTTTTAAGGTCGAGGGTACTCCGCAGACCGCTGTAAATGCCGGAATCTCGTATCGAAGCGATGATTATCTATTTATCTCGTTGGATTATAACCTCTACAACAATAACTTTATCTCGATGAATCCACTTCTGCGTACGGATGAGGTGTTGTCGGGTCTCACGACCGAGGAGATGGTGGCACTTCGTAGCGAGGAGAATCTTGGTTACCAAGGTTTGTTGAATTTGAGTATTGGTAAGAGTTGGTCGTTCAACCGTAAGTCATATTTGAATGTGAACTTGTCGGTGAATAATCTGCTCAACAAACAAGATTTTAAGACGGGAGGTTTCGAGCAGATGCGTCTTAACGATATCGAGGCTGAAGATGGAACTGTTACCTACGAGCCATTTGACTCGAAGTACTATTACGCTTTGGGTACGACATATTATCTTAATGTGTCGTATCGCTTCTAATCCACGGATTTACTATTTAATTAGAATTTAATCAGAGTATGAAAAAATATATAAGTTTAGCATTTGGAATTATGGTTGCAGCAGTTAGTATGGTTGGCTGCTACAACGATTTTTCGACCCCGGAGGTGGGTGTGCTATATAGCGATAGTGACTTTAGCGACTGTGAAATAATCTCGATCTGGGATCTCAAACAGCGATACTACGATGATTTGGGTGTTGGTGGTAGCGAGACCATTCGCGAGGATCTCGTTATACGAGGCAAGGTGATATCGAGTGACGAAGATGGAAACATCTATAAGTCGTTATATATCCTCGACCACTCGGGGGAGGAGAGCGCCGCAATCGAACTCAAACTCTTTGCGAGTAACTATACGACCTATCCTGTTGGAACGATGGTCTATGTGAAACTCAATGGGTTGACACTCGGTGATTATCGCTGTATGCTTAGTGTGGGTGATATCTCGACTAGTGCCGACTATGCAAATAATAACATCACCAATCGAGTGCTTCTCAATAATAACATCTTTGTTGGAGAGAAGTTGGAGATGGTTGCAGCCGACACGTTGGTTGTCACGAAGAGTAACTATATGGATCTTACGGATGATGCGTTGGGTCGATTGGTTCGTTTCGAGGATGTGGAGAGCGTTCACTCGACAGCTGGATGGGGGTACAAAAATAACTTCCCTAGCTATTTCAGCTCTGTGGATTTGAGTTTCGACTGGAGTGAGGATCTGGGCTGGACACCGACTTTGGCATATATTGATGAGGATAATAATAAATATTATGGTTCGTCGTGGTATAGCTACGATCCGGACTCTTCTGATATTAGAGGTCAATATGTGGTTCGCGTGAGTGCCTATGCGCACTTTCGAGATCGCATTATCCCATTCGACGAAAAGCATCTCGACATAACGGCAATATATACTCGCTATAGCAAGGTTCGCTCCGACTACTCAAGCGACTCGGCATTTACCACTTCGCAGAGTACTGCGGCATATCAGTTGGTGTTGAATCACTCATCAGATATGGTAGAGCGATAGAGCTCGTTGTAGAGAGGATTCAACCGCTTGCGTAGGTGTAGTGTTGCATATCGTTTGCGAGATATGAGGGTGTTTATCGGTATTCCTGTCGCTTCGGAGATCTCCTTGAAGGGAATTCCCTGTAGCTCGTTGAGCTCGAAAATACGGCGCTGCTCGTTGGGGAGCTCTGTGAGTGCTCGATCCAACTCTTCGCGTATAAGAGTGCGTATGAGTTCATCTTCGGGGGAGTCAGATTTGTTCGGTGTGAGGTCGGCGAGAGAGATCTCTTGGGTTTGTTCGCCATCTCTGTTTTTGAGGTAGGGCATACGTACCTCGTGACGTTTTCGAGTTCGGTCGATCAGCAGGTTGCGCGTAACGCGATAGAGCCACGCGGCGATATTTTCGATCGTCTCCTCCTCTTCGACACTAACCATATATTTGTAGAACACATCGTGTAAGATATCCTCAGCCTCATTCTTCGAGGTTGAGGATATCTGCTTTTCGATAAATCCCTTTATCGAGGCTGAGTAGCGTTTGAAGATACTCTCTTTACTCATCTGTCGAGGAGCTCTCTTTGTTCGATATGTAGCGACGTATATACTCCATCCTCGCATCTTGTCTTTGGTCGAGATTTTTCATCGCCGCCCTCTGTCGAAATCCAAATCCACCCATCCCCCCAAATAGAAGACGTGTGAGGAGAAGAATTCCTAACGATTGGATATATGTGATTGTGTTCCACCCGATAATCTGCGGAATGAGACTATTCCACAGCAACATCACAAGAATACCAGCAGCTGCAAATATAGCTATGATTGTGATGATTTTAGTAGTAATTTTCTTTTTCATATCTACTCAACGATAAGTTTTATTGCACCAAAGTTACACATTTTTTCTACACACTTGCCACAACCCACACAATTTTCGATCCTTGCGACAATCGCCTTTTGTCCATCGTCGGAGTGTGCAAAGACCTTTTGTTTACACCTCTCGATACAGACTCCGCAACCTCTGCAATTATCCGATATAATCTCTAGGGATGTGACCTCTTTGGGTTTCTTGAATTTCATTTTCAATTTATGGAACATATTTTTTTGCTTTAATGGGTTTCTGTTGTTGTAGACGAATGGCGAGTGAAAATATTTTGTCGATTGTGGTATATGTCGATCAGTACGAAGGATATCATAATCCCGATTAGGAGATTTGAGAGGTTTGGGACGAAGAGTACGATTATTGTTATTGCGCTCTGAAGGTATCGGCTGAGGGCGGTCTTTAGGGGTGTTGAGTGGGCTGATCCGTGGAGTAGTAGATATAGGGGGAGTGCACTTCCAAGTATGGTCTGGTAGAGTAGGGGTAGTATCTCCGAGGTTGATGTGGGTATCGAGAGAGGGTGGGGTAGTAAGATCGGTGACAATAGTAGCGCCAATCCGAAATATCCTCCGAGGAGCATAGGTGTTCCGAGCTGGCGCACCATATCTCTCGACAGGATTGTGCTGATCGCCACACATACAACTCCACAGAGGATCATCCACTCACTCGCAGCAGTGGTGTAGGGCAGAGCTAATATGAGGACCATAAGGGGGATTGTTGCGAGTCGAAGATTGTGTATGTTGCGGGCAGCAAGTAGCGTAACCCCAAGCCCCAAAATTGATATTGCGGCAATTGTGAGTGGGGGAGTCTCTTTGCTACCTAAGAGAGTGAGGTGCTGCCATCCGAAGAGTAGGACTATTGTGTTTCTCAATAGGTGTGGTAGGTGAGCTTTGAGTAGTTTTATTCTGACGTATGGGGTGAAGATGAGTGCTCCAACGATGATTTGAGCAATAAATATTTGATTTGGGGAGTACTCCTGTTCGAGCAGTGACACCACAACGGAGTAGCTCACGCCAAAGAGTAGATTGGCGAGTATTAGATCCGATGTATAACCTCGAAGTTTCACATCCGAGGTGAGTCAACAATCAGACCACAATCTAAAGAGTTTGCTGAAGGTGCAATCTTCGCCTATCGGAGGAAGATCTTACCCTCGCCCCCCACTCACTACAAAAAAAGAAGGAGAGTGACACCCTTGCATCACTCTCCTTCTTTTAGTTTATAGGGTTCAGTTACTTTACTGTAATTGATTTGAACTCACCAAAAGTATTACTTTCTACTGTCCAGTAGTTACCATCTACAGTTGACCCGTTGTTTGCTCCAGTCTCTAGATCTATGTCCGAAAGAGTACAAGAATAAAATGCGGAAGAAGAGACCGAAAGAGATGTTGACTCCGTTGCCAACGATACGGACTTTAGAGCAGCACAATAACGAAAAGCATAGTATCCAATTGAAGTTGCCATAGGTAATGATATTGACTCTAGCGATGAACAACCACTAAAAGCAGAGTATCCAATTGAAGTTACTTTTTGCATTGATATCGATTTCAATGCATAGCAAAAGGTAAAAGCCGATGATTCAATTGAAGTAGCTTCTGGCAGCGATACCGACTCTAAGGCGTCGCAATTAGAAAATGCGCAGCTTCCAATAAAAGTTGCCGAAGGTAACGAAATTGATTCTAAGGCATCGCAATTAGAAAAAGCATAGAAATGATTAATATAAGTAACTAAAGGCAATGATAAATCCTTTAGTGAGTAACAGTAGCAAAAAGCACATGTACCAACTGTAGTTGCTTTAGGTGCTGAAAACTGAGTTAGATTGTAGTTTATAATATTCGTAGGGCTACCATAAATATCAGTATGCGTTGTGACAGCATAATCCGGAATAGATGTAACATTCGGCATATAGATCGAAATTTCGCGATTGTCACCTGCGCTGCTCAATGCACTCTTGAGGTTGACGAACTCCAATGATGTTGGGTCGCCTTCGTCTGTGATAATCCAAACATCATCCTCTATAATTGCCCCATTCGTAGGGATCGTTGCTAGAGTGAATACACCACCACCTTCGTAGATTACATCATCGTCATCAGTCACACTCTCCAACCCCAAAACAATAATCTCCTTGAACTCGGCTGAGAAGTTACCAATTGTGAGGGTGTTACCATCAACATATTCGGCATTCTCTAAACCTACAGTCAGTGTGACGAGAGATGTGTTGGTATCTTTGAAGGCGTCAGTTGCGATATAGCTGAGCTTTACACCGTCGTCGGTTGCAAGTGAGAGCGTAACCAAAGAGCTACACTCGCCAAGGCTCGACGACCCTAAAGACTCTACCTGTGCAAGCGTTACAGACTCTAAAGAGCTACACTGATAAAAAACTAGATCCTCCAATGTGGTTAGGAGTGGCAGCTCAACAGATGGTATTAAACTACAGTTCGAGAATGCACCAACTCCAATCGATGTCACAACAGGAATGTCGAGTGAGGGTAACGACACACAGTTGCCAAAGGCGTACATACCAATGCTCTTGACTAAAGACATATTTATAGATGAAAGTACCGAACAGTTATAGAAAGCATAATCTCCAATTATCTCGACCGAAGATATTTTTGCATACGAAAGTGACGAACAATCAGAAAAGGCATAACCACCAACCATTATGGCTGAGCCAGCGTACACTGTTGTGATAGAGGTGTTGGAAGAGAAGCAACCGCCACCGATTGATGTTGTTGATGGTAATGATATGGTTGTACAGTTTGGTATAGACACCTCTGTGAGTGATTCACACTCGCTAAATGCCTCTTCGTCAACCGCTGTTGCTGAGGGTAGGATAACACTCTCCAACGAGGTACAGCCATAGAAGGCATAGTAACCAACCTCTAACGCCGAGGTCGCTTCAACGCTCTTGAGCGAAGTACACATATAAAATGAGTAAGCGCCGATATAACCAGCATTGTTGGCTGTGAGAGAGACTATTGCACTCGAAGCAAACGTGTCGCTATGTGTTGCCTCTCCAAAAATAGCGTAGTCGGGTATGTTATCTAAATTGGGGAATATGAGTGAAATTTCGCGCTCCGGAGTGGTTGTCGATACACTCGCTATTGCGGCGCTGAGACCCGCAAAATCTTCGGTCGTAGCGGTTTCGTCCAAAATTGTCCACGTGTCGGTGTCGAGTGGATATGAGTCGGCATCGAACATAATTAGATAATCGTACGATGAGTTGCTACTTTCGCTCTCTTCATCGTCGTTTCCCTCATCGCTCTCCTCACCATCCTCTTCACTTTCATCACTCTCGGTGTTTTCGATGTCGGTGTTTGTTTCATCCTCACTGTTAGAGACTATCTCCTCAAATGCTTCGCAGCTAAAAATAAATAGAGATAGGAATAAAATTCCTAAATTCAACTTGTAAATGCAACTGAGGAATTGGAAAGGTTGCAGGGAATGAGATAAAATATTTTTTCAGAGAGGAAAGAGAGATAAAACTCTCCTTCGCTCCGCTGAATGGAATAAAAATGTTATCTTACGCCCTCAACCTCCCACAGAATCAGAAGCAAGATGAAACATTTAACCGTAGAGCAAAG
>JBCQTT010000010.1:0-89489 GCA_047174765.1 Rikenellaceae bacterium | reverse complement strand
CATAAACGAAACATCGGTGTTGCAATCCGAGGCGAGTAGCATTGCCCTTAACTCTTCGATTGTGACCATCAAAGAGCAGATTGCAGCGTTGGAAAATTCACTCTCTCAACTCTTGGCACAACCTACTTCGCATATCGAGCGTGGAGATATATTGTCGGTTGAGTTTTCAGACAAGCTCTCCACAGGTTTGCCAATCGAACTATTGAGTAATCGCCCCGATGTGCGAATGGCTGAGAGCTACTTAGCAGAGATGTTCTATGCCACAGCCGAGGCTTGCTCGTCACTCTACCCATCGCTAACATTAAGCGGTTCGGCAGGCTATACAAATAGCTCTGGAGTGGTAATCAACCCCGGTGATATGCTCTATAATTTAGCAGGTTCAATCCTCCAACCAATCTTCAATCGTGGAACACTAAAGGCGCAACTAAAGATTAGCAAATCGCAACAAGAACAAGCTCTATTGCAGTTCAAACAGTCAATATTAGATGCAGGAGTAGAGGTAAACAACGCCATTAGCGAGCTACAAAGTTCCCGTGAGAGGTTGCGATATGGAGTGGAACAGATTACAGTATTAGAGAAAACAGTCACCAAAACAGAGCTACTAATGCGCCACGGCAATGTCACCACCTTAGATGTGCTGGTTGCACAACTAAGTCTACTCCAAACCCAACTCTCATTCTCGACCGAGAAGTTTAATCAAACCCAAGGGATAATAAATCTCTATCGAGCATTGGGCGGTGGTGAGAAGTAAATAGCGAGAAGAGTGCAATAAAACCAAGTAACACCGTAAAAATAGAGATTCCAACAATAAAGGAGTGGCGAAATTTAACTATTTCGACCACTCCTTTATTGTTGGAATCTGTTTAGCTTGAGGTGCTAAATCTCGTCTAGTGCTGCTGTGATATAGGTACAAACCTGTGCTGCTAGTGCTGCGTAACCCGTAGATGTGAAGTGTACATCATTGCTGTTTAGATAGCTTTGGTTTTCATACGACAGTGTGTATTGATCGTCAATCGGCACATCGGGATAGTACTGATCGAGAACCTCTTTTGCTGCTGCATTGTATAGAGGTCCGTCGGCACTTAGGCGTTGTGTCGCTTTGCCTACGTTAAGATCTGGATAGTAGGTTGTGTTTGCCCAAATCATCTTCTTACTCTTCGCGGCAATAGCGTCGAAGATAATCTTTAGGTTTGCCTTGTACTCATCAATAGATACATCCGACGAAGTTTGGGTCGCTGTGGTGTATTTCAAGTCGTGGAGACCAAAGTTGACGTGTACGACGTCCCAATCTTTTCCCTCGATTCCATTCAGCCAAAAGTCGATGTTGGCTACTCCAACAACTGTACTATTACTATTTTGAGGTATGCGATACACATTTGCAATATCTTTGCCCGGAGTTCCGTCGTTATTAATATCCTTAAGAGTTCCCTGCACTCCGTTTGTGTAGCCAATCGAGATAGATGTACCGATCAACAATACATTGGGTAGGGTAGGGTCATTCTCGTAGAAGTCAAAAGCTACATAGGTCGTGCCGGTAAATAGAGGTAGGTGCACAGTCTCCCAATCATCCTCGATGAGATAGTAGCTGTAGTAGATGTCGGGTTCGAAAACAACGGGTTTGTAGGTGTAAGTTGCAGAGGTCGTTGCTGTTTGATCGCCGATCGTGGTTGTTCCTGTAACCTCGATGATGGTGCTCTCCTCGACGCCATCTACTGGAGCAAAGTAGAAGAAGTCTCCAGCTGTGCCACTGTAGAAATTGATCTCGCCCTCGCCTAAAATGATGTTGTATGTATATACAACATCCGCATCTCCATTGTTGTGCGATGGTACGAGTTTTAGGTACTCGATGTCTGCCTCTACCTCTACACTCTCGGTGGTTAGGGTAATCTTAAACTCCGTGATGTCGATACTATCCCAGCCGTCGATATCTCCATTGAGATCTTCGCCCTCGGGATCCTCTACTTCAGGCTCTTCTACCTCTGGGTCGGGGTCAGTTGTTTCACCCTCCTCTGTTTCACCCTCTGTATCCTCTTCAGAACCATCATCTGGGGTCTCTGTCTGTGTAGTCTCTTCATCTACAATATCTGAATCTGATTTGCTGCACGCGAATATTAGTAGCGCGCATAATAGAATTGATGCTATCTTTTTCATTTATTTGTATTTGCTTTAGTGTTTTTTACTCTGCTGTCAATGATGCTGTTGGAACTAGGTAAACATTGTCGATGTAGGCGATACCACCACTTTTGTAGATTCCAAGACGGAAACCATCTGTAGCCATATCTTCTGTTGCTTCAAATGTAATTGTTAGTTGGGTGTCGACATCTGTTGTAATATTGCAACCATCTACGTTGTAGTTAGTAATCTGTGTACCTGTTGCACTATATGTACGGAAGTGGACATTATTTCCAGACTCTGCTCCGGTATTTCCAGCTCCATCTCCCGCCGATGCACTATGTACACGCCCCGTCATACCGAAAGTGTAGCTTACTCCTGCTGTTACTTTTCCAGCTGCGATTGGGTAGTATGCCGCAAGAACTTGCGTGTAGGTGCTGATCCATAGAGATGTCGATCCATAGATAGGGTAGTTGGTGATAACACCCCACTGTGAAGCAAATAGATCTGCTGTATGGCTTGCCCAAGGCGTGAAGACTACCCAGTCGTCACAACCCTCTTCAAACCCAGAGTTGTCTACGAGGTTGTAGCTTAGGTATGCGCCTGTTTCGTTGTCGTAGCTATCAACGACAGTTGTAGTCTCATCATCGTTGTTGTCGCCAGTTTCGCCCTCACCTTCGGTTGTCTCATCGGTCACTTCGTCATCTGTTTTGAGTTTGAACGATACGTTGTCGATATACGCAGTTCCAGATGTGATTACTAATTTGGGGGTAATCGCAGAGTATGTGATATCCGATGGGATTGTGATCTCGAACTCTTTTTTGATCTTTACTTCATCTGAATCATATCTATATACACGCTGCGAGTAGCTATCATAACCCTCCGAGTATAGGTTTGTGAGGTTAGTTCCATTGTACGATGTACCCTGACACATATTTAGGGTTATGAACTCACCTGTCGTAGCAGATGTCATAGTACCTACGGTTGGGTAGTAGATAGCCTCATATGATACGACATAAGACTCTCCAGCAACAATCTCAATAGATGGAGCATATGCAACTTGATTAGAGCCATTATATGCCATCTTCAAGCCGCGATTTGTGATGCCGCAATCATCAACAATAGATACATATGAAGTATTTGTTGTATTCCAAGCGGTTGTCGATGCAGCAAGGTCTTCGTTGAAGAATGGGTCGCCAATCAACTCATCGACATCTATTATCTCCTCTTCTGTCTCCTCCTCAAGGACATCAATTCCCCAGCTATATTTGTAGCTCTTTCCAGACTCGAACTCACGATCCATAGTACTCTTCCACTCATATGTTACATCGTTGAGGAGATAGCTTGCGATAACCTCTCCAGAAGCAATTGACTGAGGTGCAATGATTACCTCATAAGTAGTGTCGCTAGTTTTCGATGGGGTGATCTCTTCCACATCACCGGTTGCAGTGTAAGAGTCGCCATCGATGTCTATCGCTACAGTGTTTTTTGCGTGGACACTCATAACACCACCTGCCAATGATGTGTCACCAAGATCAATGACGATATTACTCATCGTGTGACTAAATTTGAGAGTTGGAGTGTCGGCATTCGTAGGGTCGATCTGAGCGATTAGTAGGTCACTCATCTCATAGTTGTCACTAGTGTTTTGATCGCTCTGAGCTGAGAATGAAAATGTTTTGCCGAAATCAGAAATCGCTGGATAGGATGCGATGAATGATAGCTGTTGAGTCTCTGATTCATACGTAATAGGTGATGCGCTAGTGAATAGTGTTCCGTTATAACTATAGCTAACTCTCTCTGCATACGTACTCTCGCCATCAAATGCAGTAACACAGATTTCATCCCCATTCTCAAACTGACCTGCTTGCACGCGAGTCGTAGAGTCGATCGAGGATCCAAAGGTAACATCTTTTGCTAGAGATGTTGAGTCGTTTAATAACGAGTCAGAGTTGTCGCACGCAAAGAGTAGTAGTGCGCAAGCAAATGTCGTAATTGGTTTTCTCATTTTGATTCATTTTTTTGTTTAATACATTTTGGTTTTAAGGTGTGTTAAACCTCAAAGTTAATAAAACAAATGAATAACACAAAAAAATGAATCGTTTTTTATTTTTTAACGTAGGTCAAAAACTGTTTTGAACTCACGTTAAAATATGTAGCCTATATTCGCTTGGAGTACAACCTTCGATCCTCTTAAATTGAACATTGAAGTTGGGTAGGTTGTGGAATCCTGCACTCTGAGCAATCTCCGATATGGTGAGATTGGTTGTTTTAAGTTGTTGTTTTGTGAAATCTATCCTGAAGTTAAGTAGAAATTCGAAGATAGACCTCCCTGCGTGGCTGCGGAAGTGTCGGCAGAGAGCTGTGCGATTCATATCGGTATAGTCAGCTAGTTCGTCTAGTGTGATGTTGCGATGGAAATTATGAGATATGTACCCTATAACCCTTTTGAATGCTACGTCGTTGCTGTTGAGTGATTGTTCGCTACGTTCACGTGCGATCATCTCGCCATTGTCGATGATTTGCCCTAGTTTGTTGAGCACCCTCAATAAACATATGTATCTGTCGAGTCCCGGCATTTGTTCCATCTTTTCAATCTCGTCGACGATATCTTTACCGATGAATTTGCTTCTCCATCGAATACCTCGCTCTGCATTTTCGATTAAGAGGCTGATGTTGGAGCAGTCGAGTAGTGATGCGTAATCTGCAGGGAGAGCACCCTCACCAAAGCGTAGGTAGGTAGCACCACAGCGCAGAGGGTAGTTAGGGTCGTAAAATTGAGGGGCACTTCTTAGATAGTGAGAGGTCGTTGTACCAAAGAAAAAGAGTTCTCCGGGTAGAAATTGGGTTATACCATCACCAGCAAAACAGATGCCTTCACCTTTGTTGACGTAGATTAACTCCATCGTGTTGATAAAGTGTGTCGGCTTAGGGAAGTAGCGACACTCGATGATTCCAAATTGGAATCCACAGTTTTGTCCTCCCGAATAATTTGTTGGTTTTCTTTGGTTATGCTTGTACATTTTGGTTATTTGTTTGTCGTTTTGTTGGTGCACAAACATACGTAAAAAAAATGTAAAATACCAAAAATAGTAGAAACAAAATATAGCCCACAACCCCTCTGGAGGTGTTTGTAGGCTATATTTTGGTCTGTTTTAGGCGTTTGTGATGTATTGTATTACGCGACCTTTAGACGTACTCCACGACCGGCTCTTTTTCTCTCAACAACGACACTCGACCCACGCTCCAAGCCTGCGGTAATAAGCTCCGATAGAGGATCTTCCACCCTCTCGGATAGGACTCTGCGTAGGGCTCTCGCTCCATATTTGGGTTGGTGTTCTATTGACGCTAACTCTTGAAGTGCTGAGGGGGTAATGCGGATGTTGTAACCTAAGGCACGCACTCGATTAAAAATATGTTCTAATTCGAGCTCAATAATGCGCTCCATATCCTCTATTTCAAGAGATCGGAATAGAATTATCTCATCAATACGGTTCAGAAACTCGGGGGCAAACTTCTGCTCCAGTGCCTCTCGATAGTGTGTTTCGACACTCTTCTCGACCTGTATTTTGTTCGAAGTTGTGGCATATCCGACCGGTGTGGTACGCTTCGACAGGGTGCGTGATCCAACGTTAGAGGTCATAATTATTATGGTGTTTCGAAGGTCGATATCTCGTCCTGCTCCATCTCGAAGACGTCCCTCGTCGAAGATCTGTAACATTATGTTGAAGATGTCGGGGTGTGCCTTCTCAATCTCATCGAGTAGAATTACCGAGTAGGGGTTGCGTCGAACAGCCTCCGACAACTCACCACCCTCTCCATAACCAACATACCCCGGAGGAGAGCCTATGAGACGCGAAACATTGTGACTCTGCCCATACTCACTCATATCAATACGTATCAGATTGCGACTATCATCACCAAACATCCACTTCGAAAGCTCCTTCGCAAGGAGGGTTTTCCCAACTCCCGTAGGTCCCACCAACATAAAGACTCCGATTGGACGTTCCGCATCGGTAAGACCCGTACGTGAGCGACGAATGCGTTTCGAAAGCCTCTCTATTGCGTGTGGTTGACCCACGATGCGGCTTGAAAGGTGGTTTTCGAGCTCTCGAAGTCGTGTTAACTCGTCACTCGATATCTGCTCTGTTGGGATGCCGGTCGTTGTCGTTATGACCTGCTCCACGTCGTTGGGCTTAACAATCGCTATCTTCTCATCGGTTGTAGCTGTTGTGACACGTGCTCCAGCCTCATCCATCAGATCTATCGCCTTGTCGGGGAGATGGCGCTCTCCGATGTAACGATTCGATAGGGTGACACACGCAACAAGTGCTTCGTCGGTGTAGATAACACGATGGTGTTCCTCATAGTGTTGCGCTATGCGACGTAATATTTCGATACTCTGCTCTACCGATGTGGGTTGTACCATAATACGTTGAAAACGCCTGTCGAGAGCTGAGTCAGACTCAATGTGCATACGATACTCGTCAGTTGTTGTTGCACCGACGACCTGAATTTCTCCGCGCGCTAGAGCTGGCTTGAGAATGTTCGCAGTGTCGAGACTCCCTTGCGTCGAACCTGCTCCAACAATGGTGTGTATCTCATCTATAAACACAATGGCATCGCGTGATGAGTTGAGCGCGATAAGTAGTTGTTGCATACGCTCCTCGAACTCGCCGCGAAACTTTGTCCCTGCAACAAGTGCTGATATGTCGAGAGAGAAGAGGCGTTTATCTCTAATTGTCGCTGGGACATCTCCCGTCACAATACGAAGTGCTAACCCCTCTACAAGGGCACTCTTGCCAACACCTGCCTCACCAACGAGAATAGGGTTGTTCTTTTTGCGGCGTGCTAAGACCTCTACGATGCGCTGTGTCTCGTTGTCGCGACCAATCACGGGGTCGATCTTTCCTTGACGTGCAAGTTCTGTTAAGTCGACTCCAAACTTCTCAAGAGGATGAGGGCGTCTTTTCTCTTGTTTCGCCATCTCGAACGACTGCTCGAAGGTTATGAGTGGCACGATATTGTTCGATGTGCTATACTCCGCAATTGCTCGATCAAGCGTAGGTAGGGTCATCCCCAACATTGCAAGAGAGCGAGAGGCGATGGTCGATGTGTCGCTGACAATGAAGTGTAGGGCGTGGATCGTTGAGATACGCTCTGCGTCGGGATAGCGCGCTGCAATAGCCTCGGTCATATCGTGATAGTAGATCTCAGGGGTAATGCCGGCAACCGATAGTTCGGTTGGGGTGTGAGGTATCAACACTATGCGACTAATCTGGCTCTTCAACTGCTCGATCTGGATCTGATTCAAGTGGCTGCTCAAGAGTTGGTAACAGAGTGTGTCTTGGCGCGATAGAAGCTCCAATAGTAGTATATCCTCGTATGAGTGTGTAGCATTAAGCTTCGTCGCCGTAAATGTCGCTGAGGCGATTGTAGCACTCAGGCTCTTTGATCTTTTTGTATTCTGCATAATAAACTCGTTTTGACCCTATAACGCCCTCTTATAGCGCTATATTATGTTGTGAAAATATTCCTACTCGAGCGCAATAAATTGTTACTTTTTTGCATTAATAATAAGGAATGACCACAATTTCCCATAACAATTTGTATATTTGTGGTGCTAAAAAAACAAGAGATCAATTATGGTAAAAATACTTTGGGTCGACGATGAGATCGATCTTCTAAAGCCTCATATTCTGTTCCTCAATAAGCGAGGATACACGGTTGTTACTTGTAACAATGGCTACGATGCGATTGATATGTTCGCAGAGGATAACTACGACCTAGTAATTCTCGATGAGATGATGCCCGGAATGACGGGGCTCGAAACACTCCCCAGAATAAAGGAGATACGACCCGACACCCCCGTAATAATGGTCACCAAAAGCGAGGAGGAGAATATTATGGATAAAGCAATTGGGTCGAAGATTGCTGACTATATAATCAAACCTGTAAATCCCAATCAGGTACTTCTATCAATCAAGAAGTTTGTCCACTCCGAGGAGCTCGTTACGGAGCAGACGACGGCAGATTATCGTTCGGAGTTTGGACGATTGAGTGCATCGTTGCAGATGGCATCGACGTTTAGTGATTGGTGTAACTTGTATCGTAGGCTCACATCGTGGGAGATAGAACTCTCGATGGCGGGTGATGAGGGGATACGTGACGTGTTGACATATCAGAAGATCGAGGCGCGACAGGAGTTTTCGAAATTCGTTTGCCGAAACTATTCGAAGTGGATCAATAATAGAAGCGATGATACACCCATAATGTCGCATACGTTGATGCGAGATCGTATCTTCCCCCTTGTCGACAAAGGTCAAAAAACAACTCTGCTCCTAATCGACAACTTTCGATACGATCAGTGGCGTGTTGTGGCGGCGGCGCTTCGTGGATATTACGATGTGATGGTTGACGACTTCTATTGTGCGATACTTCCAACCGCGACACAGTATGCTCGAAATGCGATTTTTGCAGGTTTGATGCCGCTGTCTATAGCGAAGGTTATGCCCGACAAGTGGGTGCACGACCACGAAGAGGGGGCTAAAAATCAATATGAGGAGGAGTTTCTAAGGCGCTTAATACAGCAATCCGGCAAAAACTATAAGATGACATTCGACAAACTTATTCGTCCAGAGCAAGGACGTAAGTTACTAGATAATATGCAACATATATATGATGCAGATCTGTCGGTGATTGTCTACAACTTCCTCGACATCTTGTCGCACGCACGTACGGAGACAGATATTATTCGCGACCTAACGAATGATGAGGCGTCGTTTCGTTCGCTTACTCGTTCGTGGTTCGACCATTCGGAACTCTTTGCGATGTTGAAGATATTGTCGGAGAGAGGGCACAATATTGTCATCACCTCCGACCACGGAACAGTACGTGTAGATCGAGCTGTGAAGGTGACAGGTGATCGTCAAACATCTGCAAACTTACGATATAAGACTGGTCGCAACTTGGCATACAACTCAAAAGATGTCTTTGAAGTGACACGTCCCGAGGAGTTGCAGTTACCATCGAGCAACATAACATCGAGCTTTATTTTTGCTTACGACAGTGATTTTTTGGTCTACAACAATGACGCAAATCGACACATTCGATATTATAAAAATACATTCCAACACGGTGGTATATCGATGGAGGAGATGATTGTTCCATATATAGAGTTAAAACCGAAGATGTAAAATTTTGTTGTGTAGCATAATTTTACTACTTTTGTGGTCTAAAATGTAAATAATTAACGATGATAGAGATATCGATCAACTCTTTGGGTGAGTTACGAAGTGTGGCAGAGGCGATTCTTGATGCCTTAGATGGTCGTACGGTGGTATTGTTGGACGCTCCGATGGGAGGGGGGAAAACTACTCTCGTGCGAGAAATAGCTACAGTGCTCCAATCCGAAGATAATGTTACTAGTCCAACATTTGCAATTGTGAATGAGTATGTTACGGCGAAATCAGGTTCGTTGTTTCATTTTGATATGTATCGTATCGAACGTGTTGAGGAGGCTATTGATTTAGGATTCAACGAGTATATTGAGTCGGGTGAACTCTGTTTTATTGAGTGGGCCGAGAGGGTAGAGCAACTTCTGCCCGACAATGCGATGATGGTACGTATTGAGGTGTTGGGTGAGTTTGAACGACGATTTGTTATCGACTAAAATATAATAACGTGAAAAAATACGAATCAAAACAACATCAAATTCTACTCCCCGCGGAGCAAATTTTTACACTCATCAGTAGCTTCGAAAACCTAACACCAGCTGTTGCTGACAAGGTGGAGAATTGGGAGGCAACGGAGGATCGTTGCTCATTCAAAGCGAAGGGCTTTACAGTTAGGTTGAAGATGGAGGAGAAGATCTCTCCAAAACACGTTAAGATTGTTGCAGATGGTGAGGGTGGTGCTCCAATAGACTTCGCATTTTGGGTGCAGTTGCATAGTGTCGCACCATATGACACTCGATTTCGGTTGGTGTTGCAGGCGGAGCTAAATATGATGATGAATATGATGATTGGAGGCAAGATTCAAGGTGCGATAGATCAAGTTGCAGAACAGATCGCAATGGCATTTTCGATGCCTCGTTAGATCTGACTAACGTTAGCAAATGGTAAAATTAGAAGATATAGAGAGGCTCGTCGTTCAGGCGGGCTTCGATCTTTTTGGAGTCACCCGCGCGGAGTATCTCCCGGTGGGGGAGAGTCGTTTTCGTCACTGGCTGGAGCGTGGGTATGGAGATGATCTCGCCTATTTGCACCGAAATTTGGAGGTGAGATTCGATGCTTCGAAACTTTTGGATGGAGGGCGTAGTGTAATAGTCTGCGCAATGAACTATAAGAGTCTCTTCTCATCGGGTGAGAAGAGGTGTGACGATGGAGTTCAGATCGCCTCATATGCTCTAATGAGGGATTATCACAAAACAATACGTAGACAACTAAAAGAGATTATGAAGGGTTTGCAACAGCTCTACCCAACAATAAAAGGGCGTATGTTTACCGACTCCGCTCCGCTGTTGGAGAAGGCTCTTGCCGTTAATGCCGGATTGGGATGGATAGGTCGTCAGTCGTTACTTATAACACCGCAGTTTGGGTCGTTTGTGCTGTTGGGGGAGATTTTGATCGATGACGATGTGGATTGTTATAGTGTGTCGATGGCGGAGAGTGGATGTGGGAAGTGTAGTAGGTGTGTTGATCGTTGTCCTGCTCAAGCTATCAATGTAGATCGGACGATAGATGCTCGACGCTGCATCGCTTGTCGAACCATTGAGGTTGAGGATGACCGAGAGGACTCTTTTGCAGGGTGGATATTTGGTTGTGACATATGTCAAAGAGTCTGTCCACATAATCAGAAAACACCATATGCAACATTCGAGAGTGTATTGCCTACGTTGCAACCACCAACTGCTGATGAGTGGTTGTCGATGGACGAGGAGAAGTTTCGTACTCTTACGCAGGGAACGCCTATGTCTCGCACTTCATTGGAGAGGATTAAACGCAGTGTAAGTATCAACAGACGAGACTCTCAAACACATTAGGAGGGGAGACAAACTTTACAGTCGTCTCCCCTCCTAATGTATTTAAGCAGATGTATTACTTTGATAGCTCTGCGATTGTTGTCTTTGCTGTAGCTGCGTTAGCGCCTGCTGTAACCTTTTTGAATGCAGCGATAGCCTCATCTTTCATCTCCTTTGCATTGTAGGCAGCACCTAGGATAAAGTAGATGTTACTCTTCTCCTCTGGTGTAGTCTGAAGAGCTGCGGCAGAATCTGCTGAAGAGAATACTTTTGCATAGTCTTGCTTGTCGCTATATGCCTGTAGGCGAACCTTTGCTGCGATTGCACTCTGTGGATCCTTCGCTGACAACGCATCTGCCATTGCAATTACTCCGTCATAATCTTTGCTCTTCTGAAGCTCTGCAACTCGGTTGTTAGTGTAGATAACACTATTAGCCTCAGCCTGCTCAGCATCTGCTGCGTAACGTGGGTTTGAACCCATTGCTGCAACCTTGCTAAATACATCCATTCCCTTCTCGAAGTTACCAGTCTCGCAGTAGCAGATACCCAACCAGTTAGCCATCTTTGTATTGCGAGGGTCCATAGCATAACCACTCTCGAAGATTGGAAGAGCTGTTGCGTAATCCTTGTCGTTGAAAGCCCTACCACCCTGTAGCTCATATGTTTTACCAGCCCAAGTCTTAGCCTTTGTCATTGTTGGTATGTCATCATATAGCTCAGCATAATCTGCTGCCTTGAGGAAATTCTCGCGAGCAGCGTCAAAATCACCTCGCTTTGCTGCACCACCACCCAACATATAGAAACATTTTGGAAGATATGTCTTTGCTGTAGCCACAATCGACGCTGCTGACTCATCATCCATTCCCTCATCGATTACTGCCTCAAGAAGAGTTGCAGCTTTTTTGAAATCCTTTGCGCTGTAAGCGGCAGAACCCTCATCCAATTTCCCCTGTAGTGACTGCGAAGAGGCAGTAACAACCGTCATTAACGCCATAAGCGATAAAAAGATCTTTTTCATTTTGTTTTTTTTATGTTTATTTTTAAGTTTTTAAGTTTCATACGATTAGGCAAATATATATCAATTTTCTCTAATCTGCAACTCTACATACGTAATTTAGTGAAAAATTCACGCATAAGCCCTTCGCATTCCTCTCGAAGAACTCCTTCGCGTAGTTTCGTTTTTGGGTGCATAATGTCGCGTGAGTACCTCGAAAAGCCTCGTTTCGGATCATCTGTCCCATAGACTACCTCACCAACCTGACTCCACGCAATAGCTCCAGCACACATTGCGCAAGGCTCTACCGTTACATATAGAGAGCAATCGCTCAGGTACTTACCGCCAATAGTGGATGTTGCGGCAGTAATCGCCTGCATCTCGGCGTGAGCTGTTGCATCACACAGCGTCTCAACCAAGTTGTGCCCTCGTCCAATAACCCTGTCACCCGCTACGACAACTGCCCCAATAGGTACTTCATTACATTCGAGAGCTTGTCGTGCCTCGTCGAGAGCTAGACGCATATATTTTTCATCGCGGTTATTCATTCAAATTCCTTTTTTTTTACTATATTTGTAGCGTTTGTTGTCTTTGCAAAACTACAACAAAGAGAGTGAAAATACAAAACTAATTAAATAAAATATGTACAGAACACATACGTGTGGCGAACTAACAATCGCCAATGTTAATTCTCAGGTGACCTTATCGGGTTGGGTGCAAAAGGTTCGCGCATTGGGCGGAATGACCTTTATTGATCTTCGAGATCGTTATGGTATAACACAGATCGTTGTTGAGGAGCACTCCGACGAGCAGATTAAAGCTACTGCTGCGGAGCTTGGTCGCGAATATGTTATCAAGGTTGAGGGTCAAGTGATCGAGCGTTCTTCGAAGAATGCGAAGATGGCAACTGGTGAGATCGAAATTGTTGCAACCACAATCACCATCCTCAATGCTGCGCAGACCCCTCCATTTACCATCGAGGAGCACTCTGATGGAGGTGATGATCTACGTATGAAGTATCGCTATTTGGATCTTCGCCGCGCACCACTTCAGCGAGCATTGATTCTGCGTCACAAGATGGCACACGCTGTACGTAATTTCCTCGACTCGGAGGGCTTCTTGGAGATTGAGACTCCATACCTCATCAAATCAACACCCGAGGGAGCACGTGATTTTGTCGTGCCAAGCCGTATGAACCCAAACGAGTTCTACGCCCTACCTCAGTCACCACAAACTTTTAAGCAGTTGTTGATGGTTGCAGGGTATGATAAATATTTCCAAATCGTGAGATGTTTCCGTGACGAGGATCTACGCGCCGATCGTCAGCCTGAGTTTACTCAGATCGACTGTGAGATGGCTTTCGTTGAGCAGGAGGATGTGTTGTCTACATTCGAGAGGTGGGCACGCTATATGTTCAAAGAGGTGATGGATGTGGAGTTGGACGAAACTTTCCAACGTATGCCTTGGTTGGAGGCTATGGAGAAGTATGGATCTGATAAACCAGATTTGCGCTTTGGGTTGGAGTTTGCCGACCTCACAGACCTTACGAAGGGTCACGGGTTCTCGGTATTCGACGATGTAGATTATATTTGTGGATTTGCTGCTCCGGGATGTGCATCATACACTCGCAAGCAGATAGATGAACTAACAAACTTCGTAAAACGTCCACAGGTTGGCGCTAAGGGTCTTGTGTGGATTAAGGTCGACGAGAACGGAACTACAAAGTCGTCAATCGATAAATTCTACACACCCGATCAAGTTAAGGCTATCGCCGAAAAGACAGGAGCAAAAGCTGGTGATATGGTATTTATATTGTGTGGAGCGAAATTTAAGGCTCTTACACAACTCTGCACACTTCGTTTGGAGGTTGCTGAGAGGTTGGGACTTCGCGACAACAAAGTCTTTAAACCATTGTGGATTGTTGACTTCCCTCTCTTTGAGTGGGACGAGGAGAGTGGTCGTTACTACGCTATGCACCACCCATTTACATCGCCAAAGCCAGAAGATGTTGAGTTCCTAGATAGCGATCCGGGGAAGGTTCGTGCCAACGCCTATGACTTTGTTTGTAATGGAGTCGAGATCGGAGGAGGATCTATCCGTATTCACGACTCGAAATTGCAGGCTCAGATGTTTGAGATCCTAGGTTTCACACCCGAGAAGGCCGAGGAGCAGTTTGGTTTCTTGATGAACGCCTTCAAATTTGGAGCACCACCACACGGAGGTCTTGCGTTTGGATTTGATCGTTTGTGTTCGTTGTTTGGAGGTGTTGAGTCTATCCGCGACTACATTGCATTCCCAAAGAACAATGCAGGTCGCGATATGATGATCGACGCACCATCTCTTATCGACCAAACACAGCTCGACGAACTATATCTCGCTACACTAACACCGGCTGAGGAGTAAGATAATCGAGAAATAAATAAAAAGAGGCAGGGATTAAATTCTCTGTCTCATTTTACAGACAATCGAAATCCTGATATTATGAGAGATATTATTGACGCAATATGTGAAGTTGTAAAAAATCCTATGTATAAGCTTAAAGATCATTATATTGGTCGAAATAGGGCTAATAGTATGGGCGAGTCTCTAGAAACCTACATAAAGGACATATTTGCAGGTACAGTCAATATCAATGATATAGACGTTAGGATGCAGATGCTCTCAGATACATTTTCATATCTTGGGAATACTAACAATCCTCCCGACTCAATAATAAGGGGCAGTATCGCTATAGAGGTTAAGAAGATAGAGTCTAACGATTCTTCATTAGCCCTAAATAGTAGTTATCCCAAACCAAAACTGTATTCAAACAGTTCTATGATTAGTACTGCGTGCCGAGAGTGTGAGGAGTGGATTGAGAAAGATATGCTTTATTGTGTTGGCGTTGTTAAAGGTTCTTATTTGAAGTCGTTGTCATTTGTATATGGCGAGGACTATTGTGCAAACAAAGAGGTATACGAACGTATTAAAACGACAATCAAAAATGGCGTAGAAAGTATTTCTAATGTAGAGTTTGCCGAGACAAATGAATTGGGGCGAGTAAACCGAGTTGATCCGCTAGGCATTACCTATCTTAGAGTAAGAGGAATGTGGGGTATTGAGAATCCATTTAAAGTTTTTAGTCGAATATACAAACGTGATTACTCTATGGATTTTAATTTTATGGCAATCATAAATGATTCTCAAATGCAGAAATTGGGAAACTTAAACAGATTAACAGATCTACAAAAAGAGTATCCAACCCTCAGCATAACAAAGGTCAAGATTCCCGACCCTAATAATTTAGCAATATTTAAAGGGGCAACATTAATCACATATAAAATTTAGTTTTTACAATGAATATAGTAAGTCTATTTACTGGTGCAGGTGGTTTAGATCTCGGTTTTCATAAAGCGGGGTTTAGAACAGTTGTTGCAAATGAATATGACAAAAAAATATGCCCTACTTTTCGCGCTAACTTTCCAGATATCGAACTGATTGAAAAAGATATTAGGCAAGTTGATTCTAGTGAATTTCCAGATAATCTTTGTGGAATAATAGGAGGTCCTCCCTGCCAGTCGTGGAGTGAGGCCGGATCATTAAAAGGCGTTGGTGATAAAAGAGGTCAGCTGTTCTACGAATACATTCGTATAATTAGAGACAAACAACCTCTGTTTTTTGTAGCAGAAAATGTTTCTGGTATGATGGCGATGCGTCATAGAGATGCTGTTAATGAGTTTATGCGAATGTTTGATGAGGCAGGATATAATGTTAGTAGAGAGATGTTAAATGCTAATGATTATGGAGTTGCAGAGGATAGAGATAGAGTCTTTTATGTAGGGTTTAGAAAAGACCTAAACGTGACTAAATTTGATTTTCCTAAACCATTAGATCACAAACCTGTATTAAAGGAGTCTATATGGGATTTAAAAGATAGTGCAATACCAGCTTTGGAAAATAACACAACAAATGGAAATAGTTGTGTAGTGCAAAACCACGAATATTTTGTTGGTAGTTACTCGCCAATATTTATGTCACGCAATAGAGTGAGATCGTGGGATAAACCTGCGTTTACAGTGCAGGCTAGTGGTCGGCAATGTCAACTACATCCACAAGCCCCTACAATGGAGAAGCTAGAGCCTAATGTACATCGCTTTGTTCTAGGGAAAGAGCACTTATATAGAAGAATGAGTGTTAGAGAGGTAGCGAGAATACAAGGGTTTCCAGATGAATATAAATTTATATACGACAAAGTTGATTATGGATATAAAATGATTGGAAATGCAGTGCCGATAGAGTTAGCATACGCTATAGCAAATCAAATAAAGAGTTATTTATAATTTTGTAATAAAATGACAACACCACTAGCAGAGCGTCTACGTCCCACCACGATCGATGAGTATATCGGTCAGGATCATTTGGTGGGTGAGGGTGGAATTTTCCGTAAGTTTTTTGAGACGGGGAATGTTCCGTCATTCATCCTTTGGGGTCCTCCGGGGGTGGGGAAAACGACGCTTGCGAAGCTAGTTGCTACCACTCTCGAACGACAAATATTTACCCTCTCGGCGGTTACGTCGGGGGTAAAGGATGTGAGGGAGGTGATCGAAACAGCTAAGAAGCATCGTTTCTTCAACTCTGCACAACCAATACTATTTATAGATGAGATCCACCGTTTCAACAAATCTCAGCAGGACTCCCTGCTGGGGGCTGTTGAGCAGGGGATCTTTACACTTATTGGCGCTACGACTGAGAACCCATCATTCGAGGTTATATCACCACTTCTGAGTCGTTGTCAGGTCTATATTTTACGACCTATGGAGGAGGCTGACTTGGAGAGACTTTTGCAGCGAGCCCTTACCCAAGATGTCATTCTCAAAACACGCAAGGTTGTAGTCGAAGAACGTGAGGCTCTCTTTACGCTTTCGGGAGGAGACGCAAGGAAGTTACTCAATATTCTCGACATTATTGTCGGCTCGATGGAGGGTGATATACATATTACAAACGAGTATGTAACAACCTGTCTGCACCAAAACATAGCGCTCTACGACAAAGGAGGGGAGCAACATTACGATGTTATCTCTGCATTTATAAAATCTGTTCGAGGGAGCGATCCGAACGCTGCAATATACTACCTTGCAAGGATGTTGGCAGGAGGTGAGGAGGCTCGATTTATTGCACGCCGATTGGTTATTCTAGCGTCGGAGGATGTGGGGCTTGCCAATCCCAATGCGTTTTTACTTGCGAATGCTTGCTTCGACACTGTTCATAAGATTGGGATGCCTGAGGCTCGCATCACACTCGCTGAAACCACAATATATCTGGCAACGAGCCCTAAGTCGAACTCTGCCTACAACGCTATAAATGAAGCTCTAGCAGCGGTACAACACGACACAACCAATCGTCCAATTCCGCTACATCTGCGCAACGCACCGACAAAATTAATGTCGAATGCAGGTTATGGCAAGGGGTATAAATATGCTCACGACTATGAGGGGAGCTTTGCCCAACAGGAGTTTATGCCCGAGGGTATGGAGGGTCACCGATTCTACACACCACATTCGGACAATGCTAGCGAACGACAGATAGACGAACGACAGACTAAATTATGGGGTAACAAGTATAAAATATGAAACGAGTAGCGATAATATCTGACACACACGGTACATTCGATGTAGCTCTACGAGAGTTCCTTCGTGACGTAGATGAGGTGTGGCACGCTGGAGACGTTGGAGGCTCTGCGACGGAACTTGCCGACGAGATAGCGCGTTACAAGCCTCTTCGATGTGTCTACGGGAATATTGATGGAGCTCAGATGCGACGTGCATTCCCTCAGTTCGAGTGCTTCGAATGTGAGAGGGTGAGGGTTCTGATGACGCACATTGGAGGTTACCCCAAACGATATGAGACAAACTCTCGATTAAAGATCGAGCAACTTCGCCCCAAACTATTTATATCGGGTCACTCTCATATATTAAAGGTAATATATGATCCAAAGTATGATCTACTACACATAAACCCCGGTGCTGCGGGCAATTACGGAATACACAAAGTTCGCACAGCGGTAAGATTCACAATCGACGGAGATAATATTCGAGATCTTGAAGTCGGAGAGTGGTTGAGACGATAACAACACTTTAAATAAACCAAACAATAAAACCAAATGAAACAATTAAACCTACTAACCACAGGTCTTGCTTGTATCGTCGCAGCAACAGCGACGCAAGCAAAAGAGAGTCAACCAAACGTTATCTTTATTATGGTTGATGATCTCGGCTACGGAGATCTCGGATGTTACGGTGCGGAGTTAATCAAAACCCCAAACATTGACAAGCTAGCAAGCGAAGGGCGTAGATTCACCGACGCACACTCCGTATCGTCAGTCTCTACACCATCACGCTATGGTATGTTAACAGGAGAGTATCCATTTAGAGGTACAGATCGGCGCGACAACCCAACGGCAGGTGTGTGGGGTCCTCTTCGAATTGGAGCACCGCTCATTATCGACACGGAGATACTAACAGTCGGTAAGATGATGCAGAAGCAGGGATACTCTACAGCTTGCATCGGTAAGTGGCATATGGGCTTTGGCGACGTTGAGCCAACGAACTGGAATGAGTCTTTGAAGCCCGGTCCTAACGAGATGGGATTTGACTACTACTTTGGAATCCCTCACGTGTCGAGTACCCCTCCATATGTGTTGGTTGAGAATGATCGAGTGGTTGGATTAGACCCGAACGATCCTATTCTACGAAAAGATGAGAATAACCCTGCCCCTCTAGCGCCAACACCACAATTCCCAAGCAAAAGCAAAAATCAATTTACGGGAGGTCTTGCAGCACACGCCCTCTACAACGATGAGGATCTGGGAATTATGTGTGCCGAAAAGAGTGTTGCGTGGATCAAGGAGAATAAGGATAACCCATTCTTCTTGTATCTCTCTACACCACATATCCACCACCCATTCACACCAAATGAGCGATTCAAAGGTAGTAGTGAGTGTGGAGTCTACGGTGACTTCGTTCAGGAGCTAGATTGGATCGTCGGTGAGGTGATGAACTGCCTCAAGGAGGCGAAGTTGGACAAAAACACCCTCGTGATCTTCACAAGCGACAACGGAGGTATGCTCAATGTTGGTGGACAGGATGCACGTGATATGGGACATCTTCAGAATGGTGATCTTCTTGGTTTTAAGTTCGATGTTTGGGAGGGTGGACACCGTGTTCCGTTCATTGCTCGCTGGACAAAGAAGATCGAGGCTGGCTCAACATCTGACGAAGTTGTATCGAACGTAGACTTATTGGCTACACTCGCAGCATTAACCGGTTATGAGCTAGAGAGTGGAGACGCAGTTGACAGTCAAAATGTGTTGAAAGCATTTACCTCAAAGTCGAAAACTCCAGCAGGCGGTCGCGAGGAGATGATCCTCACATCATTCAAATCGACACACCAAGCACTTCGTTCGGGAGATTGGATCTATATTCCGGCGCAAGGTAATGGCGGTTGGATCGGTGGCAAGAGGGGTTCACACATCTTCGGCGGACCAGCAGCAATTAAGTATGCAGGTCAAGAGAATAGTGACCTCGAAAATGGCAAGATCAAGAAAGATGCCCCCAAAGCACAGCTCTACAACATTGCAGAGGACAAGTCTCAAACTGTTAACGTAATCGACAAATACCCCGAAATTGCTGCAAAAATGGAGGCTAGACTTCTTGGGATGCAGCAATCAGATAGCACCCGATAATTAACCTAAAATACCAAATGAATAAACTAAACCTACTAACAACCACACTTCTTTGTACCTCCGTAGCTATGGCAGTGGAGGCAAAGGAGAGTCAGCCCAATGTTATATTTATTATGGTTGACGACCTTGGATTTGGAGACCTCAGCTGCTATGGCTCGGAGCTAATCAGCACTCCAAACATTGATAAGCTTGCTAAAGAGGGTCGACAATTTATTGATGCACACTCAGCATCATCTGTCTCTACAGCCTCTCGTTATTCGATGATTACGGGGCAGTACGCCTTCCGTGGCTCCGACAAACCCGAAGACCCTACGGCAGGTATCTGGGGACCTCTCAGAATGAACTCGCCTCTTATTGTCGAGAGAGATCTTTTGACTGTTGGAAAAGTAATGCAGAGCCAAGGATACAAGACTGCTTGCGTCGGTAAGTGGCACTTGGGTTGGGGGGAGTCGTACCCTACGATGTGGAACGACTCTTCGGATTTGAGTGTCGGACCTAACGCTGTCGGATTTGACTACTACTATGGTCTACCACACGTATCGAGTTCTGCACCGTATGTATATATCTGCAACAACGAAATTGTCGGAGGTGATGCAAATGATCCACTGCTTCTGAAGGATAAGAATAACCCCGCACCAATCTCAGAGACACAGATCTATCCAAACAAGAGTGAAAATAAATTCACTGGTGCAACCGCTGCACACGCCCTCTACAAAGATGATGAAGCAGGTATAAAGATGGCAGAGGAGAGTGTGAATTTCATCAAGGAGAATAAGAAAAATCCATTCTTCCTATACCTTGCGACACCACACATCCACCACCCATTTACCCCTAACGAGAAGTTCCAAGGCTCAAGTAAGTGTGGTGTTTATGGCGACTTTATACAGGAGTTAGATTGGATCTTCGGTGAGGTGATGAACTGCCTCAAAGAGGAGAAGTTGGACAAAAATACACTTGTCATTTTTACTAGCGACAATGGCGGTATGCTCAACGAGGCGGCACGTGAGGCACGTGAGGTTGGACACAATCAGAATGGCGATCTCCTTGGCTTTAAGTTTGGCATCTGGGAGGGCGGACATCGAGTTCCATATATTGTTCGTTGGCCCAAAAAGATTAAAGCTGGATCTATCTCTGAGCAGGTCATATCAAACGTAGACTTACTCGCGACACTTGCAGCATTGACTGGATATGAACTCCAAGATGGCGATGGCGTCGATAGCTACAATATGTTGGAAGCCTACATAGGAAACCCGAAGGAGTTAATCCGCGAAGAGATGGTGTTAACATCGAGATTCAAAACACACCAATCACTCAGATCTGGGGACTGGGTATACATCCCAACACAAGGTGGCGGCGGTTGGAACAATATCAAACCAACAATGAATGCGTGGGGTGGAGTTCAAGCTGTAAGCTACTATGGTCAAGAAAATAGTGACATAGAGGATGGTAAAGTTAAGAAAGATGCCCCCAAAGCTCAACTCTACAACCTCGCCGAGGATAGATCTCAGACAACAAACGTAATCAAAGACTACCCCGAAATAGCAGAGATTATGAAGAGTAGACTTCGTGAGATGCTACAATCGAAAACTACCCGTTAGGAAATGATTGCTGAATTCAACTACCCATTAACATATTAAATAACCAAACAACTATGAAACTTAAACTTTTAGTATTATTATTTGCAATCACCTCTTTGCTAGGGTGTGGAACGACACTCCCCGAGGTTGATCTCAAATTAGAGAGTGCCTATGTACGAACCAATGGAGACCAATTAATTGTGGGAACAGGGCGTATAGAACGTGTGTGGAGTATCTGCCGTGAGGGTTTGTCGACTCACTCTATCTCTAATCTAGACTCAGGAAAAGAGTGGCGCTCCAACTCCAAGATATGTGATTGGGAGGTTGCGGGTCTCACGAACAACGACGCTCAACTAATATCAATCACTGCGACCAAATCCAATGATGATAACTTTACCTCGGATCATATTGATGTTGTTGCGGAGTTTCTCTATCCAAACTCTGCAACAACTGTTAAGTATCACATTTGGGTATATCCAGATGCGCCCGGAGTCAGAACCCAACTATATGTCAAGGGCAATGCGTCACTCGCGAACCTATCCAACCAAAGTGCCGCAGGTGTAACATTCAAAACAACCAAAGGTAGTATCAAGTCTAGCTACGAGGCAAATGGCGTTACAGAGAAACACTTCGCTTCAACATTGGAGGGGAAACCTCAAGTCGAGATTCAAGTGTTGGGCATTGATCTTGAGAAGAGCTACAAGTTGGGTATGACCCTGTGGAGCTTCGAAGATAGGGATGTCAAACAAAATATTACTGTTACGAGTGTCGACAGCGAGAACAAGCAGATCGTTGCAGAGGGTGTTGTAGTCCCTAGCTATAAAAAAAGTAAGGAGATGGCAAAGGAGATCATAGTCGATCTACCAACAGATATTCTACTTGATGGAAGCTGTCGAGTTATCATCGCTGGAGACAACGGAAATTCAACAATTTCGGAGCTATATGTGTATGAGCAGTCAAATCAAACATATACAATAAATGGAGATGTCGAACGTGTCGAGAGTCTGATCGCGGGAGCTCCACAAGGGTATGTTCTATCGGGATACTTCGACTGTGGCGAAAAGAGCGGTGGTGTACAACTGCCATATAATGGGTATGTGGAGCACTTGCCAATTGATGCAACATCTCTTGATCGCAACTACGTCGGTTACTTCAACGACACTCAACACCGTAATACCGACTCAACGCCTCTCATTAGACAGACGCAAAACACAAACCAAATCGACTCAGAGAAAATTAACTGGGCTAGTATTATCGCCGTAGATGATCGAAACGGCAATGGTGTAGCTATCGTCAAGGAGTCTCATAAATGTGTTAACCAGTATGGTGTCGACACTGGAGATTTTGAGGTTACAGCAGATGGTGTCTTTAACTCTGGGTTAGGATTCAATGTGGCAGATATCGACACTGAGGAGTACAAATGGTGTTGGGCATCGTGGTGTATCCTCTACAGTGGAGATGAGGCTAATCGACAACTTGCAATCAAGGAGTTCGACCGTACACGCTATCCAATAGACCCAAGTCGCGACATCTACATCCAAGCCAACACGTGGGGATCAGATAGAAGTCGTGAGGCAGCAAAGGAGGATAACATATTGTTAGAACTCGACATCCAAAAGGAGCTAGGTGTTGATATTCAACAGATCGACGATGGATGGCAGAACAACAACAAAGATTGGTTACTTCGCAGCGACTGGTATCCCGAGGGGTGGAGTCGTGTACGTGCAAAATCAGAGAAGCTAGGTGTTCGACTCGGACTTTGGGGTGCAGCGATGCCTATTGAGTTAGAGGATCTAAAGAGAACATATGACGAAGGTGGATTTGTGAGCTACAAACTAGATTTTGCGAGCCTTGGCAACCACAAGAATATGACAGATCTGATGACCAAAGTGCGCAACTTCATCGAATATACCGACCATAAGGTTCGTGTAAATTGGGATCTTACGGAGAACGCACCTCGATTTGGATATTACTGGGCTAAGGAGTATGGATGTGTCTATCTCGAAAACCGTAAGCCAACAATGCCAATTAACGTTGTATATGTCCCATACCTAGTTCTGCGCGACTGCTGGCACTTGGCGAAGTACACCAACATCAATAAGTTCCAAACGTCGATACAAAATGTCGATATGGTGTTGAAGTCGGCAAGTGATGCACACCTTCACACCCAGTCATACGCAACAGCAATTGGATTGAGTGGAGTACCGTTGTTGTTTATGGAGACACACTTCTTAAGTGATAGCTCTCGCGAGGAGATGAAAAACATCTTCGCAAACTACAAGAAACATCGTGAGGAGATCTTCGACAGCTACGCATTCTCGATCGGTTCAACACCCGACAATAAGAGCTGGAGTGGATTCCAATATGTTAACAACAACTTTGGGCATCTTCTTCTTTTCCGCGAGCTAAATAACACCTCTAGTAGAGAGTCCATAAAATTGGAGTTCTTGAAAGATGTAAAGTTAAAACTCACAAATACGATGGATGAAACCACCACATATGTTGATGTTGACTCGCAAGGTTGTGCTGAGTTTACGATCGAAAAGTGCGGCGACTTCAGATTGTATAGATACGAGATAATGTAACGTGAGTTCGAAAAAATCCCCTTATAACTTCCATCGATAAGTTATAAGGGGATTTTTAGAATCCGTTCAACTCCTTCTAAAACTCTAATAGTTGAGTCTCCATTGTGAGGAGGTCGATTGTAAAGAGTTTGTTTCGAAGAGGTTCACCACACCCTGTCACAAGCTTTATCACCTCTGCTGCCTCTATACACCCCACAACACCCGGAACAACACCCATTACTCCGACAGGCGGAAGTGGATGTGACGATAGGGTCTCCTCATCGGGGTATAGGTCGCGATAACGCATTCCACCACGATAGTTAAAGAGTGAGACTTGACCCTTGAAAGCTCCGATAGAGCCATATACATATGGCTTGTTTAGCTCTGCACAGATGTCATCTATTGCGAAACGTGTTGCAAAATTATCACACCCATCAACTATTATATCATACTCTTTAGAGATCTCTAAAGCTGTCGATTTGTCGAATCTCACTTGATAAGTGTCGACAACGAGTTGGCTATTTTGCTCTAGGAGTCGGCGTTTTGCACATATCACTTTGGGTTCACCCACCTCGCTCTCTCGATATAAAACTTGACGTTGTAGATTACTAATCGACACGATGTCATTATCGACAAGCCCAATACGCCCAACCCCTGCCGCAGCAAGATATAGAGCGATGGGAGAGCCCAACCCACCGACTCCGACTAAAAGGACCGACGTGTTGAGGAGTCTCTGTTGCCCCTCCTCTCCGATTTCGGATAACATCGTATGTCTACTATACCTCTCCTGCATACTTAGAGTTTACTTAAATTTCTCTTATCTGTCGAATATCGCATCCCAATCTTTCCACACGACCTCATATCCAACTCGACGAATCGCTTCGTCAACCTCCTGCGGTGTTCTACCATCACTCACTTCAAACTGCTCAAGAGCTTGTGGATATGTGGCATATCCTCCCGGTTCGGTTCTCGAACCCGCGCTCATTGAGGTTACTCCAAGTGTAGCGACATTATCTCGAAACGCGCTATTCTCGCGTGTGGAGAGTGATATATCTACATCGTGGTCGAATATTCTAAATGCGAATATCAGTTGAGCTAACATCTTGTCGTCGACTATCACATTTGGTTGGAAGTGTCCCTCCGAGGGGCGGATACGAGGAAAGTTAACACTAAACTTTGTGCGCCAGTAGTTCTTTTGAAGATAGCGTAAATGTAGAGCCAACATAGCGCTCTCTGTTCTCCACTCCTCTAGCCCAAACAGTGCTCCCATTCCAATCTTATGTAAGCCAGCCTCTCCCATTCGGTCGAATCCATTTACACGCCACTCGAAGTTAGATTTCATCCCTTTGGGGTGGTATACTTTGTATCGTTCACGGTTGTAGGTCTCTTGAAAGCAGACTACTCCATTCAATCCTGCTTGAGAGAGCTGTTTGTACTCCTCAGCCTTTAGTGGCATAACCTCCAACGTTAAGTTCGAAAAATAGGGACGCGCGCGTCTCAGTGCCCCTTCAAGGTAGTCGACACCTGCCACACGTGGATTTTCACCCGTCACCATCAGTAGATTTTCGAATGGACCAATCTTTTTGATTGCTCGAAACTCATTCTCCATCTCCTCTTCCGTAAGAATTACTCGCGAAATGGGGTTGTTGTGCTGGAAGCCACAATAGACACAGTGGTTAGTACAAGAGTTGGTGATATACAATGGTACATACATCTGTATTGTCTTACCAAATCGTTGTTGGGTATATTTACGGCTGAGTGCTGCCATCTGCTCCAAGTAGGGGGCTGCCGCAGGTGAGATGAGTGCCATATAATCATCTACATCTAGACGCGTACGTTTGTTGAGTGCTCGCTCTACGTCACTCGCCTGCATTGAATATATTTTGTCAGTCGTATCCTGCCAACTATATTTTTCTAACTCTTCTGAAAAACTCATAATTTATATGGGGTATTACTCTAGAAATGATGTTAGAGGGCTACTAGCTACAGCTTGAAGTTGTTGGACTCCAAGCCCCGCCTCATATGCACTACGTCCTGCCTCTACTGCTTGTTTGAATGCTGCCGCCATTCTTACCGGATCGTTGGCAACAGCAATTGCAGTATTTACAAGTACTGCATCAGCTCCCATCTCCATAGCCTCCGCAGCGTGACTCGGTGCTCCAATACCAGCATCTACCACAACTGGCACGTTACTCTGCTCGATAATAAGGGCTATAAAATCTCTTGTCAAGAGTCCTTTGTTACTTCCAATTGGTGCAGCGAGGGGCATTACTGCTGCTGCTCCGACCTCCTCAAGGCGTTTGCATAACACTGGGTCTGCTTGAATATATGGCAGAATAATAAATCCCATCTTCACTAACTCCTCCGTAGCTTTGAGTGTCTCAACGGGATCGGGAAGTAGATAGCGAGGGTCGGGATGGATCTCTAGCTTCAAAAAATTTGTACCAAACGCCTCACGTGAGAGCTGCGCTGCGAAGATAGCCTCCTCCGCAGTTCGTACACCCGAGGTGTTGGGTAATAGCTGAATATGATCTGCCATAATATTTTCCACCATCTTGTCGTTGTCGGCACTCTCTAGTTCCACTCGCTTCATTGCAAGGGTAACCATCTCTGAACCCGATGCCATTATCGCCTCGCGCATAACGGCGTTAGAACTGAATTTACCAGTTCCAACAAATAGTCGTGAACTAAATTCACGTCCTCCAATAATTAGTCTCTCCATTTTCTACTACTAGTTTTATCTTGCTAACACATCCAATATTGCTGCGGTCTCTGCCTTTGGCGACTCTGCGGAGAGGATACTCCCCGACAGCGCTATACCCGTCACTCCACACTCCATTATCTGTGTTATATCATCTTTTATAATCCCTCCGATTGCAACTATCGGAAGTTCTATTCCTCGCTCACGGCATCCTTCGATTATCTCCCGATAACCCTCCAGCCCTAAGATTGGACTTAAACCGCTCTTAGTCGTTGTATAGCGAAAAGGTCCGAGACCTATGTAGTTAACCCCTTGTCGAGTCAACTCAACAATATCCTCCAACGTGTTAGCCGTTCCTCCTATGATTGCGCGCTCTCCAAGTATAGCTCGTGCATCTTTTATCGACATATCATTTTTGCCTAAATGCACACCGTCAGCACCAATTTTTTTAACCAACTCAACCCTGTCATCTATGATGAATGTTGCGTTATACTCTCTGCATATGGGTAGTAACTCCACCCCGATCTTCTCAACATCACTGTCGTGTAGATCTTTTGCTCGTAGCTGAATCCATCGACAACCTCCCTTAAGTGCCTCTACAGCACCTTGTAGATAGTCATAATGGTCATTATAATGTGTTATAAATTGTAGCATCTATTTATCTTTTACTATTTTTAACAACTCGTGTGTCCTCCGCGACAGAGACTCTCTCTGCAGATCTTGCCAAATGTAACCTAGCAAGGCGACTCCACCAAACCCATACATTTTAATTTGATCTATATTTTGAGGAGTTACACCACCCAGAGCGACAACTCGTTCATTTATTACCCCTCTCTTTTTACCATCTAATAACTCTTCGTGACTAAAGTTACTCTCATACCCCGATTTCGATATGCTGCTATATATTGGGCTCAAAAACATATACTCCACCTCTGATGATACCGCGTCGACCTCCTCCAAGGAGTGGCACGATGTAGTAACTCGCCCTTCATATCCACACGGAGGGTGTGGCGATCTGCGGTTGAGGTGTATACCTCCTATCTCGTAATCATTATGTAGCGAAAAGTGGTCGTGGAGCGCTATTCGACAGTGAAGATATCGTGGAATCTGACGTAGCAACCCCTCCACCTCCGATATTGTAGAGGTCGGTTTGCGAAGGTGGACCACATCGAACCCCTCCTCAAGGAGAGTCGTTATTGCACGCCACTCGTCGGGCTGCATTAGCTCTGTTGTTATAGCGATGAGTTTCATTACCCTCCGTAAGTTGCCTGTATCAATGTTATCTTTGCGCCATCAAAGAGTTGCGTTGTCTGCCACTCATTGCGTTTAATGATGCGATTATTAATGGCAATAGCAATCCCCTCAGGTTTGATGCTATGCTCCGATAGCAGATCCCAAAGTGTTATATCACACTCCACAGTCAGCTCTCTCTGATTTAGATAAATAGTCATAATTACACTCTCTTTTTATTTCGATGCGATAGAGTGATGGATGGCAACACCCACAAGGAGGGTAGTTGATCTGCACAAAATCCCTACGCTGGCACTATCCATCAGGTTCTTAGGGTATTATCTCAGCCAAACTCTATTAGCACCCCCATTGTCGCATATACTAGGGACAAACTTACATAAAAAAAGATGAAATACAAAATATTTTGCGATATATGATTTTAGCACTATTTTTGTACCGAACAAATGGGAGAAGTTGAAAATCCCCTTAAAATATCAAAGAATATGAATGCAATCGAGATGATTAAGGAGCGCAGAAGCGTTCGTAACTACAAAAATGAGACGGTAAGTCGTGAGTTAATGCGTGAAATAATCGACCTTAGTCGTTGGTCTCCTTCGTGGGCTAATTTTCAGATCGCACGCTACACTATTGTCGACAACAAAGAGATGATTCAAGAGATCTATGAGCGTGGTGTCAATGGATTTGCATACAATATGAAAACTCTCAAAAATGCACAAGGGGTAATGGTGTTGAGTTATGTGAAGGGTAAGAGTGGTACTTTTGGTGACAACAAAGCTGTAACATCTAAAGGTGATACCCAATGGGAGATGTTCGACGCAGGAATTGCGTGTCAAACATTCTGTTTGGCTGCACACGCTTTAGGAGTTGGAACTTGCATCTTTGGTGTTATAGACGATGTTGAAATCTCTAAGATTGTTGGACTACCAGACGTAGAGACCGTGGCTGCGATTATCACATACGGTTTCGAGGAGGGCAACCACGCAGCACCCACAAAACGCCACTCGGTAGATGAGATAATGAGAGTCGCTGGAGAGTAATATCTCTGTATTAGCGGGGTTACCCTACTTAAAGAGGAAACCCCGAAGAGTTCTTAACACGTGCCATTACGAAGATACTCTGTAACGATCCCAAGGAGTCAATATTTCCCAACACGTTGATTAGGAAGTTGCGATAGTAGTTCATATCGGGCACATATATATGTAATAGATAGTCAAACTCCCCCGAGATGTTGTAGCAATCCATCACCTCGGGGATTTTTTGTATCGCCTCCACAAATTCGTGGGCAATGGCTGTGTTGAGATGCTTTAGCTTCACATTACAAAAGACCTCGAACCCACGTCCTAGCTTCTCTCCATCCAGTACTGCCACGTAACGTTTTATATACCCTTCGCGCTCTAACCTTTTTTGTCGTTCAAATACGGGTGTTGTGCTGAGATTAACCTTTGCGGCAAGCTCTTTGATCGTTAACGACGAGTTCTCTTGTAGGATTCTAAGTATTGTTAAATCTATATCGTCTAATCGCTCCATAATAATATTCTTTTTGAGGGGGTGTGTATTGTCTTGTTTAGTTGAAATATTCTGATATAATTGCGAAATTAGAATAGTTTTCCTAAATATCAAAACTATTTGCGAATAATATTCTGCATTCATAACTTTGTACCAGAAAATAAATCAAAAAAAAATATTATGACTAATAGAAAACAACACTTCGAGACGATTCAGTTACACGCAGGGCAGGAGGGTGCCGACCCTCAAACAGGTGCTTTGGCAGTACCAATATATCAAACAGCATCTTACAAATTCAATAATGCAGAGCACGCAGCCGATCGTTTTGCATTGCGCGACGCAGGTAATATTTATGGACGTCTGACCAACCCAACCCAAGATGTTTTTGAGCAGAGAATTGCAGCCTTAGAGGGTGGGGTAGCGGCACTTGCTGTGGCGAGTGGTGCGGCAGCCATAACCTATGCAATCAAAAACATCACGCGTGCAGGGGACCACGTTGTTGCGGCAAACAATCTATATGGCGGCTCATATAACCTATTGGCTCACACGCTAAAACAAGATGGAATAGAGAGTACTTTTGTTGACATACACAACTTCGAAGCGATCGAAGCAGCAGTTACACCCTCTACGAAATTAATATTTATCGAGAGCCTCGGTAACCCTAATAGTGACATTGCGGATATCGAAATTATCGCTAATATTGCCCACAAAAATGGTATTCCACTAATTGTCGACAACACATTTGGAACACCTTATCTTATTCGTCCGATCGAACACGGAGCGGATATTGTTGTTCACTCTGCGACAAAGTTTATTGGTGGTCACGGCACATCGTTGGGTGGAGTTATTGTCGACTCCGGCAACTTCGACTGGAGACAAAACGACAAGTTTCCCAATTTAACTACACCATCGCCATCATATCACGGGGCTATCTTTGCAGAGGTGGCAGGTCGTGCCGCATTTGTTGTGCACATTAGAGCGGTGTTGTTGCGTGACACGGGAGCTGCGATATCTCCATTTAATTCATTTATTCTACTGCAAGGTTTGGAGACTCTATCACTTCGAGTTGAGCGACATATCGCTAATGCGCTAAAGGTTGTGGAGTATCTGCAAAATCACCCCAAAGTAGTAAAGATTTACCACCCTCTACTCACCCAGAAGGAGCTATACACAAAATACTATCCCAATGGTGCTGGGTCGATATTTACTTTCGAGATCGAGGGTGGGGTAGATGCCGCGTGGAGATTTATTGACTCGTTGGAGCTCTTTTCGTTGGTTGCCAACGTTGCCGATGTGAAGTCGTTGGTGATACACCCATACTCTACAACCCACTCTCAACTCACCTCAGAGGAGCTACTTTCACAGGGCATAACTCCATCATCTGTACGCTTGTCGATTGGAACAGAACATATTGAGGATATAATATTAGATCTAGATAACGCATTCGAAAATATATAAGAAAGCAGTATTTCCTAACTTTATCGGTAGACAAAAGTTAGGAAATACTGCTTTCTTATATACTTGTTGCAATCTCTTACATCAACCCCATCCTCTTACGAGCGAATGGCATAACCCACGCAGGGGCTTGTTGTTTTGAGAGTTGATCGCGCATAAACTCCATATATGGTTCAACGTGACGGAAGTAACTCTTCAATCCATCGCAGAGTGTACTTTTGCGATATCCGTCGCTGCCTGTGTCGAAACGGTGCTTGGGGCACTCTCCGCGGCACACTGTGTAGTAGCGACACTTCAAACACTCCGCAGCTAGGCTATTGCGCTTCGCCAAACCGAAGTCGATTCTCTTGCGCGTGTCGTAGATGTCGATTAGGTGTGTCTCGGCGATGTTACCAAGTAAATACTCCGGATAGACGAAGTGATCGCACGAATACACATCTCCATTATGCTCCACAACCAACGCGTCACCACACGTCTCGCACATCGAACAGACGCCCGGCATTACACCACACGTATTGGCAAGGGTCGCATCGAACATCTGTACATAGTATGAACCAACGTCGTTAATGACCCACTCGTCGAAGATGTCGATCAAAAACTTTCCATAACCCTTAGCCGACACAGACCACTCTGCGATACGTGCACCCTCCGTTTCGGGTGAGACGATGAGTGGGCGATGGTGTCCCTCTTTATCTACGACGTGCTCTACAGCTGGTAGGAACTGCATATATTTGCTACCCAAGGATTTGAAGAATCTATAGATCTCGGCTCCGCGTCCCTCACATAGGTTGTTAACTACGCTCAGTGTGTTAAACTCGACACCTTTGCTCTTCATTAGGTTTACGCCTGCGATAACCTTGTCGAACGTAGGTTCTTGATTTTTTGTGAGACGGAATGTATCGTGGATATCCTTTGGTCCATCTATCGAGACTCCGATCAGAAAATCATTCTCCGCAAATAGATCGCACCACTCCTCATTTAGAAGCAAGCCATTGGTTTGTAGTGTATTGAAAATCTTCTTGTCGCCACAATATTTTTTCTGAAACTCGATAGCCTTACGGTAGAAATCTGGTTTCAAGAGAAGCGGCTCTCCTCCGTGCCAACAGAACATCACCTCGGGGACATCATTCGCTTCGATGTATTGACGAACGTAGGTCTCCAAGAGCTCTTCGCTCATTACAGACTGTTTGCCTCCGTACTGCAATGCTTTATCGAGATAGTAGCAGTAGTGGCAGTCCAGATTACAAGTTGAGCCAGCAGGTTTTATCATCGTCGAAAACGCAACTGGTCCACTTCTTTTGACGGCATCCTGAAAGGTGTATATTGCTTTCTGTTTCATAATTGTTAGTTTGAAATAGGTGAAAAATTCTTGTGGTTATCTCTTTGAAAATAGGCGAGAGTGTATATTCTCCCGCCTATTACTAATATATTGTCAAAACATTACTCGATCTCGATTAACATCCCGTTTGTTGCAACATTCTCACCCTCGCAAGCAAGAATACGCTTTACAACTCCTGCTACATCGGTTGTAATTGCATTCTCCATCTTCATCGCTTCGAGCGTTACAACCTCTTGATTAACAGACACTGCGTCGCCAACCTTTACCAAAATCTCTACAACACGACCCGGAAGTGGAGCTGTTACCACAAATCCTGTGATAGGAATAACTGGTTTCGCTGCCTCCTCCGCAGCCTTTGCTGCTGCGGCTTTAGCCTCTGCTGCGGCTGAAATCTTAGCTTGAGTTGCTTTGTATGCCTCAGTTTTCACCTTTGTAAGATATCCCTTTGCAACCATTGGGAACAACTCAAGAAGCAATACCTCCTTCTCGGTCTCGGCAAGTTGCACACCTCCAGCCTCATCGAGGGTTGGGTTTGGCTGCATCTTATACCTTGATACGTCATATGGAATCTCCTCACGCACACCACAAATCTTGAAGCGGAACTCCGGATCAATTGGATCTGGAGTATTTCCATACTCACCCTTTACGAGAGAGATGAACTGAGAACTCTTATTTGTATACATTGCGCGTCCCGACTTCTCGTCGATGGCACAGTTAACAGCTTGAGCTCCAACGATCTGAGATGTAGGGGTTACCAATGGTGGTAGACCTGCTGCAAGACGCACCTCGGGGATAAGCTCCATAGCGCGTGGAAGGATCTCCTCTGATTTGAGTTGTTTAAGCTGCGCAACCATATTAGAGTACATTCCACCCGGGATCTCAGCTCTCTTAACCAACTCATCTGCTGGAGGAAGCTTGAAGTAGCGGTTGATAATGTTACAAGCCTCCATCAACTGTGCCTCGTTGTTGATCTTTGCTGCTGCAATTGCTGCGTCGAACGCTGCGTCAACCTCTGCAGGAAGAGTGTCCGTTAGAGGGTTGAATGAGCGTGGAAGTGGCTTCTCAGCACCAAATACCGATAGCTCTAGCTCCTTACGGATAGCGATCAATTGCTCGTTGATCTTCGCTACAGCCTCCATATTTACCCCCATATCGATGCCCAACTTCTGACAAACGACATAGATAAACTCTACAGCAGGAGCACCTGTTCCACCCGCAAACCACCAACAGTTTGTATCAACGACATCTACTCCCGCCACGATAGCCGAAATAGCTGCCGCCAAGCCATAACCCGGCGTACAGTGAGTATGGAAGTCGATAGGTACCTTTATCTCCTTCTTGAAGAGCGAGATCAGATCATAGACACGCGCAGGTGGAATAAGACCCGACATATCTTTGATCGAGATCATATCTGCACCGATTGCCTCCATCTGCTTCGCCTTGTTGAGGAAGTATTCGTTAGTGAATATCTGCTTGTGCTTTCTCTTTCCCATTAACCACTGGAATAGAGAGACATCTGGATATTTGGGGTCTACCGTATAACAGACTGCGCAATCAGCGATACCGCCATATTGCTTTACATATTTTATTGTCGATTTTATGTTGTCAACATCGTTGAGGGCATCGAAAATACGCATAATTCCCAAACCACACTCAATAGAGTTGCGGCAGAAACCATCAATAATTTCGTTTGTGTAAGGTGCATAACCAAACAAATTGCGTCCACGCGAAAGAGCCGTTAGTTTGGAAGCATCTCCAACTACTTTATGAATTTTCTCTAGGCGATCCCAAGGATTCTCCCCTAGGTAACGCATCACTGAGTCAGGTACTGCACCTCCCCACACCTCCATAGCGTAGAATGAAGCATCCTTGTAAAATGGTAAGCAGCGATCAATCTGCTCTTGTGTCATTCGAGTGGCGAACGATGATTGCTGTCCGTCACGAAGAGTTAGATCTCTAATTTTGAGTTGTCTACTCATTTTGTGTAAAAATCAATTGTTTCTTTAAACTTTTCTCCTTTGGCTTTTACCCTCTTTTTTGGAGTGTAATTTGCCACATCTTACCTCATATATTTAATTATCGGGCAATCAATAATTTATTACAATAATTGCCCTCGATCAAATAGGCTGCAAATATATGAATTATTTCACCAATACAAACGTTTTGTATATTATTTTTCATATATTTGTGAAAAATTTCACAGTAAATTACTTTTATATACCTTTTACACCAATTTTTATGACTCCATTGATGGTCGCAGCGACCCTTTTAGTATATATTTTTACCCTCCTCGCATCCGCATATTACTCTAGTCGTAAGGCTCGTAACGAAGACTACTTTGTCGCAGGACGCAAACTTCGATGGCACGTTGCAGCTTTGGCAATGGTCGCAGCAGCAATGTCGGGGATAACATTTGTCTCTGTACCGGGGTCGGTCGCTGCGGACTCGTTTTCGTATATGCAGATGACTTTAGGATTTACAGTGGGGCAGATGGTAATTGCTTTTGTGTTGATACCTTTGTTTTATAGATTGAAGGTTGTCTCTCTTTATGAATATCTAGAGATGCGATTTGGGGTGGTGTCGCATAAGACGGGGGCGTGGTTCTTCTTTGTGTCGAAGGTAACGATTGCTGCCCTTAGACTATATATAATGTGTGTGACACTTCAAATTTTACTCTTTGACCACTACTCAATTCCATTTGTGGTTAACGTGGCGCTAATGGTTGGGGTTGTTTGGCTCGCTACGCGTCGTGGAGGTGTGAAGTCTTTGGTTTGGACCGACTCGTTGAAGAGCCTCTGTTTGGTGGGTAGTCTTGTCTTGACAATTATATATATAGTGCAGGCACTTGGGTGGAGTGGTGCTGAGATGGTCGCGAATGTTAGGGAGTCAAGCTACTCACAGGTATTCTTCTTCGATGATCCCGACTCACCCCGTTACTTTTGGAAGATGTTCCTTGCAGGAGTATTTACACTCGTCGCAATGACGGGGCTCGACCAAGATATGATGCAGTGTAATTTGAGCTGCGTAGATTACCGCCACGCACAAAAAAATATTGTCGTTACAGCGCTCTGTCAAATTGTGGTCATTGCTCTATTCTTGATTCTTGGCGTACTCCTATATGAGTATGCAGCAGCTCAATTGATTGAGTTACCGGCAAAGAGTGACCAGCTATTTTCGCTCGTTGCAGTTGAGGGGGGGCTTCCCGCTTTTGTGGGGGTGCTATTTGTCTTGGGGCTCACAGCATCGACATTTGCCTCGACAGCCTCGTCGCTCACGGCACTCACCACATCTTGCACAATTGATCTGTTGGGTGGTAAGAAGAGGTCCGAAGAGCGGTTAACAAGCTTGAGGCTTTGGGTACACTCTCTGATCGCCATAGTTATTGGAGTGTTGATTGTTGTGGTTGGGTCGTTAAGTAATCAGAGTATAATAAATGTATTGTTCAAGTTTGTTGGCTATACATATGGACCGATACTAGGTATGTTCACGTTTGGTATGCTGACATCGTGGAGGGTTCGTGACGGAGGTGTGTGGATTGTGGCTATCGGATCACTCTTGCTGAGTATTGTTGGTGAGTGGGTGGCTATGCACTACTTCGGTTATAAGGTCGGGTTCGAATTACTAATATATAACGCACTTATCACCTTTGTGGGGATGATGGCGATTAGAAAGAGGATATAATAATGGGAGATTTTTTTCAAATAATTAAACAAAATCGCCGCCCCCTACTGATGCTGACGGCAATGTTGACTGGAGTCCTTTTCTTTGCTCCAATAGCGCGAGTGGATGATATGGCTAGCAATAAAATGGCACCAATATTGATCTTTTCGATGCTCTTTGTTACGTTCTGTAGAGTGAGACTTCGCGATCTTAGACTTTCGTGGTTACACATTATATTGGTACTATTTCAAGTTGTTGCAACTCCAGTCGTATATTATCTATTACTACCTTTCGGAGATCTCATTGCTCAAGGGGGGATGATCTGTTTCCTTGCCCCAATTGCAATGGCGGCTGTTGCTGTTGGAGCTCTGCTGGGTGCAAATGTAACGACAATGGTCTCTTATACGTTGATTTGCAACCTCGTTATGGCATTCGTTGCCCCTATATATCTCGATATTTTCGGTAATGGAGAGTGTAGTTTTGCACAGATATTGGGTAGGGTAGTGCCGCTACTCTTAGCACCGCTAGCGATGGCGCAGATGTTGAAATATACTTGGCGTACGGCTGCAACGTGGATTGGAGAGCATAGCCAAATGTCATTTTATATGTGGCTTGTGTCGATGTGTCTAACGCTGGCTCGTACAACTCGTTATGTTGTTGAGGTGAGTGACACAATAGCTCTGTCGACAGCTCTGTTGTTGGCTCTTGTGGCTCTTGTGGCGTGCGTTACGCAGTATGGTGCAGGGCGTCTGTTGGGAGGGCGCTTTGCAGATAGAGTTGCAGGGGCGCAGTCACTCGGTCAGAAGAATACAGTTCTTGCTGTTTGGCTGTCGCAAGCATTCCTTTTTCCGGTGAGCTCCATCGCCCCCACATCATATATAATTTGGCAGAATCTGGTAAACTCATACCAGATCTATCACCACGATCGTAAACTTCGCAAAGAGAGTTAGATTACCAAGTGCGACCCAACACGTCGCGGAAATCGGTAACAATCTCATCTGCATCGCTTTGCTCTTTGAGAGCCTCCGCTGATAGGGTAGTGGAGAGTGCGATCACCTTTGCCACTTTTGCGTTGCGTGCAGACTTTATTCCAACCAACGCATCCTCAAACACTAAAGCCTCGGATGGCTCTATACCAAGTAGTTTTGCCGCCGTGAGGTAGATCTCCGGGTCAGGTTTACAGCGTGTAACAAGGTCGCTATATACGTAAGCATCAAAGTACTCAACTAGACCACACTTCTCAACAACAAACTCTACATTCTCTCTACATCCCGACGAGCCGATAGCACACTTTACGCCTTGTGCCTTCAACTCTTTGAGAAGGTCTATAAGTCCTGCTACGGGCTTAATCGTCGGTGCATATATTTCGCGATATACAGCCTCTTTCTCCACCGAGAGTGCGTCAATTCCCTTCTCCTCGATCACCTCCTTTGGTAACATAATGTGCATAATCTCCTCGTTACCCATACCTGCACAGGCGATCAAACGATCTCCCACCTCATCAGCTCCATAGCTTGTACAAAATTTGTCGAACGCAGCGATGTGGATATCCATATTGTCGACCAACACACCATCCATATCGAATAATACTCCCTTAATCATCTCTCTCAATTTTATCTTTTTATATCTTGTCCCACCTCAAAACGCTCCCCTGTGGTGAAGTTCTAAATAATTTTCGAACACACGTTATAGTAGAATCTGCGTCAAAGATAGTGAATCTTTATTTATTTTTATATCTTTGTCGTAGAAGATAACACAACGACAATGAAAATCACAATTCTAGGACCTGCACACCCCTACAGAGGCGGTTTGGCTACGATTATGGAGAGCCTCGCACGTGAATATATTTCGCGTGGAGATAAGGTGTCGATTTTGACCTTTACACTTCAATATCCATCGTTTCTCTTTCCCGGAGAGAGTCAAACCCTCGAAACACCACCTCCCGAAGGGTTGCAAATTGAGCGCTGTGTGAATACGGTTAACCCATTCAACTGGCTTCACGTAGGGGCTAGTATTCGACGTGATCGCCCCGATATGTTGATATTGAAGTATTGGACTCCGTTTATGGCACCCTGCTTTGGGACTATTGCGCGACTAGCTCGTTCGAATGGTCACACAAAGGTAGTATGTCAGATCGACAATGTAGAGCCTCACGAACACCATATAATAGATCGTCCTTTTAACCAATATTTTCTTCGATCTGTCGATGGTTTTATATATATGTCGGAGCAGGTACATCAAGAACTTCAAGAGTATACGGCTGTTAATACGCTATTTTCACCTCATCCAATGTTCGAGAATTTCGGAACTCCCATTTCACGCGAAGAGGCGGCAGAGGCTTTAGGGCTCGATCCATCACTTCGTTATGCACTCTTCTTTGGACTTATTCGCGACTACAAGGGGCTCGATATTTTACTCGACGCGTGGGCGAAGAGTAGGGTAGCGGGGTGTAGGCTTATTGTTGCAGGGGAGTTTTACACCTCTCGTGAGAAATATATCGACCAAATGGAGCGACTAGGGATTCTAGACGAGATCATCCTACACGACCGCTTTATTGCCGACGAGTCGGTTGTTAATTACTTCTCGTTGAGCGACTTCATTGTTCTTCCATATCACACTGCATCGCAAAGTGGTGTGACACAAATCGCCTACAACTTCTCTCTGCCGATTATTGTAACACGCGTCGGAGGACTCCCCGAAATAGTTCCTCACAATAGGGTAGGGTATGTATGTGATCCAACGGTTGATAGCGTTTCGGAGGCTATAACAAATATTTGGAGGGGTGATAATTTGGCGCGCTTCAGAGCTAATATGGTTCAGGAGCGTAAACGTTTCTCGTGGGGTGCTATGTGCGATAGAATTGTTGAGTTATACAGATCAATATAGGATATCTACATCTTCGAGTACTTCTCTAGAAGTTGGTATGCTCGATCTATACCTAGCTCACCAGCTTTCGACAAATCTATACATCCCTTGCGGGTATCCTTCATCATAATCTGTACGACGCCACGATTGTAGTACGCCTCAGCAAAAGTGGGGTAGAGTCTTATAGCTTCGTTGTAAGCTTTGTATGCCTCGGGAAGTTTACCTGACAGAACTAGCAATCCAGCTAGATTATAGTGAGAATATGCCAAGTCGGGGTGGAGTGCAATAGCTGTCTCGATATCCTCCAAAGCCTCTTTGTAGTCATACGAACGACTAACGGCAGTGGTGTTCTTGAGGTTATTTGCAGGGTCTGAGTCAATAGTTATGCGTTGAAACGAATTTTCGATGGAGCTAATAAACTCTATCATTTCAGCTCTAATCGCAGACCTATTAATATATAGGAATGGAGATTTCGACTCCTCTTTAATTGCTGCCGTGAGAGTCGAAATCGAACTGGTGTATTGTTTTATTAAACTTTGAGCAATACCCAACTCAAATAAGTTATCCCAACTCTTATCGACAATCGACACTCTCTCATAACGTCGCTCCATTGCGGCTAAGGAGTCGCCAGGAATGTTGCTTTCTCGATTGCTGATGGTTAAACCAGCTCGATCGAAAGACGCGATGAAATCCTCTAATTTTGGGTCGTAATAGACACTATGTCTTATTGTGGTTGAGTCCGTCTCGTTAAAAGTGAACTTAAATAGCGAAATCAAACGTAAATCATTGTCTTGTGTTGCCGCGATCGACAATCCGTTACCGCCTCTATCAAAACTACTGCCAGTGAATTTTGTGTCGAACGATAGGAGTTTATCAAATCTGTATGTTGTGTCGGAGTAGATTGAGTAGGTACTGTCGATAAGTTTTGATTTATGTTCTGCAATCTTCTGCTCCGCTATTACTTTGTCTCGCATTGCCCCCTCCGTATTTTTGAGTAACATACGAATGTTGGAGCGCGACAAATAAGCGTTAGCAAAGTCTGGATACAGCTCTATCGCGCGACTATAATCCCACTCTGCACTCTCTATATCCCCTAGTCTACTGAGTAGATTAGCTCTATAGAAATATACTAGAACGTTGTTCGGAGAGAGTTCCGCTACGTGATCGTAATCATCGAGAGCCTTGTTGTAGTCACCTATTTGGCTCAACATTATAGCACGATTAAAGTATGTGATCGAACTAGCAGAGTCGAGTTCGATCACTTTATCAAAATCCTTAAGAGCTAAGGTTGGACGATTCAGATTGTTGCGAACCAACGCTCTATTGAAGTAGGATGGTATATGTGTTGAGTCGTTGCGAATTGCATTGTCGAAATCACTCTCGGCTTTATTATATCGCTCCTGCTCCATATACAATGAACCACGACGATTATAGGCGTCGGGGTTGTTTCTGTTGATACGTATTGCGTCGTTAAAGTTTTCGTATGCTTTCGTAGTATCGCTGAGTTGAAGATAACAGATTCCTCGATTTATGTATGCCTCCGAAACTCGTTTCTCCTGAATCAAAAAACGGTCAAAATCCTCTATTGCCTTATTGAACTGTTGATTTAGGAGTCGTGTCACTCCGCGGCTATAGTATGGATCAGGCAGGTCGGGACGGAGTTCGATTGCCTCGGCAAAGTCGTTCAGCGCATCGTCGTAATTACCTAATCTGGAGCGTGTTATGGCTCTATATGTATAGGCTGTTGTATAGACTGGATTGTAGGTTATTGCTGCTGTGAGATCTCCGTCGGCACCTAATAAATCACCCAGATTATACTTAGCAATACCTCGAAGAAAGTACCCCTCATAAGCCTTTTCGTCGACTCTAATCAAGGTGTTGAGAGATGTGATAGCCTCTCGATAATCTCCCTTAATCAGATGTTGGCGAGCAACCCACAAAAAATAATCCCTGTTATACTGGGCACTAATAGAGGTGATACTCATAATGAATATCACCACCAATACTCCCACAATAGGTAATTTAGAGAGTGTCTTCTGTGCTTTTTTAGCCATCTAATCTTCAATTACATCTCCCAACGAACGTCTCCAACAGAGTCTTTATTGCCCTTTCGAGTTACTCTTCGTAACCAAATCGACGAAGTTGACGATCATTATTTCGCCAATCATCATTCACTTTGACGTGCATCTGAAGGAAGACCTTCTTGTCGAGGAACTTCTCCATATCAATACGAGCCTGCGTACCAACTCTTTTGAGTTTTTCGCCCTTATGACCAATGATGATCCCCTTCTGCGAGTCACGGGCAACATATATTGTCGCCGAGATACGGTCGATAGTTGGCTCTTCGACGTAGCTTTCAATTGCTACCTCGCAGCAGTATGGTATCTCCTTGTCGTAGGTTGTAAGGATCTTCTCGCGGATGATCTCTGTCGCAAAGAATCGTAGACTCTTGTCGGTGAGTGTATCTTTAGGATAGTATGCCTCTCCCTCAGGAAGAGCTGAAACAATAAGATCAAACAATCCTCCTATGTTGAAGTTTTCTTTAGCCGACGTAGGCACGATCTTCGCCTTGGGGAGTCTCTCCGCCCACTTGTCGACAAGTGCCTCTAGTGCGTCGGGGGTCGTTAGGTCTATCTTGTTTACAACCACAATCGTTGGACGGTCGCTAAGTGCTATTCGCTCCAAAATCTCCTCACTTCGATCACTCTGCTCAACAGTATCTGTCACGTATAACAACACATCCGCGTCTGATACAGCCCCCGTTACAAAGCGCATCATTGACTCCTGAAGTTTATAACTTGGCTTCAAAATACCCGGCGTGTCTGAGTATACAATCTGGAAATTCTCTCCGTTGACGATACCCATTATTCGGTGGCGCGTAGTTTGAGCCTTCGACGTGATAATCGAGAGACGTTCGCCCACGAGGGCATTCATTAGTGTCGACTTTCCGACGTTTGGGTTGCCGATTATGTTAACAAATCCCGAGAGGTGTTTCACCGTCTGCTGCTCTTGCTCTTGTTCTTCCATATATTATCTTCTAAATCCCGGCATCTTCGGCATCTTCATCTTACCTCCACCTGCGACCATCTTCATCATTTTGCTGGTCTGCTCAAATTGTTTAATTAATCTATTTACGTCTGCCATTGTCGTTCCACTTCCTTTCGCAATGCGCTCGCGACGTTTTGCATTGAGGATTGAGGGTTTCGACCTCTCCGCTGGCGTCATTGATCCGATGATAGCCTCTGTCTGCTTAAACGCGTCGTCTGGGATATCAACATCCTTTATCATCTTACCGACACCGGGTAGCATACCAGCTAGATCCTTCAAGTTACCCATCTTCTTGACCTGCTCGATTTGTGAGATGAAGTCGTTGAAGTCAAACTCATTTGTGTAGATCTTCTTTTTGAGTTTGCGAGCCTCCTGTTCGTCGTACTGCTCCTGCGCCCTCTCGACGAGCGAGACAACATCTCCCATACCGAGAATACGATCTGCCATACGCTCTGGATGGAAGGTCTGGAGTGCATCCATCTTCTCGCCACTTGAGATAAATTTGAGTGGTTTGTTGACTACCGAACGGATCGAAATAGCTGCTCCACCTCTCGTGTCACCATCCAACTTTGTGAGTACAACACCGTCAAAATCGAGGCGATCGTTGAACTCTTTTGCTGTGTTAACTGCATCTTGTCCCGTCATCGAATCCACAACAAACAGCGTCTCCGAAGGGGTTACCGCAGCTTTTATCTCTGTGATCTCAACCATCATCTGCTCATCCACAGCGAGGCGTCCCGCAGTATCGACAATGACTGTATTGAATCCCTTTTGGCGGGCATATGCAATAGCGTTCTGTGCTATTTCAACAGGATTTTGATTATCAGGCTCGGTGTACACCTCGACACCTATTTGAGATCCCAACACCTTCAACTGCTCAATCGCCGCAGGACGGTAGACATCACACGCCACAAGCAACATCGAACGATTACGCTTCTCCTTTAGTTGCAGTGCTAATTTACCCGAGAAAGTTGTCTTACCCGAACCCTGCAATCCTGCAATAAGGATCACGGCAGGTGTACCCTCTAATTTAATATCGGTAGCTGTACCACCCATCAACTCAGCGAGTTCGTCGCGGACGATTTTAGTCATCATCTGCCCCGGCTTCACTGCCTTGAGAACCTCACCACCCATAGCCTTACGTTTTACCTCATCGGTGAAACTCTTCGCTACTTTATAGTTTACGTCGGCATCAATAAGCGCGCGGCGTATATCTTTTAGGGTCTCTGCAATGTTGATATCGGTGATGCGCCCCTCTCCTTTGAGGAGCTTAAAAGACCTCTCTAAACGATCCGTTAAGTTTTCAAACATACTATAACTGGTATTATAACTTACTCATAAACTTCTCTCGATCTACAATAAAGCGAGTGTGAACACCCTCTCCAATCAAGCTCTCTCCATCACGTGCACCAACATTGAGGGTGATCTTACGACCCTCTATAGTCGTTACGACTGCGGTAGCTACGATCTCAGCACAAAGAGCCGATGCCTTAATATGTGTAGCATTCATCTCTGTTCCAACGGTAGTTGAGCCCTCAGGAATAGCCTCCGCTACCGCTTTCATTGCGGCATTCTCCATCAATGCGATCATCGCTGGAGTAGCGAATACCTCTAAATCACCCGATCCCAAGGTTAGAGCTGTATTTGTAGTGTTTACTACTGTTTTGCTCTGTGCCGATAGACCAATTTTCAATTCCATACGTTTAATATAATATATTTTTAGTTATCTTTGTAAAACGCAAATATAGCAATTTTTAATTGATATGAAACAACCTATCTCAATCATTCTCGCAATTCTCACTACAATTTCCTCGATTGGGGTGAGTTTTGCTGCCGTTGAGAGCGCTCCAACCGAAGAGCCCGAATTGATTGAGGTTACCTTAAAGCCTATATTTGTATTCAAAAGAGGGATAGATCGACGTAAATATTGGCGCTTGGTAAACTCCGTGAAGAAAGTTTACCCCCTCGCAAAAGTTGCTCAACAGAAGATGGACGAGATGAAATACCATCTCGACTCCATCGACTCAAAGAGCGAACGCAAGGATTACATACGCAAAATATATAAGGAGATCAAGGAGGAGTATACACCGATTCTAATGAAGATGTCATATACCGATGGTCGAGTTCTAATTCGCCTGATCGACCGCGAGACAGAGTATACTGCTTATGAAGTTCTCGATGAATTTAAGGGGCGATTCACCGCCTCACTGTGGCAAGGTGTGGGAAAACTGTTTGGTCACAACCTCAAAGATGAGTATGGATCAAACATAGAAGATCAGATGATTGAGAAGATTATCCGTTACTATGAAGCGGGATTGCTTTAGGCAGAAAAACCCTCACAGAAAATACCCCCCCCCTTTGGTTTACCTGCGTTTTTGCATGCGGCTCTCATCATACAAAAACCAATAGAGTCCTCCCACAAATAGAGATCCACCAACGATATTCCCCAATATCGCAGGGACTAAGTTCTTCGTAATGATCTGCCAAACAGTGATATCGTATCCCTCCAACATAGCGACTGGCAGAAAGAACATATTAGCAATACTATGCTCGAATCCAACAGCGACAAACGCCATAATCGGAAACCACATAGCTAACATCTTGCTCGAAACGCTGTCATCCGAGTTACTCATCCACACTGCCAAGCACACCAACCAATTTGCCCCAATACCCTTAACAAAGGTTATCCAAAAGGGGTTTGAGGTTTTTGCCTCTGCGATTGCGTAGAGTCCGTTGTGAACTGCGTCACCTGCTGTGACCCCCATTAGATTAACAAACAGATATCCAAAAAATAGAGTTCCCAACATATTACTAGGAAGCACGATCGCCCAGTTGCGAAGAACAGATCCAAGAGTCGAACGCCCACTCAACAAGTTCGGAATAAGCACAGCGCAATTTCCCGTAAAGAGCTCACCACCAGCGACAACAATCATTATCAAACCAATAGGAAACACAGCTCCCATCATAAGTCTTACAATTGCGGGGTTACCATTTGCGATGGCTGGGAAGCCACACCCAATAGTGAGCGAAAGTAGCGCTCCAATAGATATATATACACCTGCGAGGAATCCTGCCACGACGATGTTTGATTTGGGCATATTAGTTTTCTCTACAGCAATTCTATTAATCTGAGCTACGATTTCACGTGGATTTCTCATTTACGACAATTTTATATCTTTGTTATTAAATATTTTAGTCTCTACTTTCGGGCACAAAGATAGTAATTTTTTTCTATCTAAAAAAACGACAAAGAGCGACACCCCTATATAATAAAGGTATCGCTCTCAAGAAAATTACCGACTAGATATCTACCAAGCGTAAAGTGGGTAGTTAGCCATCATCTTATTGACGTCAGCGCGAACTGCTGCGATGTTCTCAGCATTCTCTGGGTCTTGCAACACGCGGTCGATCAACGCTACGATAACATCCATCTGATCCTCCTTTACACCACGAGTTGTGATCGCAGGTGTTCCGAAACGTAGACCTGACGTCTGGAAAGGTGAACGGCTATCGAATGGAACCATATTCTTATTTGTTGTGATGTCGGCTGCAACCAAACACTTCTCAGCAAGTTTACCCGTCAACTCAGGGAACTTTGTGCGAAGGTCAACCAACATCAAGTGGTTATCTGTTCCGTTCGACACAATCTTGTAACCACGCTTAACGAACGCCTCAGCCATTGCCGCTGCATTCTTCTGAACCTGAGCTTGATACTCCTTGTAAGAGGGCTCCAACGCCTCACCAAATGCCACTGCCTTAGCTGCAATCACGTGCTCAAGAGGTCCTCCCTGAATACCGGGGAATACCGCTGAGTTGAAGATCTGTGACATCTTCTTAACAACCCCCTTAGGTGTTGTCTCGCCCCACGGATTCTCGAAATCCTTACCCAACAAGATGATACCTCCACGAGGTCCACGAAGAGTCTTGTGTGTAGTAGAGGTTACGATGTGTGCATATGGAACAGGGTTCTCCAATACGCCAGCAGCAATAAGACCTGCCGTGTGCGCCATATCAATCATAAGGAGTGCCCCAACCTTGTCTGCGATCTCGCGCATACGCTTATAGTCCCACTCACGAGAGTATGCCGAAGCACCACCAACAATCATCTTAGGCTTGCACTCTATCGCCTGCTGCTCCATCGCGTCATAGTCGATTGTACCGCTCTCCTCCGATAACTGATAGCCTACAGCCTTGAAATATTTACCCGACATATTTACAAGAGATCCGTGCGAAAGGTGACCACCGTGCGCCAAATCTAGTCCCATAAATGTGTCACCGGGCTGCATACAGGCAAAGAATACTGCCATATTAGCCTGTGCACCCGAGTGTGGCTGAACGTTTGCATACTCAGCACCATACAACTCACAAAGGCGCGAAATCGCCAACGACTCGATCTGGTCAACAACCTCACAACCACCATAGTAACGAGCACCGGGATATCCCTCAGCATACTTGTTTGTAAGTACTGACCCCATTGCGTTCATCACCTGCTCACTAACGAAGTTCTCCGACGCGATCAACTCGATGCCGTGCATCTGACGCTCGCGCTCCTTCTCAATCAAATCGAAAATCTGCGAATCTTTTCTCATACTTGCTTTATTTATTAAATAGTAATAATTATCAATTTTACGGCGTAAAGTTACTATTATATTTTCAAAAAAGTAGTGAAAACGGATAATTTTTCTAACTTTGCCACCATTATAGGATGTAATCTAATTAATAACAAAGAATAGATATGAAATTACTTAAAGGAAAGGTAGCCATCGTAACTGGCGCAGCACGAGGAATCGGAAAGGCAATTGCAATTGAGTTTGCAAAGGCAGGAGCCGATGTAGCATTTACAGATCTAGTGATCGATGAGAATGGCAAGGCTACAGAGGCAGAACTCTGTGCAATGGGGGTTAAGGCTAAAGGTTACGCTTCGAATGCAGCAGACTTCGACGCAACACACGATGTTGTAAAGCAGATAGCAGAGGATTTTGGTAAAGTTGATATTTTGGTCAATAACGCAGGTATCACCAAGGATGGTTTGATGATGCGAATGAGCGAGGCTCAGTGGGATGCTGTGATCGCAGTAAACTTGAAATCTGCATTCAACTTCATCCACGCCGTGACTCCAATTATGGCGCGCCAAAGAAGTGGGTCTATTATTAATATGTCGTCGGTAGTTGGTGTTAGTGGTAACGCAGGGCAGTGCAACTACTCAGCGTCAAAGGCTGGTATGATTGGTCTTGCTAAGTCGATAGCAAAGGAGATGGGTCCACGAGGAATTCGCGCAAATGCAATTGCCCCCGGATTTATCATTACCGAGATGACAGACAAACTCCCAGAGGAGGTAAAGCAGGGATGGTACTCACAAATTCCACTTCGTCGTGGAGGTACAACAGAGGATGTCGCTAAGGTTTGTATTTTCCTTGCGTCGGATCTTTCGTCTTATGTGAGCGGTCAAGTTATACATTGCTGCGGTGCGATGAACTGCTAAATTTTAGTTGATCTATATAAAGACTCAAAAAAGAGAGAGCCTAAATTCATAGGTTCTCTTTTTTATCGACCATAATTTAACATAATATAAATATTACTGAATCAATAATCGGCGTGTGTTTGGATCAGTGGCTGTAATATCACAATAACAGCTAGGCAATTTTTAAGCTTGCCTAGCTGTTATTCTTTGTTGTAATTTGGATTACTCGTTAATGATTTTTATAGAGATGATTTTGTCGCCACGACGAATATCGTCAATTACCTCTACATTCTCCACAACTTGACCAAAACAAGTATGAACACCATCTAGATGTTGGGTGTTTGTTCTGTTGTGGCAGATAAAGAACTGCGATCCACCCGTGTTGCGACCTGCGTGTGCCATTGAGATGACTCCACGGTCGTGATATTGACGAGGTGCAGATGTCTCACAATTGATCTTATGTCCCGGACCTCCTGTACCGTCTCCGCGAGGACATCCACCTTGAACCATAAAGCCGGGGATTACGCGGTGAAATGTCAAGCCATCGTAGAATCCGTGCTCTGCGAGGTCGATGAAATTTGCCACAGCGATTGGAGTCTCCTCTGTGTATAGTTCGAGCTTCATTGTGCCCTTTTCTGTCTCAATAATTGCGTAGTTTACCATAAATTATATATTTAGTTATTTTTTTGGTTTACGATCAAAGAATGGACTCTTGCTAGATGCTGATATTGCTATTGCCATCATCTGTTCGACACCTTCGAGCCATCCGAGTTTTTGGGCTGCTAGTCCGGCTGAGAACATCACACGACTATCAACACGTAGGTCTGCCGCTGTCGCACAAGCCGACCCAATTGCAATGCCTACATCAACCGAGTTAATAGCACAAGGCACACCCGATTTGCGTGATGCACAGGTGTCGTATCCACAGTGTCCACAATCGAGACCCTGTGCAAGAGGGCGTGTTCCTATTATGATAACACACTCACTATCAAGTATATTCCCAGCATCACGAAGAAAGAATTTCAATCCTAACTGCTCCGCTAGCTCCTCCATTTTTGCCGACAATATTTTAAGGTCATCGCCTTCAATCATCGCTATTTCGATAATATCGACACCTTTACCCTTGGGTGCAGTTCGTGCCGCAGTCATCATTTGACGACCAACCTCTAATATATGGTTGTGTCGTTCTTTTCGTTCATTATAGATCATATTTCATCTCAATTTTTAACAAATATACAAATATTATTGGAAATTCACTATATTTGTCGGGTTAATTAAACATAATATGAATATATATATACGGTCAATATACATCGCTACCCTACTATTTTTTACGGGTTGTCAGAGTGTTACACCTGTCGAAGAGAGCTCTACAATATACATATCAATAGCTCCTCTACGCTCTATTGTGGAGCGTATTACCTGCAATGACTTTCCAGTCGAGGTCGTTGTGCCTTCGGGAGCGTCGGTCGAGAGTTATGAGCCAACACCCAAACAATTTATCGCCTTAAATCAGGCTCAAATGATCTTTAGCACAGGGTTATTAGGGTTTGAAGAGTCTATTATTAAGAGAGTTTCACGCCGCGATAAAATATTCGACCTGAGCCAAGGTATCGAGGTTATTGCTGGTAGCTGTTCACACACGCACCACCACGCAAACCACTCACACGGAGTTGATCCACACATTTGGACATCTCCCAAAGAACTCCTTCAAATGGCGGATAACTGTTATGGTGCTATCTCTAAAAAATACCCTGACTCTCTTAAATATAGAGAGGCGTATACCCTACTCTCTGATGAGTTGAGGAGGCTCGATGCAGAGTGTAAGGAGAAGATAGAGAGTAGCGGAATATCATCTATATTTATCTATCACCCAGCTCTAACCTATTACGCGAGAACCTATGGCATTGAGCAAGTTGCAATCGAGTCAGAGGGTAAAGAGCCCTCAGCAAAACGACTTGCCGAGATGATTGAGAGAGGACGACAGGAGTCTATAAAGAGTATTCTATATCAAGTGCAATATCCAGTGTCGTGTGTTGAGATTGTGGCAGAGGATTTGAATGCATACTCCGTGGAGATAGACCCTCTTAATGAGGATATTATCTCCCAAATAAAATATATAACAACGATAATAACCACGGGATTATGAATTTAATAAAGCTCGAGAATGTCGGTGTCGTTTATGGTCCGCAGCAGGTTCTTCACGATGTTAATCTAGAGATTCGGAGTGATGATTTTATGGGTGTTATTGGTCCCAACGGAGGGGGTAAAACCTCTCTTATAAAGTCTATTTTAGGAATGATACCGCATAGTGGAGAGATCTCATACGACAACTCACTATACAATAGTCAAGGTAACCTAAGTATTGGTTATATGCCTCAGGTCTCTCTCTTTGACAGAGCCTTCCCAATAACTATCGAAGAGGTTGTTATGTCGGGTATTGTTGCCTACAAAGGGCTGTTGCGAAGATCTTGCTATAGCGTAGAACAGTTAGAAAAGGGGCGTGAACTTATGGGTCGAACATCCATTTTGAAGATCTCGCGAAAACGTATTGGAGAGCTATCGGGTGGAGAGCTCCAGCGCGCGTTACTATGCCGTGCGGTTATATCAGACCCAAAGTTACTTATTCTCGACGAACCGACAAACTTCGTCGACAACCGTTTCGAGGGAGAGTTATACAATCTACTAAAAGAGCTACATCAACAGATGGCTATTGTAATGATATCACACGACATCGGTAGTATCTCGACCGTTGTAAAGCAGATTGTCTGTGTCAATGGAACAGTGCACCGTCACGACTCGAACATAATCACCAATGAGCAATTGGCGAACTACAACTGTCCTATACAGGTTATATCGCACAGCACAATTCCCCATACCGTACTACCCTATCACGAATAGCTAAATAACGTTAAATATCTGTTTAAGCCGTGAAGTTAACAGATATTGGACACCTCCGCGCAGGAACATAAAGAGCATAAATGCCAACCACAAAGCGTTGTTTCCGATAATTGGAGTAAAGATAAAGAGCGCTGCGAAGTAGATCAAAGTAGATATAATCATTGAGTTACGCATAGTTTTGGTGAAGTTAGCACCAACCATCACCCCATCCATTAGGAATGGAAACGCTCCGAGGATCGGTATTGTAATGATCCAACCAATATATTCACCCGCAAGGTCTATTAGCATCTCAGCATTCGAGGTACCACCGATAAATATTGTGAGTATGTCGCGCCAAAAGAGAAGGTATATCAGCACAAACACAACCGACACAACCAGAGACCAAACTACACATTTCAAAATAGCACTCTTAAGAGACTGAGGGTCACGAGCTCCGATAAATCGTCCTGTTAGAGCCTCCGCTGCATATGCAAACCCATCGGTCATATATGAATATAGGGTAAACAACTGTAGCAAGAGAGTGTTTACAGCCAACAGATTGATATTTTCCATCTGAGCCGAGACGCGAGTAAAGTATGTATAAACGGCAACAATACACAGAGTTCTAATAATTATGTCGCTATTGACGCTAAAAAATCTCCTAACAGCCGCAGGACTCAACACATCTCGAATAGAGACGGGTACTAATTTCTTAAAGTAGTTGCAATATAGTAGTATAGAGGCAATTAAGACCCCGAACCACTGTGCCACCACCGAGGCATAGGCTATGCCGACAACTCCCATTTGACGATATAGTGCAAAATATACGCTAAGTGCAATATGCAACACATTGACCGATAGAGCTGTACACATTGAGTATGTACCATTTTGCATCCCCGTAAACCATCCGTGAAATCCAAATAATAGTATCCCCGCAGGGACAGCCCAGAGTCGAGCCTTCACATACTCCAACGATAGTTCACTTCCACCAATAAGTTGTACCGATCCCGTTGCTAGCGGTTCGCGAAACAGCAATATCACAATACCCAACAGTAGAGATACCCCAAGCGATCGAATCAACATACGTGTTGTCTCGGCAAAGTCACCTGCTCCGAATGCTTGTGCCGTGAGTCCACTCGTCCCCATTCTAATGAAATTACAGTTCCAATATATCATATTGAATATAGACACTCCTATAGCTAACTGCCCAATCGTATATGCTGAGTCGTCACCACAACGTCCTGCAATAGCTGTACTTGCGATACCCATCATTGGGACTGTAATGTTCGATATTATGTTTGGAAGCGCAATGCGCAGTATCTCTCTATTCACCTTGATAATTCTTGATTTGGACGACAAAATTACAAATATTTCACGGTTTTCAACCTTGGTGTGAAATATTATTTAATTTTAATGGGTTAATTTATGGATTATGAGGGCTAAATCTTCATTGAGAGTATTGACGTACCAGATAAATTGATTACCTTTGTGACGACTTATCGACCGAAGTTGGTTCGATAGTGATAACTTTAATATATTTTATATAATCTTATGAGAGATTTCAAAAAAGACTCCTCTGCAAGCAACGTGTCACGCTTTGGACGCGACCGTCGCGAGCGCACTAGCGACAACCGCAGTGAGGAGCGCCGTCCGCGTTCGCAGCGAGATGCCGCCGACTCGGATAAACCACGATCAGAGCGCCGATCGTTTAATCCAAACTTCTCACGCGACAATCGCCCATATGGTGGGGGTTCTGAGCGAGGGGAACGACCCGAACGTAGTAAGCGTGGGGAACACAAAAGCTATGGTGATCGCAAACCTTATGGAGGAGATCGCAGGTCATTTGGAGAGGGTTCTGAGCGTAGCGAACGACCAGAGCGTAAAAACTTTGGCGATCGTAAACCTTATGGAGGTGATCGTAAGTCATTTAGTGGAGATCGTAAACAGCCATTCGAGCGCAATCGTAAACCATACGCACCACGTCGTAACGACAATGATGCAGAGCAGTCATACCCAAAGTATGACCCAAATCGCCAGTCGGGAGAGATGCGTCTAAACCGTTTCCTTGCACAGTCTGGATTGTGCTCTCGTCGTGAGGCAGATGAGTATATCTCAGCAGGTGTGGTCACCGTGAATGGAACAGTTGTAACAGAGCTAGGAACTAAAGTGAAGCCAACCGACGAGGTTAAATTTAATGATAGCCGCGTTCAAGGTGAGAAAAAGGTGTATTTAGTACTCAACAAACCAAAGGGCTATGTAACCTCAAACGACGATCCTCACGCCGACAAAACTGTAATGGATCTTGTTCGTGAAGGCTGCACAGAGCGTATCTACCCTGTTGGTCGACTCGATAAAAACAGTGTTGGATTGTTGCTCTTCACCAATGATGGAGACCTTACAAAACAGCTAACACACCCCTCTCATAAGAAGAAAAAGATCTATCAAGTATCTCTCAACAAGCCATTGACTCGTGCCGATATGGACTCTATCGCTCAAGGTATTACGCTCGAAGATGGGGAGATTTACGCTGACGAGATCGCATATGTTAAGGAGGATAAAACCGAGGTTGGTGTTGAGATTCACTCAGGACGCAATCGTATTGTACGTCGCATTTTTGAGCACTTGGGTTACTCTGTTCAGAAGCTTGATCGCGTCTACTACGCTGGTCTAACCAAGAAAAACTTGAAGCGTGGACAGTGGCGATTCTTGACTCCAGATGAGGTTGAACGTCTAAAGTCGGGTCGTTACGAATAGCGGAAACTTAATTTAATTTAATTAAACATATTTATTACACAAAAACATTATGATTTATTTTCTTCAGATGACTGCTGAAATGGATGGTGGTTTCTATCAGCAGTATGGTTCATTCATTATGATTGGACTTATGATCTTGGTTCTCTGGCTCTTTATGTGGCGTCCAGAGTCGAAGCGTCGTAAGGAGATGCAGGCTTTCCGTGATGGACTAAAGAAGGGTGACAAGATTGTTACAGCAGGTGGAATCTATGGTGTTGTCAAGGAGGTAAAGGAGACATCTCTCCTTATTGAGGTTGACAGCAACGTAACACTTCGCATCGACAAATCTATGGTCGTAGCTGATTCATCACAGATACAGCAGCAGTAGGTAAGCAAGTCGAAGTACTACACAAAAGATAGAATGGTTAGCAAGATCCTTTGGGGGATTTTGTTAACCATTCTATCTTTTGTCTGTAAAAGTGTGAGATATGCTTCTCATCTCTTATGGTATGAATGTTGCGATAGATCACTCAAGAATGTATAACATTAACACATTACTGACGTGAAAAAAACTATTACAACATTAGCATTAGCGTTAACTATTATTGGTAGCGCAGTTGCACAGAGACCAGCAATGAAGGGCTCTAGTGGATCGCGAACGAGATCCACAACTCAGACAAAAGGGCAGATGAAAGATCAAGCTACTGACGACGAAGAGTTTTCGGTACGTTATCAGATCAACACCTCGAAAATCAACTCATCTTACGAAGACAATTCAAAAGAGATGAATGAATTACGTTGTTTCATCAAGGAGATAACGTGTGACGACAAGAGGCAAATTTCGCGTATCAACGTCTGTGGATATTCATCACCCGATGGTTCGATGGCTGCAAATCAGCGTTTAGCGACAGCCAGAGCAAAGGCATTTCGAAACTATCTAGATACGAAATGTGATCTCTCAATGTACGGTGGCGAGACAATTGGTGTTGCATCAACTTGGAGTGATGCAAAGCAGTGTGTCGAGAAGTCATCAATTCCACAAAAAAGTGAAGTATTGCAGCTACTCGACAGCTCTCAGCCAGAGATGAGTATCGAAGCGCGTTTACGAGCAATGAATTCATCGTGGAGATATATGGTTAGTAACATATTACCACCAATGAGATGTGTTGAGGTCGAGATATTCTACACAAAAAATTGTCCTACCGAACAGCCCAAAGAGAAACCAAAGGCAAAAGCGACAGAGCCTACAGTCGTAGAGGAGGTTGTTTTGGTTCGCAATAACTACATATTCTTTGTTTCGGAGGATGATTCCGACATCAAGATTATCGACAATAGCTATGCTTTGCCACTTGACTATGAAATAGAGGATCGAGTGAAGTTTGTTTTCAAGGATAATCGTCGTCGCGAGAAGATCAAGGGAGCATATCGAGATGCATTTGGTCGCGAAAGGAGTAGTGTAAAGTACAAATAAGAGATCTCTTCTATTTGTTAAAAATATATGCTCTTCTCAATCACATAATAAGTTGATTGAGAAGAGCATATAAGCTATATATATTTAATCTAGAAGAAGTAAGCTACACTAGCGACAAGGCGATTGTTTGCTACGTTGTGAGTATTTTCGATACGTCCATTCGACAAATTCACACCTCCATACCAAGCCGTAGTGTTTGTGTACTCCACACCGACAGTAAATGAAGGTAAGTTATATGTAACACCCAATCCTACTCCCAACATTTGGTCAATGTCAAGCCCTCGACCATACATTAGCTCTTCGGAGTATAACTCCTCTGTTGTTCCAAGATTCTTGGTATATCCCAAAAACAGAGATGGTTTCCACTTTTTTCCATACGTAACGTTAATCCACGATGTTGAGTTATGTATTGGGGTATATTCCTGCTCTCCTGTTGTTGCGTCGACCGATGTCACAGCATAACCACTCAACATCGTAAGGTGATCTAGTGCCGACCCATAGATACTCTTCGCCCCAATATACAACATATCTGTACGGTAGCTCAAATGTATATCTCCCGATATTGATGTCAAACGTTCGTGAACCTTATATCCTAAGGTAGAAGTAGTTCGTGGCGCAATGGTCGAGATGTCAACACCGCCACCAAACAAGAATCCTCCCGACGAGTAGTCAAATCCACCATAAAATTCGGGAACACAGCTATCTCTCATATATTCGTTCGACGAACCATTTACCCCCGAAGAGGCATACTGTAGCTGACAGATAGCCGCCGCAATAAATTTCATACCACCCATTTTATACTCGTAACGAATTTGAGGAGAGCGGTTAAATGGTTGGAACGGAGCTCCCGTAGCTACATTTGTCACATATGGCATAACAGAACCAAACAGAGGATGCCAAGTTTGACCCGTAGTGAGAGAGCCTCCATTCTCCCAATCTAACTTGATATATGCCTGACGAATACGCAACAATGTATTATAGTTTCCATACCCACCAAAGTCAACTTCAACTTTAACCGAAGCATCTGCCGATCCTACTTTTCCTCCCGATATGTCGACGCCCAAACGGGTAATAAAAGCAAAGAGTCCACTACTTGATGTTGCATTAAGATCCTCTCCTGCAGGGTCGAACGACTCATCGAGTGGATATAGGTAGAATATATCATTAACAGCCGCCATTGTTGCACGACTATCGTAGTAGAAGTCTGTACGGGCAAATCCGTAAAAACTATAGTCCAAATCCTTCTCCTTTGCAGAGGCTGCCATAGGTGTAATTAACGCTCCGAGGAGCATCGTTTGTAGTAGTTTCTTCATCATAGGTTCTATTTTGCTAATGATTGTTGTAGTTTCGAGATTGCACTTGCAGCATTACCACCCTCCTGTTTGAGGAGCGTCACGAAGTAGCTACCGATGATACCCCCTCGTGCATTGTCGCAAGCGGCACGGAACGTAGCGTAGTTAGAGATTCCAAAACCGATCATTCGTGGATTTCGAAGCTCCATTGAGTTTATTCGCTCGAAGTAGGCGATCTTCTGTGTATTGAAATCTGATTGTGCACCTGTAGTTGCCGCAGATGAGACCATATAGATAAACCCATCGGTGTTATTATCTATTTCGCGTATACGCTCTTCGCTAGTCTCGGGGGTAATGAGCATAATAACTTTTACGTCATATCTCTCTGCTACAGAGCGATACTCCGACTGGTAATCACCAAATGGCAGATCTGGGATTATTACACCATCAACGCCACACTCTTGACACTTACGACAGAAGTTCTCAAACCCAAACTGCATAATAGGGTTCAAATAACCCATTAAGATGAGAGGAATCGAGACCTCTTTGCGAATACCCTGCAACTGCTCAAAGAGAAGTCGTAACGACATACCATTTCTCAGAGCCGACGTTGCTGCCTCCTGAATTACAATTCCATCCGCCATTGGATCACTAAACGGGATACCAATTTCGATCATCGAGACACCTTCTTGCTCAAGGGTTCGAATTACCTCTGCTGTTCCATCCAATGTAGGTGTGCCTGCACAGAAGTAGATTGAGAGGATATCTTTTTTATCACTACTAAAGAGTTGATTAATTCTATTCATAATATTTTACCTAATTTAGTTCACAAATAAATCTCTCTATGAGAGTTACATCCTTAAGAGCCGGCTCACATTCGAAGCGGCTATTTATATCATATCCAATGTGTCGAGGATGGTTGAATCTCCTTATCGACTCAACAGATTCGACAGATATCCCACCACTTAATAAGAAAGGAGTCTCTCCCTCATAACTATCGAGTATCGACCAGTCAAATTGCAGACCCGACCCTCCGTGTCCCTCACACTTTGTGTCGAAGATCAATATATCACAGTGCCCCTCATATTGAGCTGTCAGAGTAATATCCTCAATCGTTGCAACCGAGATAGCCTTGAACACCTCTACCCCACTACGTCTAATTGAATCACAAAACTCAGGTGTTTCGCAACCGTGTAGCTGCACTACATCCAAATCAAACTCTACAATTTTCTGTGCTATAATCTCTTCTCTCTCATTCACAAAGACTCCGACCTTACGACATTTAGATGGCATATAATCTGGTCGTAGCACAACATTTCGAGGCGACTTAGCGAAGAATATAAACCCCATAAGGTCGACCCCCAAAGCCTCCACCGCTCGAATGTTATCACCCGAACGCATTCCGCAGACCTTTATAATCTTATCTCCAACCACTCTAAATTCCCTCAATAAATTGCTTTAACGACTCTCCGGGCTCATCGGTACGCATAAAATTCTCTCCAATTAAGAAACCTGCAAATCCAGCTTTTCTCAGTTCGCTAACTGTCGCAGGGTCAGATATCCCACTCTCCGACACCTTCACCATATCTTTTGGTAGGAGCTCAGCCATACGGAATGAGTTGGCAACATCGGTGTGGAATGTACCTAAGTTACGATTGTTGATTCCAACCATATCGACGTTAGGTGTTACATACTCCAACTCACTCTCGGCGTGCAGCTCCAGCAACACCTCAAGCCCCAACTCCTGAGCCTTCAAACAGAGTGATCGACACTCATCAACAGATAGAGCTGCCGCTATCAAAAGAACTGCATCTGCTCCAACCAATTTTGCTTGATAGAGCTGATACTCATCAATTATAAACTCCTTACGGATAATCGGAATATCGACCAATGGGCGTGCAACCTCCAGATCTCGAAGTGATCCACCGAAGAACTCCTCATCGGTAAGTATCGAGAGTGCCGACGCACCTGCCGCAGCATATGCTGGCGGTATAACATCAGCCTCTGCCGACTCATTTATCCAGCCCTTCGATGGTGATCGACGCTTAAACTCCGCGATAATTCCCGATGCAGATGATGCCAACGATGTCTTCATCGAGCGCTTCGCATGAAGAGGTAACCCCTCCACCTCTGCACACAGAGTCGCAAGTGATTTGGTCATCTTCTGCTGCTCGACCTCGATACGTTTTGCCGCAATAATTCGTGTTAATACATCCTCCATATCATCTATCTATTTAGCTCCACAAATTTTCTCAACGCTTCGGCAGCACGACCACTCTCTAACGACTCGCGCGCCTCAACAATACACTCCTCGATACTCTTCTGAGGGCAACGTAGCTGAATCGCGAAGGCTGCATTTACCACGACAGCATTAGTTTGTGGCACTGTAGCGCAATTATTCATTATGTTATCAAATATCTTCGCAGCATCCTCAACACTCTCACCTCCACTCAAATCCGCCTCCGTACATCTCTTGAATCCCAAAGATTCAGGTGTATAAATCTTCTCTGCCTGAGAGGTAGCAACCTTAAACTCCGACGTTAACGAAATCTCATCATACCCATCGAGGCTATGTACCACTGCGAAGTTGGTATCACCAGCCTGATACGTATAGTTATATAGGCGAAGTAGAGGTAAGTTATATACACCCAACAGCTGATATTTCGGACGAGCAGGATTTACCAAAGGACCTAACATATTAAAAAAAGTCCTAACACCCAACGCCTTACGAACAGGAGCAACAGCCTTCATCGCTGGATTAAACAGTGGTGCGTGCAGATATGCTACCCCACTCTGTTCGATCGATCGACGCAACTGCTCAACATCATTTGTGAACTTCACACCGTGTTGCTCCATTACATTACTCGCGCCACTAACCGAAGTAGCACCATAGTTGCCGTGTTTCACAACTGCATACCCAGCACCGGCAACGGTAAAACAGGCTGCTGTAGAGACATTAAATGTGTTTTTACCATCACCCCCCGTTCCGACAATATCAATTGGTTCAAACTCATCTAAGTCAACTGGCAAACACATCTCCATCAAGGCGTCGCGAAAGCCACACAACTCCTCAACCGAAATGTTACGCATCAAAAACACAGTTATGAGTGAAGCAATCTGTGGGTCGGCATACTCGCCGTGGGCTATTTTTTGCAATATTGATCGCGCCTCATCCCGACCCAAATATCTGTGTTCAAATAGATTATATAATATATCTTTCATCTCTCTAATGTTTTAAGTAGTTCTCCAAGATCACTCTTCCCTCGGGAGTCAATACCGACTCTGGGTGGAACTGAATACCTCTCACATCATAATTTTTATGACGTAGTGCCATAATTTGTCCCTCGGCACTCATTGCCGTAACCTCAATCACCTCCGGCAGATTTTCGCGGCTCACAACCCACGAGTGGTATCGTCCAACTTCAATCGTACGATCCATACCCTCGAAGAGCACCTCGTCACAGATCACCTCAACCGAGGTCTGCACTCCGTGATAGACATCTGTCAAATTCTCCAATGTAGCACCGAATGCCTCGCCAATAGCTTGGTGACCTAGACAGACTCCGAGAATAGATTTCGTTGGGGCATACTGTCGAATTACATCCAACAAGATACCTGCCTCACAAGGGATACCGGGACCGGGAGAGAGAATAATCTTATCGAAGCGACTTACCTCCTCCAAAGAGATCTTATCGTTACGGTGAACCTCAATATCTGTATACCCTAGCGCTTTAACCTCGTGGAGTAGGTTATATGTAAATGAGTCGTAATTATCTAAAAGTAGAATCTTCATTGTCGTTAGTTTTTGAGTGTTACTGCCATATCAATCGCCTTCTTCAGAGCACCGAGCTTATTGTTTACCTCCTGCAACTCATACTCTTCGCTACTGCGAGCAACGATTCCGCCACCTGCCTGCAACCAAAGTTCATTGTTGCGACTCACAAATGTGCGAATTGTAATTGCTTGATTAAGGTCTCCATCGAATCCAATAAATCCTACGCAGCCACCATATGCACCACGGTTATGTGGCTCTATTTCGCTAATTAACTGCATTGCGCGAACCTTAGGAGCACCACTCAGAGTACCTGCGGGGAATGTATCGACAAAGGTCTTAATAGATGACACGCCCTCATCCAAGACTCCTCCAACGCGACTCACCAAGTGGATTACGTGACTATAGTATTGAGGCTCTTTATAGAATAGGACCTCGACATTATTTGCGTTACGGCTCAAGTCATTACGAGCCAAATCTACCAACATAACGTGCTCTGCATTCTCCTTTGGATCAGCCAACAGAGCATCTGCCAACTCCTTATCCTTAATTGAGTCACCTGTTCTACGAGTTGTTCCTGCAATAGGGTCAATATATGCACGACCATTGTCTATGCGACAGTGTGTTTCGGGCGACGATCCAAAGATGCGAAATCCCCCAAAGTCAAAGTAAAATAGATATGGCGATGGGTTGATACTGCGGAGTGCTCGATACACCTTAAAGTCATCCCCCAAATATGGCTGAATGAAGCGTCGCGACAACACAATCTGAAATACGTCACCTCTCATACAGTGAGCAATACCTTTTCGTACGTTCGCTTTATGCTCCTCGTCGGTGATTGTGCTTGTAATTTCGCCCGTGGTCATAAAATCATATGACGAGTAGTTACGGTTCTGAAGTGCCGACTCCACCATATCAAGAGTGCTCTCCTCACCCTCCTCTAGGATCTCGACCAATGTGAGCTCGCTTCGAAAAGGGTTGATCTTGATGATATATCGAAATAGAATGTAGAGTATGTCAGGTGCATCGTTTATCTCATCGCAACTCTGCTTAACCGGGATATTCTCGAAGTATCTCACAGCGTTGAATGTCGTATAGCCATAGAGACCACAGACCTCTTTGTTCTCCCCCTCGACCTTGAATCGTGACAGGAAACTATCCATAGCATTCTCTACCGACACATCCTCACCAAGTGAGTAACTCTTCGATTCACCATCGGGAAAACTCTCTGTTACAACACCGGCGTTGACACTCACACTCGCCTTTGGACAGAGCGCAATATATGACATTGAGTTCTCGCCATTGTGGTAGTCGGAACTCTCCATAAGAGCCGACTGAGGGAAGAGGTCGCGCACCTTTAGATAAACACTAACAGGCGTATGTAGATCTCCAATGATACGGCGTGTTACCGTTTTGTAGTTATATATCTTCATATCTCTATTATTTCTTGTAGTTCAAATAGGTCTCAATATCTTTGTCCCCACGTCCCGACAGATTCAACACAACAACATCTGTTGGTTTGAATACCATCTTCTTCAACGCTCCGAGCGCGTGCGCCGACTCCAACGCTGGGATAATACCCTCCAATCGTGTCAACTCGAATGCAGCCTCTACCGCCTCATCATCATTAACGGCGAGAACTGTCGCTCGCTTAGTCGCCGCAAGGTTGGCGTGAATAGGTCCAATACCCGGGTAGTCCAAACCTGCCGAAATCGAGTATGGCTCAACGATCTGTCCATCCTCATCCTGAATAACATAGGTTCGTGACCCGTGGATAATACCCATCTTACCGAGCTTTATTGTCGCAGCAGTCTCGCCACTCTCTACACCCAAACCACCTGCCTCTGCAAGTGTAATGTTTACTCTCTGGTCATCGAGGTAGTGATATATTGCCCCTGCAGCGTTGCTTCCTCCACCGACACAAGCCACCAAATAATCGGGGTAGTCTCTACCCTCTTTCTCTGCCAACTGTTTTTTGATCTCCTCGCTTATGACAGACTGCATACGAGCTACCATATCGGGATAAGGGTGAGGTCCAACCGTAGAGCCAATTATATAGAATGTGTCGGCTGGGTTACAACACCAGTCGCGGATAGCCTCATTCGTAGCATCCTTCAATGTCATATTACCCGAGGTAACAGGCACAACCTCAGCCCCCAACATCTTCATCTTCTCGACATTGATATGCTGCCTCTCCACATCCAACTTACCCATATAGACGACACACTTCATATTCATCAACGCACAAACCGTAGCTGTTGCGACACCGTGCTGCCCCGCCCCAGTCTCTGCGATGATACGAGTTTTACCCATTCTGCGAGCCAACAAGATTTGACCAACCGTATTGTTTATTTTGTGAGCTCCCGTGTGGTTAAGATCTTCACGCTTCAGATAGATCTTGCAACCGTAGAGTTCTGATAACCTAGTTGCCAAATATAGTGGCGAAGGACGCCCTACATAGTCGCGCAACAGATTGTAGTAATCACGCTGAAACTGCTCATCATTTAGAACCTCTAGATAGCTCTGCTGGAGCTCTGTCACAACTTTGTGGAGAATTTCGGGGATATATGCTCCACCGAACTCTCCATAATAACCATTTGAATCAACTTGAAAATCGTTCATATTTTATATCGTTTAATTTAATCTATCTTAGCCAAAAACCTAGAGAGTCCTGCCGCAGGTGCGACAGGACTCTCTAAATTTATTATTACTTATTGCTCCATAGATGAGTTCAGCTCCCTTACGACTGTTTTGAGTTGTAAAGACGCCACCAATATCTATTTGCTATAACCCTCTTCATATCTGCAAATGTATATAAAATTTTTTATTATAGCACAAAAAACGACATTTTTTTTCGGTTTTTTTTCGTTACCAACACTCAACCCCTCGATCATCTAGCTCCGAGAGACTCTCTTTTGCAAATACAGGACTCTTCACCCCCTTTTTCAGTTGAGATCTATAGTCGTCTAGTAGAAGCATCGCCTTTTTTCCAAGCAACACAATCGCCACAAGGTTACATAGAGTCATTAGAGCCATCATCAAATCGGAGAATACAATTGTGTCGTCCAACGTAACCATCGCACCTAACATCACCATCGCACCGACGGCAACTCTATAGAGCTGCAATACCCAACGTCGAGGAGTTATGAAACGTACGTTTGCTTCGCCATAGTAGTAATTTCCGATTATGCTACTAAACGAAAACAACAATATTGCAATGGTAATATATAGTCCACCAACTGCGCCAATCTCGTTAGTTAGAGCCTGCTGTGTAATTTGAATACCACTCTTCGACGGGTCTATACCCTCTTGATTAAGCAGGATAATTATAGCCGTAGAGCTACATATGAGAAGTGTGTCGACAAATACTCCGAGAGTTTGAATCAACCCCTGCTTCACAGGGTGTGTAACCGACGCTGTTGCCGCAACATTTGGTGCGGCTCCCATTCCTGCTTCATTACTGAAGAGTCCTCGTTTAATTCCTGCATTGAGCGTTGCACCGAAAACTCCACCAATAGCCTGACTCCATCCAAATGCGCCACCAACAATCTGCATTATCACCGATGGGAGAGATGTTATATTTATTGCAACCACAAACAGAGCCAACAGAATATACCCTAACGCCATTACTGGAACTATTATGCTGCTCACCTTTGCGATTCGATGTATACCACCAAATATCACCCCTAGAGTTATCACAGTCAACACCACACCGACAATCGAAGGGTTAAAATTAAAACTATGCTCCAACGCACCACAGATCGTATTACTCTGCACGGAGTTGAAGGCAAACCCAAAGGTGATAGAGATCAACACCGCAAACAACACACCCATCCATCGTGCACCAAGCCCACTCTCCATATAGTATGCAGGACCACCAATAAATGAGTCTCCATTACGGCGTTTATAGAGCTGAGCCAATGTTGACTCGACAAATGCACTTGCAGCTCCAATCAACGCCACAACCCACATCCAAAATACCGCTCCAGCACCTCCTACAGCGATGGCGATGGCGACACCAGCTAAATTACCCGTACCGACACGACTAGCCAAAGATATTGAAAATGCCTGAAAAGATGATATTTGACGATCCGACCCACCTGCTGTGGAGTCTCCCACGACACGAATCATCTCACCAATCATCCGAAACTGAACAAATCTACAACGAAACGTAAAATAAATTGCACATCCCAACAGAACAGCGACTAACACATATGACCATAAAAATGTGTTAGTCTGCTCAATGATGGATCTAAATATCTCCATCTTACTCGTAAATTATCTCACCCCAATCTGGCGAGTTTCCATCAGCGGTGAGACCATCAATCGCCACCCCTGCTTTGTTTGCATTGAGGATAAGTGGCGTGTTATCACGATCCGGATAGTCGAACGCACTTGGATCTATGCCATAGAAAAACTCCCCATATGTATCAGAGGTCGACAACGCATCCTTCGAGTAAAAATCCTCCTCTGTTGTTAGGTATACAGCCGTAAGGATAGTTCCATAAAATGCGCGATAGCGAATATCTGTAACCTTTGGAAGGTGTAACTCTCCTAACCCCGTTTTAATATTGGTCAGAAACTCCGAACGGATCTTTGTAACCTCCGACAATGTGAGGTTTATTGTACGACCCTCGTCAGCCGCCATCTCGATCATCTCCTTTATGTAGTAGCTACCAGATGATGTTGCATAGATCTCCGAATCGGTAATGGTCCAATCATCTTTAGTTGGGATCTCGTCGTCATCTATAAAGTTCTTTATATCTTTTATTGTGAACTCTGTCTCATCGAGGTACGATTTGTCGTCATCATCTGAACAACCGACAGCAACCGTTGCCGCAAATGCAAATAGTAGTATTAATGCTCTATACTTCATTTTATTGATTTATTTTATATTTCCTGCAAATATAGTTACAATAGTCGAGATATCCTAATCCACCCTCGCAACAAAACCACCCTCAAAAAAGTTTATAATATTCTGAGATACATATGCTGCCATTGCATTTCGAGCCTCAATGGTCTGTGTTCCCAAGTGAGGTGTCATCACAACATTCTCTAACTCCAAAAGTTCATCCATCGGATAGTATCCCGACTCGAACATATCGAGTCCAGCACCCCATATCTCCCCCTCTCGAAGAGCCTCCACCATCGCCTTCTCGTCTAACAACGCTCCGCGAGCAGTATTTATTATTATGGCACTGCGTTTCATCATCTTAAATTGTTCAGCTCCCATCAAGTGATGTGTTTCGGGTGTGCTTGGTGCATTGATAGACACCACATCCGAACACTTTAACAACTCATCCAACGACATATATTCAGCGCTATATCTCTGTTCGATCTCCTCGCTTAGGGGGCGGCGATTATGATACACAATCTTCATACCAGAAGCCAACGCTCGTCGAGCCAACGCCTGCCCAATACGTCCCATACCGACGATCCCAAGGGTTCTCCCATCGAGCGAATGCCCCAAGTTACCCAACAACTCAACCTTCACCGTCCGGCGTCGTAATCCTCGATCTATCTCTGCAATACGTCGGCTCACGGCTAGCAGCAGCCCCATTGCGTGGTCTGCCGTAGGTTCTGTCACCGGATCGGGAGTGTTCGTCACAGCGACACCACGCTCCCTAGCGTAGTTGACATCTATGTTGTCAAAACCTACTGCGTAGTTCGAAACTATGCGTAAACGATCGCCTGCCGCATCAAGTAGTTGCTTATCAACCGAGAAGTTAAACATTGACTGTAGGGCATCATACTCTGAGATCATTCCCAACACTTCATCATAGGTGAATGTCTCTACCCCGTCGGGTGGGAATGTTACATCATATTTTTTGATGAGTTCAGCGTAACCCTCTCTGAACATATTGTAGGTAACTAAGACTCGTTTTTTCATAATTTTTGTAATAAGGTTGTTTTGTCGAGCAAACTTACTAATATTTTATAGATAATCCAACATTTAGCCCTCAAGATAGATTCATCTTTGCCAAATATTGACCCGTATAACTCTCCTTGCACTTTGCAACCTCCGTGGGCGTACCACTCACAACGAGTTGACCCCCACGAACACCACCCTCAGCACCAATGTCTATAATGTGATCGGCAACCTTCACTACATCTAGATTGTGCTCAATAACAATCGCGGTATTACCCCTTTCGACCAACTTGTTGACCACCTCCAACAGTTGTCTCACATCCTCAAAATGGAGTCCCGTCGTGGGCTCATCAAGAATATATAGAGTACGTCCCGTATCGTGCTTTGAGAGCTCCGACGAGAGTTTGATACGTTGACTCTCCCCACCCGAAAGAGTTGTACAGGGCTGTCCAAGGGTTAGATATCCCAAACCCACCTCTTGAATGGCGCGTAACTTATGAGCAATATTGGGGATAGGTTCGAAGAACTCCACCGCCATATTGATAGTCATATTCAATACATCACAGATACTCTTACCTCGATACTTCACCTCCAGCGTCTCTCGATTATATCTACGACCATTACAACTTTTGCAAGTAACATATACATCTGGCAAAAAATTCATCTCAATCGACTGCACTCCAGCACCACGACACGTCTCGCATCGTCCTCCCTTAACGTTAAATGAGAATCGTCCCGCCTTATAACCTCGAATCTGAGCCTCAACAGTCGATTCAAATAGTTTCCTAATATCCCCAAAGACTCCGGTATATGTAGCCGGATTACTTCGCGGAGTGTGTCCAATTGGGGATTGATCGACAACTACCAATTTATCTATATTCTCAACACCCTCTATTGAATCATACTCCAATGGCTGTGCAAATGAGCGATATAGCTCTCTGCTTAGTATTGGGCGTAGCGTACCATTTATGAGCGATGATTTCCCCGAGCCACTAACTCCCGTAACGCAAATAAACTTACCTAACGGAAATACGACATCGACCCCTTTGAGATTATTACCGCGAGCACCTCGAAGCGTTATGTTTGCACCCGACCCCTCGCGCAGAGTCTTCGGAACAGATATCTTTCGGCGTCCCGTCAAGTAGTCCGCAGTCAAAGAGTTAGATTTGATGATCTCATTATATGTTCCTGCCGCCACGACCTCACCACCCCGACGCCCAGCGTAAGGTCCCACGTCGACAATAAAATCTGCCTCTCGCATCATCTCCTCGTCGTGCTCCACAACGATTACCGAATTGTTAGCATCACGCAACCCCTTCAGAGAGTTTATTAGTCGTACATTATCTCGTTGATGGAGTCCAATGCTAGGCTCATCCAAGATATATAGCACATTTACAAGATTCGATCCCACCTGCGTAGCGAGGCGAATACGCTGACTCTCCCCTCCCGAAAGAGTTCGCGACGAACGGCTCAACGACAGATACCCCAATCCAACGTCGACTAAGAAACCAAGTCTCTCTCGTATCTCCTTTAATATTTCCGACGCTATAGCGAGCTCCTTGTTGTTCATATTCTTATCGAGTGTCGCCACCACATCTACCAGCTCCTCGATTGGCATTGCACATAGGTCTGCAATCGTATACTTTGCAATCCTAAATTGCAGAGCCTCCTCTCGCAGTCGTGACCCACCACACTCCGAACAACGACGTCTTACTAAGAACTGCTCACGCCACTTCTGCCCCTTTTTACTATCGGGATCGAGGGTGCTATCTATGTAGTCGGCAACACCCTCCCACGCCAATAGATGTATACCACTTGTGGAGGTAAACTCTGCCATATTTATGCGTAGGGGATCGGGGTCTCCATACAAAATAGCATTCATAGAGTCTGCACTCAACTCCTTAATCGGGTCATCCAGAGTAAATCCGTGTCGACACCCTAGGTTCTCGATCATTGCAAACAACATATTGTTGTGGTACTTACCTATTGGCTCTACCCCACCCTCTCTTAGGCTCTTATTTGGGTCTGGTATTATTTTGGACTGGTCGTACACAGCCTCCTCTCCTAACCCCGAACATCGAGGACACGCCCCCTTGGGAGAGTTGAAAGAGAAGGTATAAGGTGCCGGTTCTTCGAAAGCCACACCCGACGTTGGACACATCAAGTGACGCGAGTAGAATCGGGCACGATCCGTGTCGTAATCGTAGAGCGACATCGTGCCATCGCCCTGACTCATCGCCTCGTGAAGTGACTTTAGGATACGATCACGATCCTCCTCTCTCACCAATAGTCGATCAACAACCAACTCTATATCGTGTGTCTTATAACGATCGAGTCGCATACCTGCCGTGAACTCCACCATTTCACCATCTATTCGAGCATAGATATATCCTCGCTTACGCAGTGTCTCAAATAGTTCGCGATAGTGCCCTTTGCGCCCCCTCACGATAGGAGATAGTAGAGCGACTTTACACCCAGCATAACTATCAAGAATCATCTCGAGAATCTGTTCATCGGTATATCGCACCATCAACTCACCCGTAATGGGTGAGTAAGCGCGTGAGGCTCTGGCATACAACAACCTCAAATAATCATTTATCTCCGTCACTGTTCCGACAGTTGATCGAGGATTTTTATTCGTTGTCTTCTGTTCAATTGCCACTACGGGACTGAGCCCCGTAATTTTATCCACGTCGGGACGCTCCATCGACCCCACAAACTGTCGTGCATAGGTCGAAAGAGTCTCCATATATCGTCGTTGACCCTCTGCGTAGATTGTGTCGAACGCCAACGACGACTTGCCCGAACCCGAAAGCCCCGTCACGACGACGAGTTTTTGGCGCGGGATCTCAAGATCTATATTTTTTAGGTTGTGGACTCTCGCCCCCAATATCTTTATCTTATCATCCATACGCTGCAAAATTAACAAAAAACTCGGACATTCAATGATTTTTCAACGGCTCTACGAGGTGATTTATTGGATAATGATTACCCTAATCTAGATTATTAATCGAGCAAAAGTAGTGAAAACCAATAAAAATCACTACTTTTGCACCAAAATAATAATCTATTCAAGTTTTTTCGCTAAAATTATTAAGAGAGATAGTGACAGATCCTTAATAAATTAGATGAGGAAATTTAAAACAGATTCTAAATAATACACAATGATTAGAGCAGGACAAAAACATAAGCTAACCGTAAACCGCATCTCCGATTTCGGTCTATACCTAGCGAACGCAGAGGGTGACGAAGTTCTACTTCCAAACCGTTATATCTCCCTTACACAACAGGAGGGAGACGAGGTTGAAGTATTCGTATACCACGACTCAGAGGATCGCCTCGTGGCGACAACCGAAGAGCCCGCGGCAATGGTTGGTGACATCGCTTATATGAAGGTTATTGACAAAAACCTCCACGGAGCATTCCTCGACTGGGGACTCTATGGCAAGGATCTCTTTCTGCCTAATCGCAATCAACAGGGTGGCGTACTCGTTGGTGGCTATGTAATTGTGTACCTATATGAAGATAATGTAACTGGGCGCTGTGTCGCTACCACAAAACTCAAAAACATCGTTCACAACGAAGTAATCGGCGTTGAACCTCGCGAGCAGGTGGATATACTTGTGGCTTCGGAGTCAGAGATCGGATTCCGCGCTATTATCAACAACCGCTATTGGGGTATGCTGTATAAAAACCAGCTGTTCCGACCAATCGCTGTCGGAGATTGCCTAAAGGTATATGTTCGTCGTATCACGGAGGATGGGCGTATTGATCTAACTCTCAACCAACAAGGATACAAGGAGGTTAAGAACTCTGCGGAGACTCTACTTGATCTGCTCAACGAAAATGGTGGAAAACTCCCAATCAACGACAATAGTGCTCCAGAGCGTGTTGCACAGCTTACGCTTATGAGCAAAAAGCTATTTAAGAGATCGTTGGGTGTGTTGCTCAAGCGAGGTGTCGTGGAGGCTACTGCCGAGGGGATCCAAATCATTAAGCCTGAATAATCAACATAAATAGTTATAAAGTTTTGCCTATGAGCAAGATAGCAACCGCCGAGAGAGTATCGCGCGATCCATCCGACAATTTCGTATATCAACGTTCACGACTCGCCTACCACTTTGCATCGAAACATATCGAAGGGCGAGTTCTCGAAATCGGGACAGGATCAGGGTATGGAATTGATATCATAGCACCACACGCTACAAAATTCACAACCATCGACAAAACTCTCCCAAATGTCGACAGTGACCACTCGATCCCCGATAATTTGGAGATGATAACGGCAACAGTCCCTCCCATTCCATTTCCCGATGCATCGTTTGATCGAGTTGTGTCGTTTCAGGTAATTGAGCATATTGAGATGGACACGGAGTTTGTCGCAGAGGTGTATCGAGTTCTCAAACCGGGAGGTTTGTTTATCGTTTCGACACCCAACGCACCAATGTCGCTAACTCGTAATCCGTGGCACGTTCGCGAATATACAGCCAAGGAGTTTAAGGCGTTACTTGGGACTAAGTTCGACCAATCGTTAATTACTCAGATGGGGGTCGAGGGCAACGCTAAAGTTATGGAGTACTATGAGAAGAATCGCCAATCTGTCGCGAAGCTAACGCGATTGGATATATTCGATCTACAACATAGACTTCCGAGGTGGATGTTGCAGATTCCGTACGACATTCTAAATCGTCTCAATCGCCGCAAGCTCCTAAGTAGCAACACTCAACTAACACAGGGTATCAAGATGAGTGATTATGATATTGTCGAGGTGTCGGATCGGTCATTCGATCTAATCTTTATTGCTCAGAAGTAGCACTAATGGTTTTACACTACTTATCTACCGCGCCCGAACGCCAATGTTTCGGGTAGCGGTAGTGAAAGTCGCGCATATGATAGCACCATCGCAATACAGGAGAATGTAGCCCCTACAAACAATATGTTTGTGGAGTTTTCGATGGGAACGATATAGAACAGCAGAGCCACACTCGCAGCACCCGTGATCTGACCTATGAGTCGAGCTGACGCCATCATTCCACTCGCAGAGCCACTTCTTGACAATGGTGCGGAGGAGATTATGATACTATTATTGGGTGCTTGGAAACATCCAAACCCAAATCCACATATCGCCAATCGCCAGATAAAGTCAAATTTAGTTGGATCGTCGGGAATAAAACCCATCAAAATCAATCCAATAGAGAGAGTTGTTAACCCTACGCAACCCATTCGTCCTGCGTGAAATCGCTCCACCATAAACCCAACAACGGGTGTAGTTACCATATTCACGGCAGGCCACGCCGTAATCACAGCTCCTACGTCGAGCGGGGAGTATCCAAATTGATATTGTAGAATAAATGGCATCGAGACCATCATCGCCATCTGGGCTACAAACGTTAAAATTGAGGTTACAATCGAGAGGCTAAATATAGGAATCTTTAGAAGGTCAAAGGGCAAGATTGGCAAATCTCGCCTCAACTGGGATCTAACATATATCCACCCAACAACAACAGCCGCTACCCCCTCAATCACCAACCACCACCAATCTACATTGTGTGAAAATCCTGTAACGACAGCGAATATCAATCCAAAGGTTACTGCATTAAGGATTGCATCTCCCCAATTATAATTCTTGGCGCTCTGCCTTACGGGGTTCTCTGGAAGATACAGATACCCCAACACAATTGCGATGACTCCAATTGGCAAATTCACAGCAAACAACCATTGCCAATCCGCCACCGCCATAATAGCCGCTGCAACCGAAGGTCCTGCCACCGAGGAGACCGACACCACCATCGAGTTAAGACCAATGCCACGCCCCAACATATGCCGAGGATATATTAGTCTCACCATCGACGTGTTGATACTCATAACGGCACTCGCACCAAATCCCTGTATAATTCGACATATAACCAACGACTCGAAACTCCACGACAAAGCACACCCAACCGACATCAATGTAAATGCTGTAAGTCCAACGATATAGATACGTCGATACCCCACAAAATCTCCCAATGCAGAAAATGGCAACAACGAGACAACAATAGCAATCTGATAAGCATTGATGATCCAAATAGAGTCCGAAGCCGGTATAGCCAACCCTTCACAAATAGTAGGCAGAGCAATATTTGCAATCACACCATCTATTACCGATAGTGTAACCGCAAACATTACAGCCAACACAGCCAATATACGCTGTGGCATAGCTACTCCATCCCACTCCTCAGCAGGGGTATGTACAGCCCGATTAGTCACCTAAAATTTGACCTCTAGCTCTTTTTTTCTCTTTGCTGCGACGTTCTTCTCGACATCGACAACCTCTATTTTATAAAATAGTGTCTCGATTGGCTCAATCCCAAGTTCTGGATTTCCAGCCTCTCCGTATGCAAGTTTAGAGGCGATCCAAGACTCTATACGCCCCCCTTTGCCAATCAATTTAACACTCTCGGCAACCCCTAATGGAAGGTCCGACAATGCCCCTTCGACTCTCTCGTCGGCAACAATCACCTCTCCACCAACTCTAGAGATCGTGTAGTTTAAGACCACCCAGTCATTGTTGCCTTTTGCAACATTTGACTCATTACCAATCACATTGATATTATATGTCAAACCACTTCTTGTTCGGGTATAGCTACGGTTATTCGCCGCGAGGTCTGCTAGGAATCGCTCCTCGTAACCTCGTCTTTGCTCTGGTTCTGTATAGAGCGTATATCGAAGATAGTTCTCGCGCGCCTGTTCTCGCGACATTATTGCCGAACCCTCACTCTGCTCTACAATCGCACGACACACAACACCTACATTGATCGTTGAGTCCATCTTCTGAAGCTGTTCAGCGATATTCATACCGATGATATATGCTAGCGAATCTCTACCCGAGGCAAGTCCTACCGCTTTATGATTTATACTCTTAACTTTAGCGCCCTCCGACGAGCAACTAACACCAACCATAATCGTTGTCAATAGCGACAACCCGAAACAAAAAATTCTATACATTATTCACCGTTTTTTTAGAGCTTAGGAATATCAACAAGACACCGATCAAAGCGGCTGCCAACGAACCCGCAAGGATTGCGATCTTTCCCATATTAACAAAATCCATATTACCCGAACCAAATGCCAACGTATCGACAAAGATCGACATTGTAAATCCAATTCCTCCCAAACAAGCCACCGCAAACAACATCTTCCAAGTAGCCCCCGAAGGCATTGTAGCCAAATGAGTCTTTACTGCCATCCAGCTCATCAAGAATATACCGATCGGCTTACCCAAAACAAGACCAAAAAATACACCCATTCCAATAGACCCCATTTCGGCAGTGTACTTAAAGATATCAAGGTGCTCAACATCAATACGCACACCTCCATTTACGAGGGCAAATATCGGCATTACCAAGAACGTAACATATGGAGATAACACCTCCTCCAATTGCGCATTCATCGGAATAGAGTTTTTAGTAAGGTATGCCATTTTACGTAGTTGATCGTGGTAGTGTTCCGCTCCGTGCTCTCCCTCTTCGTGTGCCGCGTCGACGATACTCTGCTCCAACATATCGGCTTGACGAAGGAATGTCCTCTTGCTAAATCGAGCCTTTGTTGGTATGAGAAGTGCCATTGCCACGCCCGACAATGTAGCGTGAACTCCCGAGTAGTAGAAGAGCGTCCACACTAGAATCGCTGAGACAACATAGAAGAACATATGACGCTCACCAAGACGATTTATGAAATAAACAAAGATCATAATAATCACAGCTATAAGCATATACATCATATTGATGTCACCACCATAGAATAACGCAATCACGATAATAGCGCCCAAATCATCGGCGATAGCTAGTGCGGTCAAAAATATCTTTAACGACACAGGCACACGATCTCCCATCATTGACAATATACCAATTGCAAATGCGATATCTGTAGCCATCGGAATACCCCACCCATTCTCAACAGGAGTGCCACCATTTATAATAGTGTAGATCAGAGCCGGAACAATCATACCACCAACAGCCGCCAACACAGGCAATATTGCATTTTGAGGTGACGAGAGCTCTCCGTGTCGTACTTCGCGCTTAATCTCGAGTCCAACGAGGAAGAAGAACAAAACCATCAAGGCATCATTAACCAACCTCTCGACCGTCATATCGCGCGGAAATAGGATGTTAATCGTGTTGTCGTGCGAGTGAACAAGGACTTTCAAGTCTGTCGACAACAGAGCGTGGTATGCTTCGGCACTCCACTCTAGATTTGCCAATACCATCGCGACGATGACACACAATAGTAGTACGACACCTCCTGCCCAAGGTTTACGCGTAAATTTCAGCGTTTGCTGCTTTGCCGAGTAGCTATGACGTACCCAAGCAAATTTTGTTAGATGTAAAAACATTTTTTTTGAAATAAACTTTATTTAATCTGAGCTCTTTGCGAACTCCCCTTAATTGCCAATCCACATAACTTATATATAAGTCGAGCTCCAACAGCTAAATCTATTACATCAGTCTCACTCGGCACAACCTCCACCACGTCAAATCCTATAATCTCACGACCCGACTCCACCAATAGCTCCAGTAGATAGATCGCTTCATTGTACTCCACACCTCCAGGGACAGGTGTACCCGTGTGGGGACAACAACCCATCTGCAACCCATCAATATCGAAACTAACATATACCTTCTGCGGTAGAGTCTCTACTATACGTCGAGCCTGCGCACCCCACGTCTCACCCTCGAAACGTCCCCTTGCAAGGGATATATCGGGGAAGCTCACTACCCTACCATTTGAGTTGTCGGAAAACTCCTGCTCGTCGTCACAATAGTCTCGAACACCAAGCTGAACCAATCTTTCGACTTGCTCGACATCTCGCAACACATTATACATCACCGAAGCGTGTGAAAATTCAAACCCCTCGTAAGCGACTCTCAGATCACGATGCGCGTCAATATGCAAAACGCCGAATGAGTCATAAAACTCTCCCAGAGCCTTGATTGCTCCATATGGAGTTGAGTGATCTCCACCTACTAGCGCCACGACCTTTCCTGCCGCCAAAATTTTATGAGCCTCTCTATATATATAGTCGTTAAGTTCTTCTGAACCTCGATTAACCTCTGCTACAGACTCTGCAATAGTCGCATCGAAAATGTCACCTCCAGCCTCTAGATGCTCAATAACTCGCTCCGCTATAGGGCGTAATTGAGCAGATAGATCTGCAATGCTCTTCGATATAGGAAGCGTAGCGATACCCTCACGCCAAGCGTCGTGAGATGATGGGTCATATAAATCTAGCTGCGACGACGCCTCTTTTAGAGCCTCGGGAGCTGCTGCACTACCCGAACCGTAAGAGACAGTTACATCCCACGGAGCAGATAGGATTACCACTCTAGCTGACTCGACTGTAAATGGAAGTGAAAAAAAACCTCCGCCCACAACACCGACTCCATTGGGATTAAAATTGATGAGTTCTTCGCCCATTTTATGATATTCGTGTAATTATTTTCGCAAATGTAATAAAATTTATTAATAATATATCCTATATTTGCGCTCACATTTATTTATTTTGATAAAATTCACAAATTGAAGATAGTTATTGACAGTGCAATCCCATTCTTAGAGGGACTTTTTGAACCATATGCCGAGGTATGTTACGCCAACGGCAGTGACTTCACACCCCTATTGGTACGCGATGCTAATGCGCTGATTATCCGCACTCGAACAAGATGCAACGCAGATCTACTAGAGGGGTCAAACGTAAGCCACATCGCCACAGCGACGATTGGATATGACCACATTGACCTCGACTACTGCCGTGAACATAACATTGAGGTCTCTACAGCGGCAGGTTGCAATGCTCGTGGCGTTCTACAATGGATCGGAGCTGCACTCTCTCTGCTTAGCAAGATCGAGGGGTGGCAACCAGAACAGAGAACTATCGGCATAGTCGGTGTTGGAAATGTTGGAGGGATCGTTGCAAACTACTGTCGAGCGTGGGGGGTTGAGGTGATCTGTTGTGACCCTCCAAGAGCAGAGCTTGAGGCAGGTTTTGTGGAGCTAGAGGAGTTGCTCCCTAAGGTTGATATAGTATCGTTTCACACACCTCTTGACGACACCACACACCACCTTCTTAATGCTCAAAATATCAAACTATTAAAACCCAATGCAACGATCATAAACACATCTCGTGGAGAGTGTGTTGAGAGTGCGGCACTACTCGAAAATCCTAGCCACAAACTCCTACTAGATGTATGGGAGAGCGAACCCGACGTAAATCGCGAAATTTTGGAGCAATCGTTGGTCTCTACTCCGCACATTGCCGGTTACTCAATACAGGGCAAGGCGAATGGGTCGGCAATGACAGCAGAGAGTGTAGCGAAACACCTCTCTCTTCCAGTAGTGAATTGGTATCCCAACATAGAGCGCAATAACGGAGCTCCAATCTCGTGGTGTGAACTTAACTCAACTATTAAACAATATTTCGATATTGCACACGAGAGCGCACAACTCAAAAGTCATCCTGACAAATTTGAACATATACGCAACACCTATCGATATCGTAACGAATACTTCTAAGCTAGAGTCTATTGAATAATATTAGGTGTTTTTTATTGCAGTTCAGAAAAAAATAACTATCTTCGCTTATTCAAAAGATATTGCATATAATATGGCAGAGAGACTAAAAATAGGTATTACACAGGGTGACACTAACGGTATTGGTTGGGAGTTGATCCTCAAAATCTTCGCAGATAGCAGAATGTGCGAAATATGCACCCCCGTGGTGTATGGCTCAAAGAGCGTTGCGGAGTACTACGCAAAAACAATTAAAGATCTTGATAATATATCATTTAACATCGTTGCCTCAGCTAGTGAGGCACGTCGTGGGCGTGTCAATCTAGTGGAGTGTGGATCGGTGAACTCAATCATCCCCGGCAAACCTGCATTGGAGGCTGGGAAGGCGGCAATTGAGGCTCTTGCTAAGGCGGCAGAGGAGCTAAAGGCTGGCGGCATTGATGCTGTTGTCACTGCACCCTTCAACAAGGAGACAGTTCAGAGTAGCGAGTTTTCGCATACAGGACATACAGAGTTTATGGCTTCGCAGTTCGAGGGAGAGTCTATGATGATGATGTGTAGCTATCTGTTTAAGGTTGGACTTGTCACAAAGCACGTCCCTATAAACAAAGTCGCAGAGATGATTACATCGGAGATGATAGTCAAGGATCTTCAGGGACTCCGCAAGACTTTAATCACAGATTTTTCGATCGTTGAGCCACGCATAGCGGTGATGTCACTCAATCCTCACGCTGGTGAAGGTGGATTGCTAGGTCGTGAGGAGATGGAGATCATTCAACCCGCTATTCAAGAGGCATATAAGGGTGGCATCTTTGCATTTGGACCATTCCCTGCCGACGGATTCTTCGCCGCGGCAAGCTACAAAAAGTACGATGCTATTTTAGCAATTTATCACGATCAAGGGCTCATCCCATTCAAAACACTATGCCCCGAAGGTGTAAACTTCACGGCGGGACTTACTGCTGTCAGAACATCTCCAGACCACGGAGTAGCATACGACATTGCTGGCAAAGATACAGCGCTGCCAGACTCAATGCGCAATGCAATCTATATGGCGATCGACGTAGTTAACTCGCGTAAGATCTACAAGGAGGTGAGCAAAGATCCTCTACAACACGTCGAGAGTGAGCGAGAGCGCAGCGACCATCGAGGAGGTGGATACCGCGAAAACCAACATCGCAACTACGAGGGGGCAAATCGCCGTGAGGGTGGAGCACGTCGCGAGCGTCGCGAACCACAGCAACAACCCAAACCTGCCACACCTCAAGAGACACAAAGCAACGAACAGTAAAGGGAGAAATTAGAATTCTCCTAAACAAAGAGGCTTTAGAGCGCCCTATTCCGTCTCGTAATTGTGGAAAGGGAGGGTTCGAGAGCAAAATAAAAACAAAATAGTACAAACAAACCTTTATGATTAAAGTAACCTTTCCAGATGGTTCGCAGCGCGAATACACAGAGGGAACAACCGCATTTCAGGTGGCAGAGAGTATCAGCCCTCGTTTAGCTGCTGACTGCCTTGCTGCGTCGGTTGATGAGAAGACGGTAGATATGGGATTCCCTATCACCGCAGATTCAAATGTAAAATTCTACAAGTGGGATGACGACGAGGGTAAACACGCCTTCTGGCACACCTCATCACACCTCTTGGCAGAGGCTCTAATGGAGCTCTATCCGGGTGTGAAGTTTGGTATCGGACCAGCTATCGAGAACGGATTCTACTACGACGTAGAGTCACCACGCCCAATTACGGAGGCGGATTTGGTGACGATCGAAAAGAAGATGATCGAGCTCGCTCGTACGAAGGAGACCCTTACACGTACAGACGTAAGCAAGAGCGATGCATTAGCTCGTTTTGAGGCTATGGGTGAGACATACAAGTGTGAACTCATCAGCGAGTTGGAGGATGGAACAATCTCGTTCTATACCAACGGTGCATTCACCGACCTCTGCCGTGGACCACACATCCCCCACACGGGACATATTAAAGCTATAAAGTTAACATCTGTTGCAGGTGCATATTGGAGAGGAAACGAGAAGAACAAAATGCTCACTCGTATCTATGGTATCTCATTCCCCAAGAAGGCTCTCCTCGACGAGTACCTAGCAATGATGGAGGAGGCTAAGAAGCGTGACCACCGTAAGTTGGGTAAGGAGTTGGAGTTGTTCGCCTTCTCGCAGCGCGTTGGGCAGGGACTTCCATTGTGGTTGCCAAAGGGAGCGGCTCTTAGAGAGCGTCTCGAAGGATTCCTTCGTGGCGTACAGCGCGAGCACGGATACCAGCAGGTTATCACCCCTCATATCGGAAATAAGGAGCTCTATGTTACATCTGGACACTACGCAAAATATGGAAAGGATTCATTCCAGCCAATCCATACACCAGATGAGAATGATGAGTTCTTGTTAAAACCTATGAACTGCCCTCACCACTGCGAGATCTACAAGGTGAAACCTCGCTCATACAAGGATCTTCCAATCCGTATGGCAGAGTTCGGTACAGTGTATCGTTACGAGATGACAGGCGAGTTGCACGGACTAACTCGTGTGCGTGGATTCACCCAAGATGATGCCCACCTATTCGTTCGTCCCGACCAGTTGTTGGAGGAGTTTAAGCGCGTGATTGACATTGTGCTCTACATCTTCAAGACGTTGAAGTTCGACAACTACACAGCGCAGGTCTCTCTCCGCGACCCAAAGAACACCGAGAAGTATATCGGATCGGATGAGAATTGGGAGAAGGCAGAGTCTGCAATCATCGAGGCAGCAGCCGAGAAGGGACTCAACACTATTGTAGAGTATGGCGAGGCAGCATTCTATGGACCGAAACTCGACTTTATGGTTAAGGATGCAATCGGTCGTAAGTGGCAGTTGGGAACAATTCAAGTCGACTACAACCTACCAGAGCGTTTCGACCTTACCTATAAAGGATCAGATGATAAGCTACATCGCCCAATTATGATCCACCGTGCACCATTTGGCTCAATGGAGCGATTTGTGGCAGTATTGTTGGAGCATACAGGAGGACGTTTCCCATTGTGGTTGTCGCCAGATCAGGTGGTTATCCTACCTATCTCCGACAAATACAATGACTACGCAGAGAAGGTGGCAAAGATTCTCAACAAACAAGATGTACGTACTCAGGTCGACGATCGTAACGAAAAGATCGGACGTAAGATCCGCGACAACGAGTTGAAACGTATTCCCTACTTGTTGATTGTCGGCGAGAAAGAGATGGAGGATGGGCTCGTGTCGGTACGCGCTCAAGGCGACGGTGATAAAGGTCAAATGTCGATCCAAGAGTTCGCTGACTATATCACAAGTGTAGTTACTGCTGAGATCAAAGCCAACAAACTCGAAAGCGAAGAGTAAAAAATTAACACTTTAATTGTTGCAGAGATGTATTTTTTTTATATCTTTGCAACAATCTAAAGCTAGATTGTGATAGATCAAGATATTATAAACAAAATTTAGGAGGACAAAGCTATAGCAGGACCAAAACCATTCCACCCGAGACCATTCAACTCAGCAGGGAATAATGCCAATCGCCCCAAACCAGCACCGGGCGGAATCCGTGGACGAAAACTCCCAGAGAAGGAGAATCCACACCGTATAAATGAGCAGATTGATGTACCACAAGTTCGCTTGGTGGGTGATAACATCGATGCATCGGAGGTGATCTCTACACGCGAGGCACTTCGTATGGCCGATGAGATGGAGCTCGATTTGATCGAGATCTCACCAAAGGCAGAACCACCGGTATGTCGTATTGCCGACTACTCAAAGTTCTTGTACCAGCAGAAGAAAAAGGCAAAGGAACTCAAAGCGAATCAGACAAAAACTGTTCTAAAAGAGATCAGATTTGGTCCTCAGACCGACGATCACGACTATAACTTCAAGCTCAAACACGCAGAAAACTTCATTAAGGAGGGTGCAAAAGTAAAGGCTTATGTATTCTTTAGAGGTCGTTCAATCGTATTTAAGGAGCAGGGAGAGATCTTATTGCTACGTTTTGCGACCGACCTTGAGAAGATCGCAAAGGTAGAGGCTATGCCTCGCTTGGAGGGTAAGAAGATGAATATGATCTTAGCTCCAAAGGCGAAAAAATAAAATAGAGATAATATTCTCTATCTCGTTAACCAGAATTACTCAGAGTAACTCTTTTTCGAAAGAGTTACTCTATTTTTGATTTGACAACCACCCTACCCCACAATTAAAAATGAAACGAATATTAATTGTAGCACTGCTACTTATTACGACTCACTCTATGGCTCAGAGTGGCGTATGGCAAGGAAAAGGTCGCATAGCAATAAGTAGCGATGGAAATGAACACGATCACGATGATTGGTCAGCAACAGCAATATCAATAGCATTGTTGGGAGCCTCAGGGTTACAAGATGCACTCTGCTTATACACATATAGCGACCACATATGGGGCAGTAATCAAACTCTCCCAACAAATGAAATCGGAGCTTCATCATATGAGCAAATGCGAGAGAGCGCTCTTCGAGGAGCAGAGCTATTTGGATTCGACAAGAGCCGTTTCGTTTGTGCAGTAGATAACGCAGAGATCGCATATGAGAGATTAAAGGAGCAGATAAATCTCTCGACAGCAGACAACCCCCTCATTATTGTTGCTGGAGGTCCAATGCAGGTTGTTGGAGAGGCTATCAATCGCGCAGATCGAGGTAAACTAAAATATGTCTCTCTAATCACACACTCCAAGTGGAATAATAATCACGGTGCAAATGTCGCAGGTTCTAAGTGGGATAAACACGGTGAGTTAGGTTGGACTTATGGACAAATCGCGGAGACGCAATCTCGATTTGGTCTGAATTGTGTATATATAACAGATCAGAATCGAGGCATTAAAAGTGGCGGTTTGCTCTGCGACAGAGAGGAGTTCGATTGGCTCAAAAACTCCAAAATGCGAAATAAGCCTCCATACAAAAAAGGATCTTGGGATTGGTTGTATAGTCGTTTAGAGACCTTCCCCGATTTTAAGAGCAATAAAAAAGGAAAATTCGATGTGTCGGATGCAGGTATGGTCCTCTACGTGTTGACAGGCGAAGAGGATAACAACCCCGATAGTATTCGCAAAATAATGGAGAATCCTATTGTGCGCTAAGAATATGCTTCAAAATTTATTTCGTATTTAGGTAGTGTAAAATAATTATTGCTGTGTCTCTAAGAGTGCTGTTAAAAATATGGTAATAATTATTTTACACTACTTAAGATGGCTGTTTAGGTTTTAATAATTACAATTAAATTTTTATTATGACAAATGTCAGGCAAAATCGCAGAAATAAGTTCAGATATCTCGTCGCCAATGAGCGAGATGAGCAGTATGGTATTATTGTTACAACCGTAGGCTGTCACGACATTGCGCCCGAAGAGAGCTATCCTCCAATGGGGTTACATCCTAACGATTATCATTTCAATATCAATAAAGGGCGTATATTGCACGAATATCAACTCGTATATATAACACGTGGATGCGGAGTGTTGAAAATCGAGAATGGCGGCGAGACAATGATACAGGCTGGTGATCTATTTATGCTTCAGCCAATGGTTCGCCATACATATACCCCCTGCAATGAGGGGTGGCGAGAGCATTGGATTGGATTTAAGGGTTATATAATAGATGAGATTGTAAAGAGGAATTTTGTCCCCTCACTACAAACAAAATATACACCACCTCTATTAAAAATAGGACATAATGAAAGGATTATTGATCTATACAAAAAAGCAATTGATATCGCAGATGAAGAGCGAGCAGGTTATCAGCAGGCATTGGGTGGAATAGTTATGCATATTCTAGGACTTGCAATGTATCGTCATAAAGTATCGAATGTTGATAATATCGATATATTAGAGAGAGTTGAGCAAGCAAAGATCATTATGCGTGATAATATACACGAAGGTGTCGATCTGCACGAGCTTGCGGAGAGGGTGAATATGAGCTACTCTCATTTCAGAAGAACATTTAAGCAAGTAGTTGGTACTTCTCCTCTATATTATTATGGAGAGTTAAAGATTAATGAGGCGAAATTACTCCTCACCACAACCGATGCATCAATTAAAGAGATATCATTTAAGCTCGCATATAGTAGTCCAGAACAATTTATGTTGGCTTTCAAAAAACGAGTTGGCAGAACTCCGAGCGAATATCGCTCATTAAAATAACGTGTGTTCGAAAAATAATCAAAAATAATAGTTGAATGATCAAATGCAATAGTTATAGTGTTTGTGATAAATTATATCTTTGTGGGATATAACCAGATATCAAACTATAATGAATTTGAAATTATTCGTGCTACTATTCGTAGCCTCTATCTTCACCTTGGTCGCACAAGCCAAACCAACACGATTGCGAGTCGACTATATTCGAGTGCCAGAGCAGACACTCATAAACAACGAAACACCCTCGTTTGCGTGGATTGTTGCCCAAAAGGCAGAATTTCAGAGCGCCTATCAAATTATAGTATCAACATCCCCAAAGTGTAAGATAGCCAATATGTGGGATAGTGGAAAGGTCGAGGGTGACAATAATTATGCGGTGCTATACAGTGGCTCTGCGCTCGAAGAGGAGCAGACATACTACTGGAAAGTACGCTATTGGGACGCAAATGGGAGACCAAGTAAATACTCTGAAATACAAAAGTTCACACTCGCTTCACGAGAGCAGTTGGATCAGAGTATCATCACCCGCAACCCTATCTTAAAACGAGAGGATAAAGTTATCGAACAACGTCAAATAGATGAAGGTGAGTATCATTTTGATTTTGGGAAGGCAGCTTTTGGCTCATTGCGTCTCAAGATCAATGCTCAAAAAGATAGTCAGCTACTTATTCGTCTGGGAGAGCAACTCAATCAAGAGGGGCTAATTGAGCAGAATCCGAAGGGAACGATTCGCTATCAAGAGCTCTACTTAGATGTAAAAGAGGGAGTTCACACCTATAATGTAGAGCTTAAAGCCGATAAGCGCAACACCTCAGCGAAGGCAATTCCGATACCCGATGAGTGGGGTGTTATTATGCCTTTTAGATATGTCGAGGTGGCAGGAGCGAGCGAGGATAGTATTAAAGATATCAACCCAATACGCATTGTATGGTATGGCTATCGCGAAGAGTTGGGCGAGTTTGAATCGTCGAACAAGCTACTTGATAGTATCTGGAATATTTGTCAATATACTATTCAAGCTACGGACTTTCTCGGATATTACATAGATGGTGACAGAGAGCGAATCCCATACGAGGCGGATACCTACATAAACCAACTATGTCACTACGGTGTCGATTCGGAGTATGCTATCGGCAAGAGCTCATTAGAGTACTATATGAGCAATGCTACGTGGCCTACCGAGTGGTTATTACACACAATAATGATTGCATATCAGGACTACATCTACACCGGAGATGTGCGAATCATTACAAAGTACTACGACAAACTAAAGGCTAAGACTCTCTACGAGATTGGTGGTGAAGATGGACTAATTAACGCTAAAAGCGAGGCGGTGACTCCCGAATATCTCCTCTCAATAGGCTTCCCCGAAGGGTCTAAACGTATGGAAGATATAGTCGATTGGCCCAAGGCTGCATTTACCAAAGGGGTACAAGAGATGGGAGAGCGAGATGGTCACCAGATGGTGCCAATCAACACGGTTGTCAACGCCTTCCACTACTATGCCGTGGAGCTTATGTCTCAACTTGCTGAGGTTGTTGGTAACGACGAAGATCATCAGCTATTTAGCGAACTCTCTCAGCGTATCAAGCACTCGATCAACACCAAACTCTTCGACACACAGAAGGGAATATACATAGACGGTGAGGGGGCAACACACTCCTCGCTACACAGCAATATGTTGCCTCTCTCTGTTGGTCTTGTCGAACAAGAGAATATTGCGAGCGTTGTGGAGTTCATAAAATCACGTGGTATGGCGTGTAGTGTCTATGGTGCACAGTATCTATTCGAAGCTCTATATGCCGCTGGCGAGGCGCAATATGCTTTGGATCTGATGACAAACAGAAGCGACCGTGGATGGTATAATATGATACGTATTGGATCGACAATGACACTCGAAGCTTGGGACATAAAGTATAAAGGAAATCTCGATTGGAACCACGCGTGGGGAGCTGCCCCTGCCAATCTTATCCCCCGCAATATGTGGGGTATAACCCCAATGAGTGTTGGATTTCGTAGTGCACACATCAAACCTCAATTAGCCAATCTCACACATAGCAAAATCTCAGTGCCAACCCTACAGGGTGAGATTTACGCCGAGTATCATTGTAAAGGAGAGGAGAAGTACTATCGCATTGTGATACCTGCCAATATGAGTGCAATATTTGAGCTATGTGACAACGACACATCTATAAGTGTTAATGGCAAAGAGCTCGATGGACGACAAGCGACTCTGTTGCCCGGTCAAAACCTCATAGTTATAAAGTAGACCAAGCTGAATTAAAATAAATACAACCGAAAAATGAAAAGATTTTTATCAATTATCGTAATGACGTGTATGCTGAGCGCGTGCACAAACCAACAGCCTAAGAATTCTCTGCAATTCATCCTCGACGGAGTACACCACAACCCCGGAGAGGCAAAGACAGTATCAAAATATAACGACCCTGAGTTCCTACACAGCGTTGGCTACAACGGCATCACACCCCATTGGCATGTGCAATGCGCACTGACATACGACTCATTTGAAGAGGGGATTATCCCCGAGGGTAGCGCCGAGCGCGAGTGGATATTGGCAAAGCAGGAGGAGATCCGCAAAGAGTTGAGGCGTGCAAAAGAGGCGGGATTAAAGGTCTATCCATTTACAGATATGTTGGTTTTACCAACAATCATCCTAGAGAAATATAGCGAGCAAATCGTGAAAGATGATCACTCCTCAGGTGGCAGTGTACTCCACGGTCGAATGTCGCCCGACATCCAAAAAGAGATGACCCAACGACTCGTCGAGGCGCAGATCCGTGAGATATTCGAGACCTTCCCAGAGCTAGATGGAATAGTATCACGTGTTGGCGAAACATATCTATTCGACACACCATACCACTCAGGAAGCAGCCCCGTCGGCACATCTGGCGACGAGAGTAGAATTGCTAGACACGCGGAGCTACTCAAACTCTTCCGTCGCGAGATATGTGAAAAATATGATAAACAACTATTCTACCGCACGTGGGATTTCGGATTCCTACACACACGCACCGATGTATTTACGAAGGTGATGAGTCAAGTGGAGCCACACGATAATTTGTGCATTTCAATTAAATATACCAAAGGAGATTTCCACCGTTTGACGCAATTCAACCCAACAATCGGACTTGGCGACCACGGATATATCGTTGAGGTTCAAGGACAACCAGAGTATTACGGAAAGGGAGCACACCCTGTCTACATCTTTGGCGGTATGCTCAATGGATTCATTGAGTATGAACAGAATATGAGCGACGAGCCATACAAATCATTACTCGACCTAAAAAAAGATCCTAAATTCCGCGGTCTCTGGACGTGGTCTCGTGGCGGAGGATGGCGTGGTCCATATATCACGAACGAGATGTGGTGCGACGTAAATGCGATCTCGACAGCGGTCTGGGCGCAAGATACAACCCTAAACGAGAGCCAAGTATTGCACCGTTCACTCGCAATAATGGGAGTCGAGGAGAGTTCGATCGAGCCATTCATCTCGATACTACACAAGGCTGATGAGGGTGTTGTGAAGGGACAGTGTTCGCTGATAGACTTTACGGAGTATAATTTTACCGTTAACTGGGCTAGAGATCAATATATCTCTGGGGAGCAGTCTCTATCTAACTATCTTAAATATATTGTCAATAATGACAAAGGAGCTGAGATGATGGCTGAGAAGGAACAGGCCGTAGTGTTATGGCGAGAGATTGAGCAGCTATCGAAAAGCATCCGTATGCAAGATGCCAAGGATGAGGAGTATCTTCGAGTATCATCTACGTATGGTCGCATAAAGTATGAGCTTATGAGGGAGATATTCTCGATCTACTACTATGGCAAATTGAACGAAATCAAGGGGGTACAGATGAAAAATGAGATGAGAGCCGCTATCGCTGCCTACGATGCTCTATGGGTGGAGTGGCGTGATTTTGTCGCTGCTCACCCCGATTCGGCAACGATATACGAGCCTAATGCCTTTAAGTTGGGAAGTATAAGTGAGGGTGTATCTGGAAATCCAAAGATGGGTGTTGCAGCAAGCGTAGATAAGTATCGCAACTGGTAAATTAATAGATACAAACTAGCTCAATGAAAAGAGACCTAATTAAGAACTTTGCAAGTGGTATGACTGTGGTCCTACCACTTGCTTTAACATCCTGTTCGGAGGCAGAGATAGAGACAAGACCCAATGTTATCTTTGTGTTTGCCGACCAGCTGCGCCAACAAGCCCTAGGCTATGCGGGCGACGAGAATGTGCAGAGCCCCAATATCGACCTATTGGCTCAACAGAGTTTGAATATGACAAATGCGATATCGGGGTGTCCGGTCTCCTCTCCATATCGTGCATCGCTTATGACGGGGCAATACCCACTTAGCAACGGTATATTTCTCAACGATTTACAGCTCAACTCCGAAGCTCAAACAATAGCAAAGCAATTTCTGGCGGCAGGTTACAACACAGCTTATGTCGGCAAGTGGCATCTCAACGGCAATGGGCGCAGTAACTATATAGCCCCCGAATTTAGGCAGGGATTCCAATACTTCAAGGCTATAGAGTGTAATCACAACTACAACGATTCGAAGTATTACGACAACGACGATACCGATATCAAGACTTGGGAGGGGTACGACACCTTTGCCCAGACAGCCGATGCAATGAAGTATATTAGCACACAGGCTACTCAGAACCAACCATTTATGTTAATGCTCTCCATTGGCACTCCACACGATCCATACGGCACAGCCCCCAAGGAGTATCAAGAACTATACGCTGATAAGCCTATTTCGCTGCGAGATAATGTTCCGCAAAAGAGTAAAAATGTTGCAACCAAAAATCTAAAGGGGTACTATGCCCACGTCACAGCTCTCGACGACGCTATTGGAGAGTTGCTCGCCCACATCAAAGAGCTTGGATTGGATAAGAACACCATCTTTGTATTCACGGCAGATCACGGCGATATGCTCGGTTCGCACGGATTTCGAGCCAAGCAACGCCCCTATGATGAATCTATACGTATCCCATTTCTGTTGAGATACCCCAAAATGTTTGGAGTTGATGGAGGGACAGACGATCTGTTGTTCAACGTGACGGATGTGATGCCCACGCTCCTTGCGATGTGTAATATCCCCATCCCAGAGAGTGTCGAGGGACGTAATGTGCTGCCTATACTACTCGGCGAGCAGAGGGATAGTGTCGAGGCGGTGATTATCGAGTCGGTATCGCCTTATGGAGAGTTTCGACGCTCAAATGGAGGTCGCGAGTATCGAGGAGTTCGAACCAAACGTTATACCTATGTCAGAGATATGCAAGGACCGTGGCTGCTCTTCGACAACGACAACGATCCATACCAGCTAAACAACTTGATTGGTAATGAGCAGGCGGCAGCGCTTCAAGCGGAGTTAGATACTCTGTTGATGAGAATGTTGAGAGATCGCGGTGATGATTTTCTATCGGGCTGGGACTATATCGACAAATGGGGATATAGATCTTTGCTCGATGAGGGTGGAACAGTAATATATACAAAATAGCATAAAAATATGAATCATAACTATCTAAAAATAGCCTCTAAGCTATGTACTGGTGGATTGGCGCTATGCGTTTCCCCTCTTCAAGCTAGCGAAGCACCACAAAAGATGAATGTGTTATTTCTGCTCGCTGACGATCTACGTTGGAACTCCATCGGCTGTATGGGATCGGAGTTTATCGTTACGCCCAACATAGATAAACTCTCTCAAGAGGGAGTTCTCTTCTCCAACACCTACGTTACGACCAGTATATCGTGTGTTTCGCGTGCGAGTATCTTTACAGGGCAGTATATGAGCCGCCACGGAGTAGATCGATTTGGAAAGAACCTTACCCCAGAACAGTTCTCGCAAAGTTATCCGGGGTTGTTGCGATCAAATGGCTACTGGAGTGGTATTGTCGGCAAGTATGGATTGGGACGAGGGCGAGCGTCGGATTTCGACTTCGCCTCGGTCTACGAGGGGGCACATTGGTACCCAGCGGATGGCTCGTCGAAGATCGAACGTTTAGAGGGTGGCTATACGCGTATTGGTCGGGACTCGATACACATTACCGAACGCAACGTTCAAGATGCTCTAAAATTCTTGAAGAACAAACCATCTGACCAACCTTTCTGCTTGTCGGTTGGTTTCTATGCACCACACGCCGAGGATAAACATCCCGATCAATATCGTTACCAACCTCAAAGTGAAGAGCTCTATCGAGATATCGATATTCCCATATCAGAGAAGGCGACTGAGCAATACTTCAAATCACTGCCATATTTCTTGCAATCCGACGAGTGCGAAGGACGAGTTCGCTGGCATTGGCGATTTGAGACCGCCGAGAAGTATCAACAGATGATGAAGAGTTACTATCGTATGGTAAGTGAAGTTGACGAGGCGATTGGTCGTATTGTTGCGGAGTTGAAACGTACGGGCGATTATGAGAATACCTTGATTATATTTATGGGAGATAATGGGTATTTCCATAGCGAGAAGCAGTTGGCCGACAAGTGGTTTCCCTACGACGAGGCTCTTCGAGTACCTCTAATTATTTGTGACCCACGCCTCCGCAAAGAGGGAGTAAAGATCAATGAGATGGCTCTCAACATTGACCTTGCTCCGACAATCATCTCGGCCGTTGGTATAGATATCCCGGAGTCGATACAAGGGTGTGATCTATATCAGATCTATGGCGAGAGGAGATCCAAAAGAGGGTGGCGAGATGATTTCTTCTATGAACATCCCACTATAAATGGAGTATCGATCATCCCGAGTTCGCTGGGAGTCGTGAGCGAAAATCACAAATATATCCTATGGTCAGATTATGGCGTCGAAGAGTATTTCGATCTTAGGCGAGACCCCACAGAGTCTACAAATGAGATAGATAACAAGCGCTACCAAAAGGCTATAATAGAGACCAGAAAAAGATTCGAACAGCTAAAAACTAGCGCCAAGTAGATTTCACCTCTGCTCGTGCGATTTAGTCGGTAGCCCCCTTAGCAACCTTGAGATATTTTAGCCTTTAAGTAGGCTAAAATAATTATTGCTGTGTTTTTAAGAGACTATTGGAGATGAGATTTCTCACTATTGAATCGAAAATATAGTAGTGGTTCTATATTGAAATTTAATAGTGAGAAATATTGCTCTAAGAGTGCTGTTAAAAATATGTCAATAATTGTTTTACACTACTTAGTTATAATAAAATGTTTATTCCTCTCGGTTGTTGAGTGCTCTTACCTAAAAACCGCTATTTCGCTTGTAAATCATAGAATTTACTTTAACACAAGTATAAACACAAATAATTATGAAAATAGTAACAATGGGCGAGATCTTGCTCCGCCTCTCAACCCCGGAAAATTTGCGATTTGTTCGCTCCAACTCGTTCGATGTCATCTATGGAGGTGGCGAGGCAAATGTAGCTGTGTCGTGCGCTAACTATGGACACGAGGCGTACT